>CAJWWH010000133.1 GCA_913048545.1 uncultured Opitutia bacterium | reverse complement strand
CATTTCATATCCTTTCGCGGGAATCTCAATTTTTTGGAATTCTTCAAATTGATAAGAAATATCTTTCCCCATTGTGACCATAAGAGACTGCGGTTTGATCCCATTCATCTGAGCCACCTCTTCCAAGGATTTGCCCCCTGCGGGAACTTCAAATGTTCTTCCACCCAGAAAAACGGGTATATTGGTCTGAATTAAATGAAATCGTGAGTCAGGCATTTCTTTAGAGGGAAGTTTAACCATTGTACCGTCCCCCTGATGATTGCAGCGATGAAAACTAAATAAGACAGGTTCGTTCACTCCCGGTATTTTCGCCGAGTTTGTCCCAAGGTCCGCGTCGATACGATATCCGCCGCGCATATTCAGCGAAAGCGTTGTCCCAGACTGAGTCACCCAGTCGGCTTGTGCCATGTAGGGCTGGTTTCGGGGAAAAGGTCCCCGCTCGAAAACCGGATGAAGGTAGGCTTTTTCATCAAAGCGATCCAATAAAAACCTTTGGGCAAAAGTGGAGCGGTAGGTTTCAGGCGAAAGGATTACAAGTTCACTTTTTTCCTTAATGAAGAGAAGCCTTCTCGCTGCGGATGAATCTGGGCTCGCGGGAATCTTTAATCCATCTAACTCAAGCAGATCAACCATTTTTGCAGGCTTTCCATCATTCTGTACTTCAAGCAATTGACCATATGAAATGACTCCTCCGCTCTGACCATCCATTTTCAAGTATCCGCGCCGATCCAGTCGATACCCTCCATCAAAAGCTACCGAACTTCCCTCCCGTCTTCCATTTCTAAGAATCATCATGGGCGGATCTTTCTTCCCGGAATTATTAGTTCCGTATTTTTGCGGGAAATACAAATTCCTGGAACTAAAACTTAAAATTGTGGGGAAAATTCGTAAAATCTCGTAAGGCAAGAAAAGAAAAACATCCCGACTTTTCAAAGGCAGAGAAAAGTTGTTGTCAGAAATATCATTAAGCAATCCCTGGTAAAACATAAGATCAGGTTTGCCATCCTTGAATATCGCTTGAACTGCAGTACCAAAAGTAACTTCCCCCCGATCACGCTGTGCCTGTAATCCAACAAATGTTTCCGCTTTGAGCCGAGCAAGATTGGCGGCACGGCTTGGCGAGTTGGAGCGTAATATTTCAGAGGTTAAAAAATTATCATAGGTCTGATGGGCCGGTGAGGTAAATGTCCGGGTATTCCCGTAAAACCAGCACCCTGAGCCATAATCCCACCAAGTGACAACAAAGTCATCCGGATCGGACGCTTCATTCAATTTTTCTAAAACTTCAATTGTCTTGATCGGGTATACAACATGGGAATTATAATTTTTAGCATGCTGAATATTGGGGAGGGCAAAAAAACAGACGACCAAACCAGAAATGCCAAGCGAACCCCATTTAAGGAGATTTGATTCCGAAAAAACTTTTCGTGAAAGGCTCCACAAAACGGACATGATAAGAAAAACAAGGCCTAATGCCGCAACATTTCCGACATGTACAGTAAACCGTAATCCAACTGCACCCTCGAAGCAATAGTATGCAATCGCTAGAAAAGGGATCGCAATGCAAAACTCCCAATACCGTAAAATTAATAAAAAGACGCCAATAAATCCAATAATAGCGGTGGGAATGATCGTAGATTCATTCTTTTCATTTTGAGGCAGGCATCTTGGACAGGAGCATGAAGGTGCATCGGCTAAGATTCGGTTACGCACCACATCTTTGGGAATTTTACTGGCTTCCCGGACCGTTGAAACCACATCCAAATAATGCAAATTATATCCCTTTCCGGAAGAGTAAACCTGAGATGATTTCCCCTCCCCGGCCGCAACGTAACTCTGTAGCTTACTGAAAATCTTTCCTTGAATACCCCCCAAAACACCGACACATGCCAGGACTAAAGTTGCCAATACCGGAAGCAACCATGTGGGTAAATTCGACTTCCCTTTATCAGCATTGAAATTTTCGGATTTCTCATTGAACGAATGTGAAGTAGGCGAGTTAGAATTGAACAAATGAAAGAAAACTCTCGAGTTTTCTTCCGCAGGGCGCACCCGGCTCAGTATTCCCCAAAGTAAAGTTAGGATCGCAATGCCCAGTGGGAATTTGATATTTGATGAATCAACTACTGCACCTCCTGACCAAGCTTCCGCATAGGTCGCAAATGAAACCAAAATAATCGAGGAGAATGAAAGGATCGAACTTTTGGATATAAACACTTCCGGTTTTTTTTCACTATCAACCGATAAAAAATCTAAAAGTAATAATATTAATCGATACCCTATATAGGCTACCGCCAGAGATGCAGTCACCGCCTGACTGGAAGAATAAAAGAAATTATAAAAATACAGAGTTAACGCT
>CAJWWH010000132.1 GCA_913048545.1 uncultured Opitutia bacterium | reverse complement strand
AAGTAAGAGGTTCACGCTGATTCCCCTGTAGTCCAAAACTTCCAAATCCCTCTGCTTGAAGGATTCCTCCAAATGGATTATTCATAGTTACAAATTTATTATCCCGCTCCCCTGACATAGGTGCGTCTTTGGAAAACATACTGGGTTCCTCCATTCTCAGGATTACCCTTTCGCCTTTTTCCAAATTCAATCTTTTTCCAAGTCTTTGGTTTACGAAAAAACTGTTGGAGCTCCATTCTGGAAACTCTTTCTTGACCGACCAAGTGCCCAATGGAGTGTGGGCAAAGTCAGGTGCAAGTTTCCAAAATCTCTCGTCCACACCGATTACCTGCACATTGGCCACCCGTACCGAACCATCCGGAGTCGTTAAGGTTCCACGATATAAGACAATCGGCGAGACTACAGTATTTCCTGATAGCTTTTTTCTAATACGATCCGCTAGATCTTCTTCAAAAAAACCGTCCGGAGAAAGCATGGCTACATCCCCCTTCCCGATTCTCTTTTCAGCCATTCCCCGTAGGGTGGAACGAACGGAATCGCCCACCGTCAAAGCGCCGGTCAACACCACACCACATAAAGCGGCAGCAAAAATAATACCGATATTTTGCCTGTGGAAAAAAAGCAGGTTTCTAAAAATGATCTTCCAAAGACTCATTATCTATCCTGAATCAAGCTGCCTTCATGAAAAGCGTAAGCTTGCTCCATTTGATTTGCGCCATCCTTCGAGTGAGTAACGATCAGCAAGGTCACCTCCCGTTGTTCATTCAACTGCTTAAGTAAATTAATTAGATGATCTGAATTCTTTTGGTCTAAGGCTCCAGTTGGTTCGTCTGCCAACAAAACGGACGGATTATTTATAAGTGCACGGGCAACCGCAACGCGTTGCTTTTCGCCTCCTGATATTTGACTTGGTAAATGGGACAAACGATGTCCGAGTCCAACATCTTTTAATAACTCTGTTGCACGGTCTTCAGTTTCTTCCTCCTTAAATTTTCCAAAGCCGGCTAGAGCAGGAACCATAACATTTTCCAAAACGGTACAGGATGGAAGAAGATGATGAGACTGAAAAACAAAACCAACAGTTTGATTTCGATATTCAGCAACACCCTCTTTTGAAAGTGTTGCCAAATTTTGCTGATTCACCTGAATGTTCCCATCGGTTGGCTGGTCCAGTAGTCCAATAATATTTAGCAATGTGCTTTTGCCAGAACCGGAAGGGCCTACAATTGCCACGGATAATCCCTTTTTTACCTGTAAATCAACTTGACTGAAAACATGCACGGTTTCTTCCCCATCCGGAGAAGGGAAAGTTTTTGAAAGGTTGGAAATTTCGATCATATTTTTCATGTAAAAATTCTTCTGCTTAAGGTTTTATCCATCTTCTAGACTTCATTTCAGGGCGGGGCAAACTTCCTGCTTCAACCCTGTTTACTGATATGCGTAAAGAAAAGGATTCCTGAAAGGCTTGTTCCACTTTATCTGATATATTCATACTGGATTCAAGATTTACTTGGGCTTCAAGCATACAATCACGCTCTACAAAAACGACTTGGTATTCGATAATTTCCGGAAAATTTTCCAATACTGCATACACTGCAGATGGATATAAATTCACTCCTCGAACCACCACCATATCATCCACTCTTCCATGAATTCCACCGATTAGATCAAAGGTTGGCAAGCCCATGTCATCATAGCCTCGCTTGGCAATAACTAAATCTCCAGTTCGATACCGAAAGACCGGGCACCCCACTCGACCCAAAGTAGTAAGAACCAATTCACCTTTTTCACTATCATTGACTGGCAGATTGCTTTCCGGATCAATAACTTCAGGGAAATAACTGTCGAGAATGATTCGTAATCCACCCTGACCTCCCGGGGTTTCATAGGCTACTGGCCCAACCTCCGTCATCCCGTAGTGGTCAAATATTTTTATCCCATCACCCCATACCGTGGAAATCTGCTCCCGTACTGAACCAATGCTTCCACCCGTTTCGCCCGCGAGAATGATTGACTTAAGCGAATGCGTTGTAAGATCAATTCCCGACTCTTGGGCCAAGTTGGATAAGCGCATGGCGTAGGTAGGTGTACAAAATAAATGCTCTGCTTTATGTTGAATCATTCCAAGTAAGCGTTGTTCCGTGCTCTGACCTCCGGACGGCATACAAATACAACCCTTTTGAGTTGCGGCTTCATAGGCTGTCCAGAAACCAAGAAACGGACCAAAGGAAAAAGCGAAAAAACAGCGGTCTCCGGGGCTGACTTCCGCTTCTTCCAATACGCGGTCCCAATTTCCGAGCATCCAGCGCCAATCATTCATAGTATCCAGCCAGACCATCGGCTTACCTTGTGTTCCGCTCGTTTGATTAAACTTCTTATACTCCGAAAGCGGAAAGGTTAGGTTACTTCCATACGGCGGATTATTTTCTCGATCTCTTGCCAAATCACCCTTGCTTGTAAATGGACAATAAGAAATAAAATCTTCGAAGCTTTCCCATGAATCATACGACTCAAGGACAGGAAAATGATCCTTTTGGAAATGATTGCTGGCGGAGAGAAGGCCCAGGTTTTCCTTAAAATCAGACCAACGCTTGCGTTCCCACCTCTCGGCCACTTCCAGGTCACCGACTGGGATGGTCATGACGGAGGATGCAGGATTATTTAAGACTTGGATGCCTCAGCCGCAGGTGGTGTGCTGGGCGGCTTGGGAGCATGCTTGGTGGCGAGGTAACCTCCGACTGCTGCCAAGGCAATACCTAAAATGAAAGGGAGTTTTACATAGGACCAGTTACCCTCT
>CAJWWH010000131.1 GCA_913048545.1 uncultured Opitutia bacterium | reverse complement strand
ATCGTCGAGGGTTCAGGAAAAGCTTCTGACATTCAGGGTCGTGTAAAGCAAATTCGTCGTCAAATCGAAGAAACCACTTCTGATTATGACCGTGAAAAACTTCAGGAGCGCTTGGCTAAACTTGCTGGTGGAGTTGCGGTGATTAATGTCGGCGCAGTTTCCGAACCTGAAATGAAGGAAAAGAAAGCCCGCGTGGAAGACGCATTACATGCTACCCGTGCCGCAGTGGAAGAAGGAATTCTCCCCGGTGGTGGTGTGGCCCTTCTTCGTGCAGCTAATGCAGTGGAAAAAGCTGCCACCCTTCTTGAAGGTGATGAAGCGATTGGTGCTGCAATTGTGCGTCGTGCAATTGAATCTCCTCTTCGCAAGCTTTGCGATAATGCTGGAGTTGAAGGTTCATTGGTTGTGCAGCAAGTCCTTAAGTCCAAAGCGGCTATGGGGTACAATGTTGCCACTGACAAGCACGAAGACCTGATTAAAGCCGGTGTCGTTGACCCGACTAAAGTTACCCGTACCGCTCTGCAAAACGCAGGATCTGTGGCCGGACTTTTGTTGACAACAGACTGCATGATTACTGACATTCCCGAGGAGGAGAAACCTGCTCCCGGAGGACATGATCACGATCATGGCATGATGTAAGGAGTTTCCTTATCTCAAATTTTAAGAGGCATCCTCAAAAGGGATGCCTCTTTTTTATTTTGTGTGACAGGTGGAATTTTTTGAATTCTTTGTTTTAAGATCGATTACTCGGATGCTTCACCGCATATTTTTAGGATGGAAAAAATTATGACCATTTTCTTACTTCTTTATCTGTCCGTATCAGCATGCGGGCAGGACTGGCCTCAATTTAGGGGGCCCCTGGGAAACGGGCATGCTCAGTCCAATGGGCTGCCCACAACATGGGACCGAAATACAGGAGTAGCCTGGAAGATAATTTTGGATGGAAAGGCGTGGTCTTCGCCGATCTGTGTAGATGAGCAAATATTACTTACTAATGCCCTTGAAAATGAGGGTAGGCTTACCTTGGAAGTTATTTCGGTTGGTTTTAATTCCGGTCAGATTCAATGGAGAAAAAAATTATTTGAATATGAAACCCAGCCCCGTATTCACAGAAAGAACAGCTACGCGAGCCCGACACCATTTTATGACCAAAAACATATTTATGTACATTTTGGTAATCTAGGAACGGCTTGTCTTAATTTAACCGGGGATGTGATTTGGAAAAGTAAGCTAGATTATGAACCGGTGCACGGCAGCGGTGCTTCTCCGGTAATTTATGATGACCTCTTGTTGATAAGTGCGGACGGAAAAGAGAATCCCTGTCTTTACGCCCTGAATAAAAAAACTGGACAAATTAAATGGCGCACTCCCCGTGAGAGTGAGGCCCAAAAAAATTTTTCATTCTGCACACCCATTATCGTTGAGACAGACGGAGCAGTTCAGATCGTCAGTCCGGCAAGTGATTTTGTGTTTGGGTATGATTTGAATGGGAATCAGATATGGAAATTTAATTACCCAAATGGATACTCTGTGGTACCAAGACCGATTTTTCACCAAGGTCTTATTTATATAAGCAGTGGATATGACAGTCCGGTTTTTTATGCAATTAAACTCGGGGGAAGGGGAGATATAACCAAAAGTAATCTTGTGTGGAAAACCAGAAAAGGGGCTCCGCGGAACTCATCGCCGGTCGTGGTGAATGACTTGCTTTTTATGGCGGCTGATCACGGGGTGGTCTCCTGTTTGAATGCCAAGACCGGTCAATTGATCTGGATGGAAAGGGTAGCTGGAAGCTGTTCTCCCTCGATGCTTTATTCAAATGAGAAAATTTTTCTCACTGATGAAACAGGAAAAACTTTTATTTTTGATGCCGATAAAAAGTTTAATTTGATCGCCACAAATGACTTGGAAGAACAAACGCTGGCTTCCCCAGTTGTGTGTAATGATTCAATTTTAATCAGAACGGAAATGGGGCTATGGAGAATTGATTCTCCGCAATAACAATTCAGTCGGTCAGGCAGAAGCACGTTCTTCCGCGGAAAAACGCGCGGACTGTTCGTCCGCGTGATAGGAAGACCGAACCAAAGGACCTGATTCAACTACTTGTATGCCAAGGGCGAGGGCCTCATCTTTCCATTGCGAAAATTCCTCGGGAGTGGCCCAGCGTGCAATGGGAGCGTATTCCGGGCTGGGTTGTAAATATTGCCCCAATGTCAGAACATCCAGTTTAATATCGGCAAGATCTGATAAAGCCTGGCGGATCTCTTCCTCTTCTTCTCCCAGTCCAAGCATGATCCCCGATTTGATGGGAAACCCGGATTTCTTGGCGTAGGCAAGTACATCCAAGCTTCTCTGATAGGAAGCAGTTTTCCGTATCGGTCTTTGCAGGCGTTCAACAGTTTCTAAATTGTGATTAAAAATATTAGGCTTGGCGGCAAGCACGATATCTAAATTTTCGAATTTGCCTTTAAAGTCGGGTACTAAAACTTCAATTGCGGTATTCGGATTCCTGTAACGGACGGCACGAATGGTGGCCGCCCATACTTTTGCACCACCATCAGGCAAATCGTCTCGTGCAACCGAGGTTAGCACACAGTGCTTCAGTCCCATTTTAGCGACTGCATCAGCAACCCTTGGGGGTTCCGCTAAATCAAGCTCGGTGGGTTTTCCGGTCTGCACCGCACAAAA
Source organism: uncultured Opitutia bacterium (assembly GCA_913048545.1). Next base: position 127 of record CAJWWH010000131.1, on the reverse strand, counting down.
TGAGCATGCCCGGGTACAGATATTTCCAAGGATCATTAATGTTGCTGTTCCCCGGGACCAGCATTCCCCCATGTTGGGACATTGAGCACTTTGGCAGACAGTGTGCAGCTGGTTGTTGTCAACAATG
>CAJWWH010000130.1 GCA_913048545.1 uncultured Opitutia bacterium | reverse complement strand
TTCTCACTGTCGAACAGACTCTCTGCTAAAGTCTTGGCCAACTCAGTCTTTCCGACCCCTGTTGGACCCAGAAAAAGAAAAGAGCCTATTGGACGATTGGGATCCTTGATCCCGGCCCGGGCACGCATGATGGCTTCGGCAACCGAATCAACCGCTTCATCCTGTCCAATTACCCGCTCATGCAAGATACTCTGCAGGCGAAGGATTTTTTCCCGTTCTCCTTCGATTAATTTGGTCACCGGTACGCCGGTCCAGCGAGCAACGATATCCGCAATCTCTTCGGCTGTGACTTCCTCTTTAAGAATGGAATCGTCTTTCTTATCCACTTTTTCAAGGGCTTCCAACTCCGCTTCCAAGGTAGGAAGTTTTCCATGTTTAAGCTCAGCAACCAGATTCAAATCATAAGCCCGTTCAGCCCGCTCCATATCGGCCCGCATCGTTTCAATTTGCTCGCGCAATACGCGTACATCATCAATTCCCTTGCGCTCATTTTCCCATTTTCGCTTGATGGTCTCCATCTTATCCCGGGCATTCCCGAGCTCCTTGCTTAAGTTATCCAGCCGATCCTGACTCGATTTATCTTTCTCCAGTTTAAGAGCAGTTTCCTCAATTTCGAGTTGCAGCACACGGCGACTAATTTCATCGAGTTCGGCAGGCATACTGTCCAGTTCCGTGCGGATCATAGCACAGGCTTCATCAACCAAATCAATTGCTTTATCTGGAAGGAAGCGATCGGAAATATAGCGGTTGGAAAGAACCGCCGCATTAACTAACGCTTCATCCCGTATGTTTACCCCGTGGTGGATCTCAAAACGTTCGCGCAAACCACGCAGAATCGAAATGGTATCCTCCACATTGGGCTGGTCCACCAGCACGGTTTGAAATCGGCGCTCGAGCGCGGCATCCTTTTCAATATTCTGACGGTATTCATTAAGTGTGGTCGCTCCAATACAGTGGAGTTCTCCCCGGGCAAGCATAGGTTTTAGCATATTACCCGCATCAATGGCACCCTCGGCTTTTCCCGCACCCACAATGGTATGCATCTCGTCGATGAAAAGAACGATTCTGCCCTCCGCCTTGCTGACCTCATTAAGAACTGCCTTTAACCGCTCCTCGAATTCACCACGAAATTTGGCACCTGCTAAAAGAGATCCCATTTCCAAGGTAAAAATCGTCTTATCTTTTAGCCCTTCCGGAACATCGCCCCGCACGATTCGCTGGGCGAGGCCCTCAACGATTGCTGTCTTTCCGACTCCGGGTTCACCAATCAACACCGGATTATTCTTGGTCTTTCGGGATAGAATACGAATAACCCGGCGAATTTCGGAATCGCGGCCGATCACCGGGTCCAACTTACCTGCTTTTGCCTGCTCAACCAAATCGATTCCGTATTTCTTCAGGGCACGAAATGAATTTTCCGGTGTCCGGGAAGTTACTTTTTGCCCCGCTCTCATTTTTTCTAGAATTTCCCTGAGCTTTTTTTCCGTTAGGTTAAAATTCTTGAGGAATTGTTTGAAGGTGGCTGGCTTACCGACCGAGGCCAATCCAATCAGTAAGTGCTCAGTGCTTACATAGTCGTCCTGCATTTCCTTGGATATCTTCTGGGCCTTCTCGATTGCTTCGGTAAGAGCTGTGGATGCATAGGAACGGGAGGTGTTCACATCTCCAGCTATTTTGGCTAAATTATTGAGTTCGCGTTGCAGACCAAGTTGTACCGGTGCGGTACCAACACCCGTCTCTTCAAGCAGGGCGGGAACAATTCCATTCTCCTGCGCCATCAAAGCGGAGAGAAGGTGCCATACTTCCACTTCCTGTTGACCATTTCGCTTCGCCACTTCCGCCATTTCTTTAATAGCGGAAATTCCAAGTTCAGTGAATTTTTCAGGATCTATATTCATAACAATGTTATTGCAAGTAGTGTTCCGATTCCTACAGACACTCCATTCTCCCGTCAAACCTGATCAACCGCCCTAATTTAGATCTCAAAACCAAATGATAAAGAGTGCCAAATTTTTATAAACTGCCACTATATGAGCCACTTTGTCTCACTTAAATCAATTGAAATTAAGATGTTTATGCTACAATTTTGGTAATGAAAATTTCAGAACGGGCAAAATATATTGATATTGAATTAGCAAGACTCTACCCAAATCCCCCGATCCCATTGGATCACCGTGATTCATTTACCTTATTGATTGCCGTTTTACTTTCCGCACAGTGCACAGACGCAAGGGTTAACCAAATTACTCCCGCCCTTTTCAATCTTGCTTCTGATCCTTCCAGTATGAGGTCTCAGACAGTGGAACAAATTGATTCCATAGTGAGACCTTGTGGATTAGCTCCCAAAAAAGCCCAGGCAATTCATGGTTTATCTGTAATTATTATGGACAAACATCGGGGAAAAGTTCCAGGTACTTTTGAAGAGTTGGAGGAACTTCCAGGAGTGGGTCACAAAACAGCTTCTGTTGTAATGGCACAGGCATTTGGGCATCCCTCCTTTCCAGTTGATACTCATATCCATCGGCTCGCACAACGATGGAAACTCACGAGCGGCAATAATGTGACCCAGACAGAAAGGGACTTGAAAAGGCTATTCCCCAAAAAAAGGTGGAATGAATTACATTTGCAAATTATTTTCTATGGCAGAGAACATTGTCAGGCACGAAAATGCTTTGGTTTGGAGTGTCCTATTTGTAAGGCTCTTTTTCCAAAAAGAAAATCAAAAGTTAAGACAAAGAAGTCTTAACCTCCGTTGACAAAAACCTTGGGGCGGGCTTCCTTAAGACGGGCAATGGAACTTTCGTCAAGTCCAGTTTCAAAAA
>CAJWWH010000129.1 GCA_913048545.1 uncultured Opitutia bacterium | reverse complement strand
TCCGATTTTACCAAAACCAATGGCCGCACTCCCAATAAAGGCACCTGTTCCCAAAAAAGGCTCAGCCGCAGTAACCACTCCAAAGAGTAAAACAAAAGCAACGATAGCGGTACCATCATTAAGAAGAGACTCTCCCTCAATGAGAGTACCTAGCTTTTTACTCGCTCCCAATTCTTTTAATAAAGCCACCACCGCGACCGGGTCAGTGGCACTGACCACCGCCCCAAAAAGCATGGAGGCCAGAAAGAGGAAGGCTCCCGCTTCCACATTCCATTCGGAAAGGACGCCTCCTTCGCCACCAAAAATTTGTACCATTCCATAAAAAGCCATACCCGACATCACGGTGGCGGTAACAATACCCGGACCTGCGAGGTAAAAGGCATTGGCAAAAGATTTTTTAAAGGTGTGCACATCGAGGGCAAATCCCGCCTCAAAGATGAGGATGGGTAGAAAAACATATAAAATGAGATGCCCGTCGAGATTACCGCCCCAAGTGATAGCCCCACTAAGCGTGTCAATGAACTTGGCAATAAACCCCTCGGCCATCTCGGTATGCCCTCCCTCATGGGCATGTCCGCCATGGGGTCCATATGCCCGGTTTAAGGCTCCCATCGCTAAACCGATTAACAGCAACAATACCGTAAAGGGCAAGGGAACCTTTTGCAGGAAGTGCCGGGTGGCAGCTCCAATGACCAAGGAGACAATCAGAAAGAAAAGTCCGTATAAATAATCATGGCCACCGGAACCGGAGGCGAGAACGATTGGCATCATTGAATTCATATTTCTATTTTAAACTTTCAATTTTCTAGGTTATTTTTTCGCAGAAGACGAGAAGGAAAAGGACGGGGGGAAGCCTCCTCAGGCTCAGTTTCCACAACCGCTTCTATCGGTTCTGCGGGTCCCACCGGTGGGATCTTTACGGACTTTGGAGTGATCTTCTCTAGTTCTTCGGTGACTTCAGGGGAAACAGGCCTATTTACATCCTCTCCAAATCTTCGTGGAGCTCGCCCCAATAGTTCAGTCAGTGGATCAATTTCAGGAACCAAATATCCCTGATTATTTCTTTCAATTGACAAATTTTTCTGAGACTTTGGATCCGTATCATTTGGGTTTGAGTTATTTTCAATAATCTCAAAACTGTCGGGGTTCCTGGAATCACCAACTTCTGCATTAAAAGACTTCCCAATTGCCTGTTCCTGTTGCTTGGCGATGTTTTTCAGAGAATTCTCAAGGGATGGAGGATTGGGAAAAGCAGACAGGAGGAAGGAGGAAGAAATTAGTTTCTCTAAATTAATATTAATTTTCTTTCCAAAGCCCCGATCACCTGGCATCAGAAAGCACAATTCTCCAGGCATCACCTCAGAGTTTAAATTCTCAGCCACCTGTAAGCGAAATCGGCCTAAAACACCAACAATTTTACATCCACCATTTGTACCCACTTCAACAAGGCAGGTTCCCGCTCCTGAAATCGATAAAGAAACTTCCGGGCATTTTAGCGTGACTGCATGCTCAATCTTGCGCGATTGAATCATTACCGATCCAGCATTCAGGGCAACTCCATCCTCCTCAATTATAAAATTTGTTTCAGACCCAAACCTAAAGTTTGCCCCGGGCACCATTGTCTCCAGTCCCCCTTTTGTACGGACCGAAATTGTTTGATCCATCGGCAGGTAACTTGCCCGACTTAGAGGAACTTTCTCTCCTGTGGATCCGGTGGTTAAAGCGCCTTCCCCAAGAGAAACCAATAACAAATGCGATGACTGAGCTTTTAGTAAACCAGAAGAGAAGAACAGTCCGATAGTGAAGAATAATTTCCAATCCATGATCTTATGATCAAAAGGAAGATATTTAAGAAGGTCAAACCTTCAAAATTGATAATTTCCACTGACGGCAATTCCAAGGTCTTGTGCATTGAAATCGTCGATACTATCCGAATCCATCGAAAAATAAGTCCAAAAAGCCTGAACCCCAAACCATTCATTCCATTGATAAATCAGGCTTGCCCCACCAGAAAACAAGTAATCCAAACGACCAAGATTCGGGGAAACAGAGTAATTCGTTCGGTTAATGGAAACTCGGGGCATAAATGTCCACTTTTTATTTTCCCCAAATGAATGAATATAACTTAGGGAAAGAGAATTCTGGTAATTATTACCACTATCCGCAAAGATACCCGCAGCAGGGAAAATATTGACCGCCGTCATATCTGACCAGCGGATCATGGTTTCCAAAATTAAAAAAGATTCTTCCGTTAGCGGAAAAAGCTTCTGGATTGAAAGAGATGGGGAGATTGAATCAAAAGCACGATCGCCACTCTTCAGGTTATACAAAACATTATAATCCAAAGAAAGCCCAACAGTGAAATCCTTGGGTAATCCGAACTGTAGATCTCCTTTTGCCATGGCAAAACGATAATCCAGCAAACCAGAATATTCTTCAAAGTTTGCCCATTGCATGAAAAGGTCAATCCCTGGAATCATCGTAACATACTCACCCAGCTTTGTCTGCGAACCGGACACGCCCATTCCCACACTCGACTCAAAAACACCAGAGTTTTCCGCAAGTGAGCTTTTTTGACGAAGCACATTACTCGTACGGTAAGTACGCAATCCCACTTGTGCAGTAATGTCCAAGTTCAAACCTTTACTATTATCCGAGACTGCTGAGGGTGCTGATTCACTCTTAGAAGAATCTTCGATTTGTTTGAATTGTGCCTCCAATCCATTTTCAGGTCGCGGAATGGCAAGCGGAGGCGAATTCTTCAGCGATCCCAGGGGTGTACCCGGTATTGGCTCGGATATTCTCACGGGAGTGGGATAAACGGTTTCGTCCAGGTCGGGCTCTTTAGACTGGTTTATATCAACTGCCTCGATCAGGGGAACCCCAACCTCAACAATTTCCTGCACCA
>CAJWWH010000128.1 GCA_913048545.1 uncultured Opitutia bacterium | reverse complement strand
GCAAAAAAAGCAAAGGTTATGCTCGCCGCCCCAACTGGTCGGGCTGCCCGAAGGATGGCAGAAAGTGCATCCCACTTTGCCCAAACCGTTCATAGATTATTAAAATTTGACCCCAGTCACGGCGGCTTCACTGTAAATGAAAAATCTCCTCTGGTTTGCGATTTTTTGATCATGGACGAAACCAGCATGCTCGATATTCGCCTCGCCTCCGCACTTTTTCGCTCCGTCCCTCCCCATGCACATATATTATTGGTTGGAGATTCAGATCAGTTACCCTCAGTTGGATCCGGTAATGTTCTCAAGGATCTCATTGATTGCGAATTATTCTCAGTGACACGGTTGGAGGTTACTTTTCGACAGGCTGAAAATAGCGGTATCGTTAGTCTTGCCCACGGAATTCTTGCCGGAAAGGGTTCCCCTCCTACCCCGATCGATTCCCTGGATGACATCAATCCATCTCAGGATGTTCACTTCATCCGTGCGGTAACTCCCGAATCATGCGTTGAAACTGTGACCAAGCTTTGTGCTCATGTTCTTCCCCGAAAATTTTCGATTGATCCCAGGCAGGATGTGCAAGTCCTCGCTCCTCTTCATCGGGGAACTGCCGGGATTGGTAACCTGAATGATCAAATACGGGATTCCATTAACCCACAAGGTGCCACTCATAGCATGGGATTTAATATATTTCGTGAAGGGGATAAAGTTATTCAAACCCGTAATAATTATGACAAAGATGTGTTTAACGGGGATATGGGCATTATAGATTCCGTTGATTCCATTAACGGGAAAATTGAAATCCTTTTTGAAGGGAAGAGAATTATTTACGAACGGATGGAAATTACCGACCTACAACCTGCTTATGCCATATCCGTTCATAAAAGCCAAGGCAGTGAATACCCGGTAGTCATTTTCCCACTCCTTAAGCAACATTTCATGATGCTCCAAAGAAATTTGGTTTACACCGGACTGACAAGAGCAAAGAAAAAAGTTATCTTCGTGGGCGATCCTGCCGCTTTTGCGATGGCTATACGCAATAACAAGACATTAGTCCGGCAGACTGATCTGATACGCAAAATCCAAAAAATAACTTGAAGAACTTTTTAAGATCAACAACTGAATGGGAATGAAGTAAAATTGGTTGGAATATCCAAACCGCTCCATGAAAAGTGCTTCGAAAGTTGGAATAGAAACAAATTCTTGTAAGCGGAGTAAATTTAAAAACTGAAAAATCAGTTAATGATGAGCTGTGTAAACAGCTTGCATAAAATACAAATCAAGAGATGGAAATGAAGATCAGTAATTCCCCAACAACTCCCAAAAACGTAGGAGCATATAAACAAGGGAAACGACGATACCGACTCCGAAGAAACCAATAAAAACAAGCCCGAAAACCTTCTTGGCAATTGCACCATCCAGAAACTTAGGCTGCTTCTCCATAGAGCCTACCATTACGATAGCCCACACAATTAAGGCAAAAACAGGCATTGTTACCATGAACCAGTCAAAGTCAGTACTCATGCTTACTATTTTGACTATGAATCACATCAAGTCAAGAATGGGGTGAATTAAATTTTCAAATTTCGCGATTTCTATTATGTTCAAAATAATTTTCGAATGAAGCAAACCTCTATAACTCCCCGAATGGGCGATCATAATATTAAACATATTGTCTGCTTTAAATTCTTGGATAATTCATCTCCCTCTGAAATTAAAAAGATCGAAAAGTTGTTTCTATCACTTCAGGAAAAAATACCAGGTGTGCTTAGAATTGAAGGGGGCGAAAATAATAGTCCGGAAAATCTTAATAAAGGTCTTACTCACTGCTTTATTATAACTTTTAAAGATGAACTTGCACGTACAAACTACCTGCCTCATCCCGAACACCAGAAATTCGTATCCCAACTCAAACCGTGCCTGGATGATGTTCTGGTGATCGATTTTAAATCTCATGATTAATCGAAGCTCATAATTTACTCTCGAAAATTAAGGACATTATTGCTTGACCGAAAGAGTTCCTCATTTTCTTCTGCAAAACATGCCTTTATCTCTATCTAATTCTTCTTCAATATTAAATGTCAGTCTGATTACAGCAGCCCTTTTCGGATGTCTATTCCCTTGTGTAGGCGAGGTTACAACACCCGCAGTCATCGGATCCAATATGGTACTTCAGCAAAACCATAAAAATCCCATTTGGGGATGGGCAGATGCAGGAGAAAGCATAAATGTTTCAATTGCAGGGCAAACGCATAAGGTAAAAGCGGATTCAAATGGAAACTGGAAGATCATTTTAAATCCGATGAAAGCATCTTCCGATGCTAAAACTCTCAAAATAAATGATTTAAAGTATGAAAATATTTTAGTGGGCGAGGTTTGGTTATGCTCCGGACAATCCAACATGGGTTGGGCTCTGGGGAATTCCGATGATGCGGACCTCGAGATCATGACCGCCAACTACCCCAATCTTCGCCTAATCAGTGTGCCACAAGTGGGTACGCAGGACCCCCAAATCAATTTTAATGGACGATGGGAAACCACCACTCCGGAAACCGCCAAAAATTTCTCCGCTGTGGGCTACCTGTTTGGCCGGCGTTTGCACTTGGCCTTGGGCGTGCCGATTGGTCTGATCGACAACGCGTGGGGCGGATCCGCCTGTGAGGCATGGATTCCTCGCGACCGCCTGAACAAGCTTACGGTCGCAAAACCTTACATGGATCAATGGAGGGAAACTGAAAAGACTTTTGATTACGGCAAACTTCTCGCTAATTACGAAGAAAAACTCAAGAAGTGGCAGGAAAAATCCCAAACCGCACGCAAGGAGGGTAAACCTCAACCAGGCGGTCGTCCCCGTGCTCCCCGTAATCAACTGACCGGTCAGCATCGCCCGGCCAATCTCTACAATGGGGTGCTTAATC
>CAJWWH010000127.1 GCA_913048545.1 uncultured Opitutia bacterium | reverse complement strand
AAAACGAATTTGTGCGCAGAATGGCCAAGGATAATTTAGTTTGGTTGGGAGGAACCGATGAATTTGAAGAGGGAAAATGGACATGGGATAACGGAGAGCCTTTCAAGTTTAAACACTGGGATGAGAAACAACCTGCGGGCACGAATGGATTTAATTTTTTGATCCTTAACGGTAAGAATGGTAAATGGGCCGATACCACTGATTTCTCTGGGAAAGTGAAAGGTTATATTTGTGAATGGAAAGGCTCCGCCCCCAAGAATGCAGGACCCAAGGATTCTGATCTCAAGCCACCAGCCAAATAATATTTAGTACAAAAAAACTTAGTTTAAAAAAGCCGGGCACTGCCCGGTTTTTTTTACTCAATGCCTGCATTGTATCTTTCGATCCATGCCGTTGACCATTTGGAGTAGTTACCCAAGCTGATTTGTACTCTCGCTTCGTTCATCAGTTCGACAAAAAAACGCAGGTTATGCAAAGTTAACAACACTCCCCCCAGGGATTCTTTCGCCATAAAAAGGTGGCGAATATAAGATTTCGAAAACTCTTGGGAAGCAAAACAATCGGTTTGCCCGTCTAATGGGCTGAAATCGTGCTTAAATTTTTCATTGCGGATATTAATACTGCCAGCCGAAGTATAAGCAGTTCCGTGCCTGGCAGCCCGACTGGGCAGGACACAGTCAAACATATCGATACCAAATCCAACCATTTGAAGTAACTGGGTGGGTGTGCCCACTCCCATTACATAGCGGGGTAATTCTTTGGGTAGGAACTGAACCGTGCTGAAAACCTGTTCGATCATTTCATCCTCCGATTCTCCCACACTCACCCCTCCAATAGCATATCCGGAAAAGCCTATCTCTTGTAATTCTTCCGCGGATCGTCTTCTTAAATCTGGAAAGCGACCACCCTGAACAATCCCAAAGAGTTTTCTCCCGTCTGTCTCCGCATCCGTTCTTCCCCACGCGTCCTTGCATGACCTTGCCCAATTTGTGGATCGGTCAACCGCCATTGAAATTTCTTTTTCCGACGCATCAGCGGGAGGACATTCATCCAGGCACATGGCAATGTCTGATTTGAGTGTGTCCTGTATAACAATGGCTTCTTTTGGCCCTAAAAAGACCTGACTTCCATCAATGTGGGAGTGAAAAAGAACACCCTCTTCATTTAATTTTCGTAATTTTGCCAGGCTAAAAACCTGAAAACCACCACTATCGGTCAAAATTGGGCCTTTCCAATTCATAAAACGGCCAAGTCCGCCCGCCCGCCTGATTACCTCCATTCCAGGCCGGAGATTTAAATGATAAGTGTTTCCCAAAATAATCTGTGCACCAATCACATCCGATAAATCACCTGGAAGAATACCTTTTACCGTGGCCTGTGTGCCCACGGGCATAAATACGGGAGTGGACACATTCCCGTTGGGGAGATGTAACGACGTCAATCTTGCCTGATCCAAAGATGGTGGGCTGGGTTGTGAAGGGTTTCCCATGTTAAAATTTATTGGGTCGACGAAAAGTTGTGAGCAAAAAAATGAAAGTTGGAAAACAAGTTAACTTCTTCACTAATGCAATAATAAATAGTTAAACTTCAGAATAAATAAGAAAATTAAAGGCATAACCAAACACATTGAGACCGGCCATAAAAAGCAATCCTAACCCGTCAGGAGCAAATGTTTTCCAACCTTAATCTTCTCTAAATTTGGGGAAAGAAAATACAAATTTCTTTCCTCTTCGTAATTTCAGGTTAAAGTCAAAACCTTTATGAATGAAAATCTGCATATCAGTAAAAGTCTGTGGAATTGATCGAGCGATGATTAATTGATGAACGGATATGACATTATCGGTGATGTTCACGGACACATGTCCTTACTCGAAGAACTACTCGATCAATTGGGATATTTAAAAAAAGATGAATCGTTTTTTCATCCACGGGGACGAAAAGCCGTTTTTGTTGGAGACATTATTAATCGGGGAAAGGAAACCGTTGGAGTTCTTACAATCATCAGGAGAATGCATCAATGTGAAGAGGCATACATTGTCCTCGGGAATCATGAGTTTGGATTACTTCAACAATTTACTATCAATCCCTCCAATGTGGATCCGCACTTGATTGAATTTATTCCCTGGATCCGCTCTTTGCCTTTATTTCTGGAATTCCCCGATTTCCGGGTGGTTCATGCCGCATGGCATCTTCCATCCATTGAATTGTTAAAGAACAAAGATTGGAAGGACGAACATTTCATTCGGACCACAATGTCAAAAAATTCCGATACTAAAGAGGCCGTCCAAATTATTTTAAGAGGAATTTCAGTACCAGTGCATGAAGAACTAAAATACTTTGACCGGTTTGGGATTCAAAGAAGAAAAGCACGTATTCGCTGGTGGGAAAAGAGAAAGAAAACAATCAGCGGAGCGGATTTCTTTCCTGCCTGTCAAAAAATGAAAAACATTGAATTCGAAAATAAAATGAAACTCCCGGAAAAATCCTATTCAATCAATGAACGACCCGTCTTCTTTGGTCATTATTGTTTACCCGAGCATGAACCCAAAGTAATTAATAACTTAGTCTGTCTCGATGGATGCGTAACCAGCGGAAAAATTCTGTGGGCTTATCAGTATAATGCACACGAAAAAATTTCGCCCGAATGTCTAATTCGCACTGGGAAATAAAATTAATTTAATGAGTTTCCGCTTTCAGAAACTCGAATTTTCTCCCAACTGTAATTCCAACGATTCCACATTTCCACTTTGTCCAACTGAGGGTGCAGATGCCTTTTACAGCATGCATAATCAAACATCTCCTTTGCCTCGTCAAAAGAATGTGCGAGAAAATACTTGTCAGAATGACCCACAGCATTTTCAAAGTGGTAATGAAACTTGAACTCATTAAGGGCTGGTTCAGGACTTGATTTCATAAGTATATTATACCCCGAAGTATTAGAATTTTCA
>CAJWWH010000126.1 GCA_913048545.1 uncultured Opitutia bacterium | reverse complement strand
GCACTGACCTGTCCAAGTTCATCGAGATAGGGAAGACTTTCCAATTGTTTATTGAATTCCTCATTATTTTGCCAACCTAGAACTGGTGCACCAATCACTGCATTGATTTTCCCGGACGAGGAGCTGAGATCCAAAACAATTTCACGGACATCTTCTGGAAAGAACCTCCTCCAATGTACGCGATGTCCATTTGGTTTCGCGAGTTGATCCTTAAAAAGATTCGAGCCCAGGTAGCGATCTTCAATCATAGGAAAGGGGAAACCCAAGATGGTTTTTTCCCAACTTGGAGCTACCGCAAATCCAACGGCATGGTGTGACCAACTCGTAAGGTTTCCATTGTTCAATCTTCCTTCCATGGTGGTAACGCCTTGTTCCCAGTTTTGAATCGGAATGCCGGCAAGTTTGTAACCGTTGATATTCCATTTATCTCCCATTCTCGGGGTTAGTGAAATCCTCATTGGACTTTTTCCTTCGACCTTCCATTTACCTCCCCAATTTTGGACTTCGTTTCCCTTGGGTATTTTAATCTGACAAAGCAGATTTGCTGTAGGGGAAAAAAGTTGTTTGGAATGGATTTTGGGCTTCGTATGATTCTTTTCTCCAGTTTCTAAAAGAAAAGGATCGGTACTTCTGGATGAATTTAAAATTTTCCTCAGCTCTGAACTCATTCGTTTTACCCGATTTAGTTGAGATTTTTCTGCAATCTGGTTTTGGCTTTCCATAGGATCACTGGCGAGATTATACAATTCAATGGGTTTGAGATCTTTGGTGCATATTAATTTCCATGAATTTTCCCTCACGGACTTCTTTGATTGTTGTCCATGATATTTGCCATTGTTTGCCTGAATAAGAATGGACGAACGGGTATTTTCGTCCTTTTTTCCAAGCAGAGTTCCTAAAAAGGACTGGCTGTCTAACCCATCAGATATTTGCATCGGCTGAAAAGTAATTTCAGCAAATGTTGCATAGAGATCCTGCAGACCAATTAATGCATCGGAAAGGGTACCCGGTTTAATAGGTGAATTTTCTTTCCCATTCCCCCATCGGGCGATGAAGGGAACCCGATGGCCTCCTTCATACACCTGTGCTTTACTTCCTCGAAAGCCTGAATTGGAATTGTGCCCGCCTTTGTGCTTTCCTGGAAGACCACGGGATAAACCCCCATTATCGCTGGTGAAGATAATCAGTGTGTTTTCCAGTTCACCATTCGCTTTGAGAGTCTCAATTATTTTTCCTAGGCTTATATCAGCCTCCACCAACATATCCAGATGAGCGTCCAGCGATGCACCTTTTACTTTTTCCCCCATCAGTTCATCAGGGGGGGTATGAGGAACATGACAAGACTGGCTCCAATAATACATGAAGAACGGTTTTCGTATTCCATCTGCTTCATTTCTTTCAGAATGTTTTTTGAGAAAAGATAATGCTTTTTCGGTTAAAACCGGACCCGCCATCGACGAATCCCAATCGGGTGAACCAAAACCGTCGGCCTCAATGACTGAATTACCGTAAGTACCAGTTTTCCACTCCCTGAGCTTTGCAGCATCACCAACAAGTATTCCATTTTCAATTGCGATATAAGGAGAGCCCTGAATCCCTTGAGGCAGTTCATAGGCATAGTCAAAGCCAAGGGATGCAGGAGTGTTCTCAACTTTTCGCCCAAAATCAAAGTCTTTAAAGCCACCCTTCATACTAAGCTTGGGTTTACCCGTTGATTTACTGAATACTTTTCCTCCTAAATGAACCTTTCCGAGAAAGGCAGTGTGATAACCCACTTTTTTCATTAACTGTCCAACAGTTTGTTGCCCGCTCAAAACCTGAGATGGCATATTAAATAACCAGGTGCCGTTCGGATTTCTTCCACGCCATGGATAATTCCCTGTCATAACACTGTAACGAGTGGGAGCGCATACGGCGGCTGGTGCATGGGCATCGCTGAAAGTCATTCCTGCGGCAGCTAATTTTTCCAAATTGGGCATCGATACCTTGCTGTTCTTATTGTAAACCCGGGAATCTCCAATTCCCATATCGTCCATCAGGAAAACAAGAATGTTGGGGGGAGCTATCATTCCTCCTAATGCAAACGAACAGACAACTGGAAGTAAGCTGATAATGAGACAGGCTGTGCTATGAAACATAATTAAAAGTGGAACCGAAATTGAGAAAGCCCGGCATCGCTCATTTGCAAGTACCGGGCTTTTATAAATTATACTACCTCTTATTTTACTGGCTTAACCGATACAATGTAAGTCATCAAAGTAATCTTGGCACCTTCCTTCTTTTTAATTTTGGCCTTAAGCTTGACTTTTTTATTGAGCATATCGCCCACTTTTTTCTTCACTCCGTCATTGAAGCCGTAGTACTTCTTCTTGTCTGCGTCATCTGTGAAAATAACGGCTCCCTTATCGTTTTTGATAAATTTACCAGTGGCATCAAGTGTTTTGGCTTCTTGGGCAAATCCAAGGTTTGCAAAAAACGCTCCTAGGGCAAGAAGGGCAAGTAATGTAATTCGATTCATTTATTATTTGGTTTTTAGGGTTTATGTTTGAGATTAAAGATCTTTCACCCCTTGTTTTTTTTATGGGCGTGAAATTCTGGCCAGGACAACATGCCATCATTATTGCTATCGGCCGCTGGATTCTTTTTTAAGTATGAGTTTTTCCAATGTTCATTTTGTAGGGCTTTTTTTTCCTCTTCGGACATTTTCCTATGGGCAGTGAGTTCGGCCCATGACAGAGTTCCGTCCCCATTCGTATCAGCAGATGGGTTTTTCTTAAAGTACTGATCCTTCCAATACTCATTACTCTTTGGTTTTTCTGGAATACTTTCAGGAATGATTGATAAAAGTTGCTTACGGAATCCGGTTAATTTCTTCTCAAATTTTGTATTCTGAGCCAAATTATTCCATTCGTGCCCGTCTTTCACCGTGTGATAAAGCTCTTCCTTCCCGTTTTCATAGCGGATGTATCGCCAATCTTTAAAGCGCAGCGAATAGCTTTGGTAGGCCGGGTCGTAATACTGGGCCCATTTGTAAAGGGCGGTAATCGCATAATCCGGACCTTCCCACTTTCCTTTTACAGGATCGGAGAGGAGGGGCTTGACCGAAAAACCGTCAAGGGGACGACCTTGGTCGTTTTTCATGGTGTTGTCCGGAAGTCCGCAAAGATCCAGGAGAGTGGGGTAGAGATCGACCAGAGAAACGGGGCGGTTGCAACTCTTCCCTGACTTGG
>CAJWWH010000125.1 GCA_913048545.1 uncultured Opitutia bacterium | reverse complement strand
TACGCATGGGCAACTGGAAACTACGCATTCGAATCGATAATAAATCCAAAACCCGAGACAATCCAGAATTGTTTAACCTTGCCGATGATATATCAGAAGCGAACAACCTCGCCTCACAAATGCCGGATAAAGTCGCCCACATGAGCAAGATCCTATACCAGGCAGAAACCGATCAATTAACGAACTCTCAAAAATAGCCTTTTTTATCCAGTATTATTTATTTAGGAAACCCGGTCTAAAAAGGATCCTCCTCGCCTTCGTCTTCATCCGGTAAGTCGTAAACAATTTCTCCATTCGAAATTTCCGTTCGGTCTTTGATCTCACCGTTCTCTTCGTAACTTAGCCAGTATCCGAAACCGGCAGTCACGCCGGACTCTGGACAGAGCGTACCATCTGGCTTCCATACCGTTAGATCCAGGGCATATCCATCCAGGAAATCTCCTGACACCTTCATCCGTCCATTTTCATACCACTCCCTCCACTTGCCATGTTTCTTACCGAGCCGGTAATGTCCCTGGAACGAAGTCACTCCATTTTCATACCATTCCATCCACCGACCATGTGGTTTCCTATAGTGCCAATTCCAAATTTTACTTAAAGACCCATCAGCATACCAACTAACCTGCTCCCCATGTTGCCTCCCCTTGGCATTTCGGGTTATTCCCTTTAATTTCCCATTCGGGTGCCAGGAATAATAATCTCCATAATGGCCAATGTATAATTGGTCATCCTCCACAAATGAAGTCATCGAATGTATCCGGGATCGGCTACCGTCTTCTTCGACATAAAACAATAAATTATTTTGTTTCGTTCCAAATATTTTTACCTCGTAGTGGGGCTTCACACCAATCCCATTAAAGGGGAATTCCATCTGTGGGTCCTTCAACTTGTGAAGACTCTTCTTAATTCTATTCTTTATCATTCAACCAATCTTTTCCTTCTATTATTTTCTTTTTTACGAACTTCCCCACAAAAAAAGAGGCCTCGATAGACATCTTTAAAATGATTTGTTTTCCATTAAAATATGGAAATCAAACCAACTACCCAATCACCACATTGAATAGGAGGAACAAAGAACCTAACACACTCTTTTCAAAAATCAAAAGATTCCTCTTCTTTTTTAAAACTCCATCAAAAAATAAGTTTTTGAAACTCTTACGAGACAGTTTTTTCAAGCGTTATAGAGGTTACAAAAGACACACTTGATATTTTCATCTATTTCATCTAATTTAGATGATTAAGATGAAATATGTATCAGCCAACGAAGCAAAACAGTCCTTTGGTCAAGTGATGGAAACAGCTCAAAGAGAACCTGTGATCGTAAGAAAGCATAACCGGCCAGCCGCGGTTATCATCTCCCCTCAGGAATATGACCGCATGAGAAATACAAACCTTAGGGAATTCACTGACTTCTGCGAACAAGTCTCTGACAAGGCAAAGAAAAAAGGTCTTACCCACAAAGAACTCAAAAAACTCCTTCCTTAAAGCATGTCCTCCCATGAGGGAAAAAGGTTCGTGGTTGATACCAATGTATTGATTAGCCATTTACTCATGCCCGATTCCACACCCGGAAAAGCTCTCAAGTGTGCATTACATAAGGGTGAACTACTCGTATCGGATGACACGCTTACTGAACTTGCCGAAGTAATCAACCGTCCCAAATTCGATAAATATTTATCCAGTCAGGATCGTAAAAAGTTTTTTGAAGTCCTGGCTCCTTTATGTATTCGAGTGGAAATCATCCGACCGGTTCATGCATGCCGGGATCCGAATGATGACAAATTCCTAGAAGTCGCCAGCAACGGCTCAGCAGACTTTATTCTTTCGGGCGATTCCGACCTTCTCGCTTTGCATCCATTTCACGACATTCCTATTTTAAGCCCATCGCAATTTTTAAAACAGGGGAATTAAGTAAGAGATTTACAGCTTTTCATTATTTTGTTGCTCAACATACGAAAATAAATCCTTTACTCAAATTTGACATATTTATGGATTTGCCGTAAATATGGCTTTATGAAAACCACCATCAACCTCAAGGACGATGTCTTGCGCCGAGCCAAATCCCGGGCTGCTTTACGCGGCCAACCACTCGCCCAGTACATGGAAGAATGCCTTGAGCAAAAATTAGCTCAGGATGAATCCCTGGATGGAAGCTTGAAAGAATGGATAAACTCTTTACCCAAGGTTTCCCCTGACGCCATCAGTGATTTCGAAAAAAATATTTCTGGAGACGACTTTCGTGCAATCGAAGAAGATATGTGGAAATGATCCTCGATACCAATGCCCTTTCTGCCCTTGCTGGACTAGACCAAAATTTAATTAATCAACTATCGACTGCCCCTCGTCTCTGCACAACCTTGATCAGTCTAGGTGAATATTCTTATGGGCTCACCGGTTGCACCCCAAAACGTCGTAAACAGCTCCAGGCATGGCTCGATGCTTTTCTGAAAAGAGCCGAAGTCCTGTCACCCAACACTGGAACAATAGAGCCTTACGCTTCTGTCCGGGCAGAATTAAAAACTGCAGGTACGCCCATTCCTGCCAATGATTGTTGGATCTCTGCCCTTGCCCGCCAGCACCGACTACCTCTTGTCAGCAAGGATCGCCACTTCGACAAAGTTGCCGGCATCACGCGGATAGAGTGGTGAGTCAAAAAAAGTTTATGAGAATAAATCCGAGTGGGTACCCATTCTTTCAAAAATAACCCTACCCTCTTCCAATTTATAAATTAATAACCAGTCGGATTCCAGATGACATTCCCGGCGACACACAACATTGCCGATTAATTTATGGTCTCGATGAAGCGGGTCTAAATCCTGACCCTCAATCAAAGCCTCTGCCACCAACTTAAATTTTTCCATTCTCTTGCTTCGTTTAAGGGAACGCTTGAGATCTTTTTCAAATTGTTTGGTGTAAACGGGAACCAGGCTCATAAGCCCAGTTTCTTAAACATATCTCCGGCATCCTCACAGACGATCAAATCCTTCCCCTCATCGGTTTGTTGAAAAGTCTTACGGGTTTTCTCATTGGGCACCACGACCTTAAAAGGCAGCCCACCACTAAGTTCCACCTGTTTATAAAAGATAGTGATCGCCTGGGCAGAATTCAGCCCAAGCTCACGAAAGATCGACTCTGCACTCGCTTTCAATTCTGGCTCCATGCGTGCCTGTACTATGGAAGATTTACTCATACCCTCCTGTACTACAATTGTAATACACGAGCAAATTATTATTTCAAAAGTTTACTTCTTTGATTTTGAGCACAGCCTACTTTTTCACCGGCCGCATTTATCGACATTAGGATAGAGTAAATACGAGCGAACTACGGCTCACCCCAAATCCCCAAACA
>CAJWWH010000124.1 GCA_913048545.1 uncultured Opitutia bacterium | reverse complement strand
TTTCAAATCATATTCAAGCCTTTCACCAACCTGAAATGGGAATGCATTTTTGGATTGATCCGCCAGAGACGGATTAAAAAAGTAGAGGGTAAAAAACAGGAAAAGAAATATTCTTCGCATCATTCAGAAGCCGGGACTTCAACGGAATTTAATTTCCATACCTCACGGGCATATTCTCCGATTGTTCGGTCCGAGGAAAACTTTCCAGATCCGGCAATGTTCCTTATTGCCATGGAGGCCCATTTTGATGGATCCTGATAAGCTTTCCCGGCAAAGTCCTGAGCATCTATATAGGCACGATAATCAGCCATAACATAAAAGGGATCTCCCCACTGCAGAAGGCTATTGGGGAGGTCAGAAAGTACACTACCCTCCTCTGGAGAGAAGAAATCAGAGGACAACCAGTCAAGAACGGCTTTCAATTCTTCATCTTCCTCATAAAATTTCCTCGGGTTGTATCCACTCTGCTTTAACTCCTCGATGCCTTCGACGGTTTTCCCGAAGATAAAAATATTGTCATCCCCTACCTCTTCGTGGATTTCAACATTGGCACCGTCCAATGTTCCGATGGTAACGGCACCATTCAAAGCAAACTTCATATTTCCGGTACCTGAAGCTTCCTTTCCCGCAGTTGAAATTTGCTCAGAAAGATCGGTCGCGGGAATTATTTTTTCAGCCAAGGAAACTCCGTAATTGGGCAGGTAAGCAACTTTGAGTTTATCCTTGATCCGTGCGTCATGGTTAATTCGATCACCCACCAAGTTAATTGCATGGATAATAACTTTTGCCAAATGATATCCCGGTGCCGCTTTGGCCCCGAAAATAAAAACACGGGATGGGATATCCAAATCAGGATTTTGGAGAAGTCTACGATATAAAGTTAAAATATGAAGAAGATTCAAATGCTGACGCTTATATTCGTGCAATCGCTTGATCTGGGCGTCGTAAATCGCACCTGAATCAATTGACAGACCAATTTTATCTTTGATAACATCGGCCAAGGTTTCCTTGCATGCTTTCTTGATGGCAAGAAACTTATGCTGAAAAGATGGATCCTCCGCCACTTTTTCCAGTCCCCTTAATTTGCTTAAGTCAGTGACCCATTCTTCACCCACCACCGAAGTGACCAAGTCCGATAAATCGGGATTACAACCCAGTAACCATCGACGTGGAGTAATTCCGTTGGTCTTATTGTTAAAACGATCCGGATATAACTCAGCGAAATCCTTAAGCAATCTTTCCTTGAGCAGCTTGGTATGCAAAGCGGCCACTCCGTTAACCGAGTGACTTCCCACCACCGATAAAAACGCCATTCTAATTTGCCCATCTGCAATAATAGCCATTCGATGATGCTTTTCCAGGTCACTGGGCCATCTTTGCCCCAATTCTTTCTCCACAAACCTGCGGTTGATCTCGCGTACTATATCCATATGCCTTGGTAAAACCTTGGCAAAAAGCCCCTCACTCCAGGTTTCCAGGGCTTCCGGAAGCAGGGTGTGATTCGTATATGCAAAAGTTTTTTGAACCAGAGTCCAGGAAATATCCCAACTTAAGTGTTCGACATCGAGAAAAATACGCATCATTTCAAGAATCGCCACAGCTGGATGAGTGTCGTTCAGCTGAATGACTGCTTGCCTGGGAAAATCCTCCCAAGTGCGTTCTTTTTTACGAAATCTTCTGATGATATCCTGCAAGGAACAAGATACAAAAAAGTACTGCTGAACGAGGCGTAATTCTTTCCCGCTTTCGGTTTCATCATTGGGGTACAAAACTTTTGAAATTGTTTCTCCCATCGCTTTTTCACGGACTGCCTCCACATATCCACCCTGATTAAAAATTTGGAAATCAAGCTGCTCCGATGCTTTCGATTCCCAAAGCCGGAGAAAATTAACCGTCTTGGCTCCGTATCCAACAATCGGTAAGTCATATGGAATTCCTTCCACTTCCTTGGTGCCGGTCCATTGAGGCGAATAATTGCCAAGATCATCATAGGAATGCTCCACGGAACCGTAAAGTTGGACTTTTTGAGCGTATTGAGGTCGGGCAATTTCCCAAGGGTTTCCGTTTTTAAGCCAATCATCGGGCTTCTCGATCTGACGGCCATTTTTGAATTCCTGTTTAAAGAGCCCAAACTGATAATGAATCCCATACCCGACCGCCGGTAAATCCATAGTGGCCATTGAATCAAGAAAACAGGCGGCCAGTCGCCCCAAGCCTCCATTCCCCAATCCCATATCGTGTTCTTCCTCGCATAAAACTCCCAGTTCAAACCCGAGCTCCGAAAGTGCTTTTTCCACCGGTTCTTTTAACTTTAAATTAGTGAGGTTCACATTAAGGAGGCGCCCCATCAAGTACTCCAAACTTAAATAATAAACCCGCCGGGTGTCCTGTTTACTGTGCTCCTTCTGGGTCTCGATAAATCGATCCACCATCATTTCGCGGACGGCCAGAGAAGTGGCTTTCCACAGTTCAGCTTTGGACGCACTTCCTAAATCTCGTGCCAAGATGAGCCGTAATTGGCGCTGAATCGCATTCTTTACTTCGGCAACAAGAGTCTCCTCAGTTTTGTCTGCGTGAATTGTAAATAATCGAGAAGGAGTTTTAAGAGTCATGTGTAAGATTTCCTTACATCAAGGCAGACTCTATGCCAATCTTCTAATCAAAGAAAGGTTGTGTAAAAATCAATATTCGATTCGAAAGTTTACTCCACTCCAAATTTATGAACGGTTGTGTGTCTGTAGGTTTCTCCGGGATTAAGCACACAGCTTTGCCAACCCTCCTCACCCTGATGATTGGGGCTGTCAGGAAATACCTGCGTTTCCAGGCACATGCCGGATCGGAAAGGGTACGGTTTTCCAGACTGCCCATTGTAATCTCCTTCCAAATAATTTCCGGAATAGAACTGTATTCCCGGTTGATCGGTGTAAATATCCATTTTGCGCCCGGATCCGGGGTCACGCAAAGTTGCCGCGTGTCTTAAATTATCTTTCATCTTTCCACCGTCACGAATAACCCAGGTGTGATCATAGCCCTTTCCGAACTTCAATTGTTCATTCTTTTGTTCAATTCTCTTACCGATTACAAAAGGCTTGGTAAAATCAAACGGAGTACCCGCAACCCCGGAAATAGAGACCGGTATATTGGTTTCATCAGTGGCCACATATTCATCCGCATATAAAGTAAGCTGGTGATCGAGAATGGTGGGGTCTCCCTCCCCTGCCAGATTAAAATAGGTATGGTTAGTCAGGTTAATGACAGTGGGTTTGTCACTGGTGGCAGAGTAATCGACCTTCAACTCATTTTCATTGGTGAGTGTGTAGGTAACTTTTGACACTAGATTCCCCGGATAACCTTCGTCTCCGTCAGGACTCCTCAGAGTGAAAACCACTCCTGTGCCAACCTCCTTAACTTTTGCATCCCATACTAATTTATCAAAACCGCGTTCTCCGCCGTGTAAATGGTTAACTCCATTGTTGGTGGCTAACTGGTATTCTTTTCCATCAAGGGAAAACTTCCCGTTGGCAATCCGATTCGCATACCGACCTGCGGTGCATCCAAAATAAGGACTTTTCTCGATGTACTCATTCAAACTTGAAAAGCCAAGGGAAACATTCCCCAATTTACCGTCACGGTTAGGAACGATTATCTCTTTCACGGTGGCACCATAATCAAGCAGGCTTACCTGCATTTTGTTTGCATTGGTGAGAACGAAGATACTGACTTTCTTTCCGTCCGGCATTTTTCCAAATGATTTCCTTGCGACTGTCATGGCTTTTTTGGGTGAGTTTTTATTTTCAGTAAGTCCAAGTTGCTCTCTCCCTATATTGTATGCTTTTTTGCTTTTTTCAGAAAGATAGGT
>CAJWWH010000123.1 GCA_913048545.1 uncultured Opitutia bacterium | reverse complement strand
TCCGATGTTACTCACGACTTCCGAGAGAAAATGAAAAGGCAAATTTATTGGCATCCATTGACACTGAAAATCCGACTGAAAGTCTGACGGATATTTTTTGGGCTCTTTTGAACTCGAAAGAATTTATCTTTAACCACTGATTACTTCGAACCCGAAATAATGTTTTTTTCGCTAGGCATGAAAATTATTTCACCCATTACAGTACTCTATTTATTATCCATCATTGGAGCCATAGCTTCTCCCGAAAAACCAAACCTTGAAGATGACATCATGCCCATCTTCGAATCGAAATGTAACTCCTGCCATAACGCCGACCGAGCAAGAGGCGGATTGGACCTGACTAATATGAACGCCATCTTGGTGGGTGGAAGTTCAGGAGAAAGTGTAATATCCGGGGATGGTGAAAATAGTTATCTTTATAAATTAATAGCCCGGGTTGAAAAACCGTACATGCCTCAACGGGAGGACAAAATGCCACAAGACGAAATTGACTTGGTGAAAAAATGGATCGACCTTGGTCTTCTGCCCACAGCAACGGGGAAACCGATTCAAAAAAAGAAGTCAACAGTCAACCTCGCACTGGGAAATGTAAGTATCGGAAAACCAGACGGCCCACCTCCGATGCCCATGCATCTATCCCTCGAACCATCCGTTGTCACCAATCGTGCATTTGCCCCTTCAGCAATGGCCTCCGCCCCATGGTCTCCCCTTGTCGCAATTGCCGGGCAAAAACAGGTCCTTCTTTATAATACAGAAACACTTAATTTGATGGGCGTTCTCCCCTACCCTGAAGGATTTATCGAATCTCTCACATTCAGCCGAAATGGAAAATTGATTGTGGCCGGTGGCGGACGCGGAGGAAAAAGTGGAAGAGTGGCCGCCTGGGAGGTCGAAACAGGAAAAAGACTGCTTACTATGGGGGAGGAATATGACGCCATACTAACTGCCGACCTTTCCGCGGACCAGAGCTTGCTGGCAATTGGCAGTCCGTCCAAACTTATAAAAGTGTACGATGTTGCATCCAATGAACTGCTTTATGAAATCAAGAAACATTCAGAGTGGGTAACACAGGTCGCATTCTCCCCGGACGGTATTCTCCTTGCAACCGCGGACCGGAACGGAGGACTGCACATCTGGGAAGCAGAGACCGGCAATCCATTTTATACCCTGGACGGACACAAACAGGGCATTAACGATTTATCCTGGCGGGCAGATTCAAATATACTCGTCTCGGTCTGCGAAGAGGGCTTTGTACGCACCTGGGAAATGATCAATGGCAAACAGGTGAAATCCTGGAATGCACATCCCGGTGGAACCATGACTACTTATTTTGATTCAAAAGGAAATATCGTAACCGGAGGGAGAGACAAGAATGTAAAACTTTGGACAGGGGATGGAAAAGGAATTCGTACAGTCAGTGGGTTTAGCGATATCATTATGGAAGTTTGTTACTCCCACGATGGATCCCGGGTCGTTGCAGCTGACTGGTCAGGCGAGGTATCTGTTTGGGACACATCTGATGGAAAAAAAGTGGGCGATCTTCGTGCAAATCCTCTTGAGATCAGTGATTCCCTAAACCTAGCCAAACAAGAGTTTGAAAAAACTAAGCGAGCCTATGAACAAGCCCGTTCAGCCCGTGATCTTGCTGTTAATTCCACAAGCATTGCAAAAGCTGAGCATGCTAAAAACATAGAAATTTTAGCTAAGTCGGAAAGTGAAAATAAACTTACCACCGCAGCACATTCAGCAACTGAGAAAATGTGGAGTGATTCGATTGCTGTTCTACAAAAAATGGGAGTGGAAAAAGCATCCAAAGATAAAGAATGTAAGGACCTTAAAGTTGAATTGAAAAAGCTGGATGCAAAACTGTTGAAGGATAATCAAATATTATCGACTGAATCTACTAAGCAAAAGGAGCGGACTGCCCTACTCGCCATTCAAAAAGAAGCACACCAAAAGATAGTTGCGGAGGCAAAAGATTCAAATGACACCCAACCCCTCGCCGCCGCCGTTCAAAAAACGAAAAGCCTCGAAGCTTTAGTGGCACAATCAACCGAGCAAGTTAAGAAGCTGCAAGGCGTAGTCAATCAGACATTACTGAGTAAAAAATCTTTCGAGCAAAATATTATGATCACCGAAAAAAATCTTTCAGCAAGTATCCAATCTTACAATTTAGCTTTGGAGAAAAAGAAAAAAATGGACCTTGAAAGAAATGATAAAATTACAATCTTAAAGGAATCCAAAACCAAACTTGCCACAGCAAAAAATAATCTTTCCAAGAGCCAGGAGGCATTAAGCAAAGCAGATGAAAATTCTAAAAAACCACTGGCTGAATTTGCACAGGCTGAAAAAAATTTCAAACAGGCTGAAGGTGAGGTCACCCGCTGGAATGCTGAAATTATTAATGTCAAACGCCACATTGAATTGAGAAACCTTAGGGAGTTAGAATCGGAATTGAACGAGTACGAGGTTGTACTCAATGAATCAAGGGCACTGAAAAACTCTGCCCAGAAAGCTTTTCAAAATATTGCTGAGTCTTTACAGAAATTACCTCAAACCATTACCCGGAATAAGGAATTGCTCGCTCAGAAAAAAAATTCCCTGATTGAAACCGAAAAAAGAAAAGTCTTAGTTTTGCAGGTCAGGGCAGATAAAAACTTATTTATTCAGGATGTGAATCGATTGGCCACCCTTGCCAAAAATAAGTCTCAAACTCAGGAACCTGACTCCATATTTGGTCAGGCAAGTGATAAGTTTCAGGAAACCATCTCATTACTTAAAAAAGATCTCGCTGAAACCGAAAATCTCCTCGCAGAGAAGGAACAGGAAATCATTCAGGCAAAAGACGCAGTTACCCAAGCTGCAAATAGCCTGAATAGTTCCGTAAAACTCCTAGAAACCACCCCAGATCAACTAAAGAATAAAGAACATTACCTGCAAGAGGCTAAATCGGAAGAGGCGCTTCGGCAAAAAGAATTTAATCTGGTTAAAAGTAAAGTTGATCAACAATCTGCGAAGTCAGATGCTCTTTTCCAACAATACCTTGGTTTATTACCTAAGAATTAATTTATTTTTTGGAGAAGCGTCTGCATTTCCAACCCAATTATACTCCCGGGACCAAGATCCAATACATTTCTCTTTTTAAGAAAATCAATCGCATCCATTGCCTGTTCTTTCTGTCCACTCCGGGCAAGAGTTTCAACATAAGGTCTGACTAGACCGTAATACAACTCTCCTCCAGCGGTTTTTTCAAAATCCTTAACCATCCGTTCAAATAATTTTTCCGCATCTACCCATAGTTTCTTCTCAAGTTTGTTCATTATCTGCTCCGCCCCTTCCTTAATCGCCAGATCAAACCGACCCGAACGATTCTGTTTAACAATTAAGCTTCTTATCCGATCAGCTTGCCTGGGATTGCCCATTTCATCATACACATCAGCCAGCTTCTTTTGACCCTCAATTTTCAAATCGACCGTATTAGAAAAGGCCTTGAGCCAGGCATCCCAAAAATTTCGCTTTTCACGTAAATCTGAAAGTTTTGCTTCAACCCATTGAGCCTCTTTCTTCCACACTTCAACATAAGCAGGATGAAGGGTACGGGCACGTTTAAGAGACTCACGATAAAACTCGGCATCCGGATTAGCCAATGCCCAGGCAAAATAATCAACCGCTTTCCCACGAAATCCACTCAGGTTCTTTTCTCCCCTGGCCAGTGCACCCAGTTCATCATCGGTGATTAATTTCCATAATTGCGGATCAATTGCATTTCCTACTGGATAATTTTGGTTCTCATATCGTCCACAATCGGTTTCCCAACGGCCGGGGTTTTTCAAAAAACCAAACCAGGCATGCCCTCCTCCACTACCCTGCCCCAC
>CAJWWH010000122.1 GCA_913048545.1 uncultured Opitutia bacterium | reverse complement strand
TTTCAAAATTTCATCGATGGATTTCTCCACCTGTGCCTCCGCTTCTTTTTTGGATGCCTTCGGGTCTTCTCTCTTCAATTGATTCCATTTTTGTTTCACCCGGTTATTATGATCCCTCTTCGCCATACTCATTACAAATTCATTTATTTTTTCACTGGATGGAATCCCCGAGCTGGGTGGACGAAAATCCCGGCCAATGCTTTTACCTCCCCATGCAGTTTTGATCAGCAGAACCTGCTCGGTCAGCTCGTCCCCCATGGTGTTACCAAATTCTAATTCCGGACCGATTTTACCGGGTGAACCATAGCCCACAGTTAGGTTCCCCCTTCGGCCCAGGTAATCAATCCAGACATCATCCCGTTCGATATAATCTCCGTCTTTGTGTAAATGGGCAAAAAGGTCCTTGGTCTCTGTCGCCTGTATTTGATGATTCAATAACGGATCAATCCCGCCCTTACCCTCCATGTTTGACTGGCCTGCCAATATGAAAACCTGAATGGGAGCTTTAGCGAAACCCTGAGGATAAAAATTTGTAAAAAGAACAAAATACGAAATTTGCAATAGGAGTCTCATTCATCTTTTAGTTGAGTTTAAAAGAAATTGACGCAATAAGAAAACCAGTCATTTATAAACTATAATTTATCCTCCCAGTAAAAGACTTTGTCGTTTAATCTCACATTTTGAAGGCCCTATCTCGAAAAAGTAGACGATGGATTTGGCTGCTTGGAATAACCCTCATATTGTGGTTTGCATACCCAGTAATTCGGGTCGGTGTGTTCTTTGTTTTTGACCCAATCCCTGAAGATCGGGCTATCACGCTTAACAAAAACCGGATAAATGACGCCAGTGGGTTAAACGAAACCACCCACTCAGGGATCATCCGACTTCCAGCCGATCTTAATCAAAGTATTTCCCTGCTCCGGGAAACCCTGAATCAAGCCAATTTAAAAAACAAAAGAATTATCCCGCTCGGTGCTCAGCACTCAATGGGCAAACAGAGCATTGGAAGAGGAGCCATACATATCGATCTTTCTGAGCTCAAAGCAATAAAGATGGAAAGTGGATTACTCCATGTTCAGGCAGGAGCGAGGTGGAAGGAGGTTCTGCAATTTTTGGCTCCACTCGGGTTGTCGGTTGAAGTCATGCAGAGCAACGCCGATTTTTCTATTGGAGGAACTCTCAGCGTGAATGCACATGGTTGGCAACCTGATCGACCACCGGTGAGTTCAACCGTTGAAAAAATTACCTTGCTGAATGCAAACGGTGAGCTGCTCACCTGTTCGAGATCAGAAAATAAACAGGTTTTCAAACATGCACTTGGAGGCTATGGATTATTCGGAATTATTCTTGAAGCCTGGATCAGACCAGTTCCGAATGAAATCCTCAGATCCACTCATCAAATTGTTACCTGTGAAAATTTCAACAGCCAGTGGAATAGAATTAAAGAGAGTCCAATCCGGCTTGCATTTGGACGACTGTCCGTGGCACCGGAAACATTTTTCGAACAGGTACTTCTTACAAGTTATCAAACAACCGGACAAATATCCAAATTACCTGCTGAGTATGAACCAACTCCGAAAACCTCGCTGGCCCGGGCCATTTTCCGGGCTTCCCTAAACAGTGCAAGGGGGAAATCATTCCGTCAATGGATGGAAAACTTGATCGGTGGAGAAGCCGGGGGGATCCATTCGAGAGCAAACCTCCTGATTGAACCGGTCCGTATCTTTACCAATAACGATAAAGATAAAACTGATATTCTCGTTGAAATCTTTGTACCCCAGGAAAAATTTGCTGATTTCATTTCCTTGGCACGGGAAATAATGCGTAACCAGGCAGGTAGTCTGCTCAATGTAACGATTCGCGAAATCTCACAGGATGAGGACACGGCCCTACCTTATGCCAAAAAAGATATGTTTGGATTAGTAATGCTTTTCACGATTGATCGCACGGAGGAAGCAGAAAAAGCTTTACTACCAAGCGTAAGTGGACTCATCGAGCTCGCACTCAAACATGGGGGCACTTTTTACCTGCCTTATCGAAACTACGCTAATTCAAAACAAATACTACAAGCGTACCCGGAACTGGAAAATTTTATTTCCTCAAAGAAAAAAGAGGACCCAAAAGAAATATTTGCCAGTGATTTTTATGCCTACCTTCTTCAGGCATTAAACCAAATCAACCCAAAACCCTAAGGGGTTCTTTCCAGTTTATTTTCGTAAGCTGTTCCGTTAAGAACTTTTTTTAAAGCCGCATAATCTGATTCAAGGGATTGCTCAAGTACAGAGTAATAAAGTTCAGAGTGATAAAAGCAGGTGGCGACATCTGCGTCGATCAATTCAACATCTTCTTCACGGACAGTTGGCATTCTAAGAAGACGTCCACGGGTAAAGTTTTTCAGTTTTAAAATATAATCAGATGCATTGAGCGAGATTATCTTCTTCATCAGTATTGCATTTTTTAATCTGTTTAAATCATCGAGGTTACGAAGAAAAATAACCTGTTTGGGGGAGATACCTGGTATTTTTTTATTGGATTCTAATAACAGCGAACGCCAGGCTTTGGGATCGGAACAGGGAACAACCTGTATTTCCGGAACCGGCTCATCAAGTAACTGATCAATGGCGATGCTGTCTCTCATCATACGAAAACATATACCCACTGCCTGTCCGCTCGGTTTTTCTTTCAAAACAAAAGGGGCGACCTCGCGAAGATAATCAGCAAGAAAGCGGACTTTAAAACCGGAACCTTCAGTCTTTTCCCGTTGAAAGAAAATTAGTTTCTCAATATCGAGTACTTCGGATGCTTTTTGCCTCTTCAAAACCTCATATATTTGCCTGCGAACCAGCGCCTCTTCCCCCGGCACAGAGCGACTTGCAAAATTCTCATAGGGATATTCCTCAGACAAATGGGGATGGTCGTTGACCACCAGGTCCGCTATTTTCTGGAGCTCCTGCAGCCCCTTATTTTCGGTCAAATACCTTAGGTCAAAAGTGTCTTCAGAACGGATCCGATATGCATCCCGAAAAAGACGGTGTCCGAATTGATCAAACATATCATCGTCCTTGGGCATACCGGCATGAACAGCACTCTCGTCAGGCAATACGGAGGGTGTGATTACGATAATGACCTCCCTCTTTTCCCCGGTATCTGTTTTGGAGCGAAATAAGTTTCCTAAAAAAGGAATGTCACCAAGGAGGGGCACCTTCTTCAGGGTTTGCGCCGAATCTTTGGCAATCAACCCGCCCACAATAAAGGGGGTTTCATTGGCGATCCTGGCGTAGGTCTTAACCTCGCGGATTGAAAGAGTTGGAGCCCGTGCAAGTTCAATACCACCGGTTCCCAGTACAATCTTATCCTTACCGGGAACCTGAGCAGAAACCGAGGCATTTATTTGAAGCGAAACCTCTGTTCCATCCTCACTGATCCTTGGCCTTACCGCCAGTTCTATTCCCGCTGTAACATCACGAAAATCGACGGCACTAACATAGTCTTTGACAAACTTCGTGTTGGCGATGGGGATTTTCTCGGAAACATTTATATAAGCCATTCGGTTATCCAATGTCAGTACGCTCGGGCGGGATAAGACTTGGGCTGATCCATCCTGTACCAATGCTTTAAGCCTTACATTAAACTCCCGAAATACATTGGTCACGGTCGCATCCAATTGTGCCCCGCTGACTGGGTATTCTACACTCCCTAGCAGAAGGCTTGAGCCAGCACCATCCAGGTGCTTATTGGCAAAATTATTATCTGAAGCAACCCCGGTATAATTCCACTGAACACCCAACTGATCGAGTTCCTGCGAAGATATTTCAAGGACCATTGCTTCAATCATTATTTTCCTAGCCGGTAAATCAATCTGCTCGGTAATAATTCGCCTGATCTTACCGGCTTCCTCAGGCTGAGAAGG
>CAJWWH010000121.1 GCA_913048545.1 uncultured Opitutia bacterium | reverse complement strand
TTGGAACCCATCATGGATAGCCATTTACTTTTATAAATCTGTTCGAACGAATTCAATAAATCCTCGGCCGCTGCGATTATTTCTTCTTTTTTTCCATCCATTAAAGGCAATAAACTCTCTGCCAAACGGGCGAGGTTCCATTGAGCGATATAGGGCTGATTGGCATATGCATAGCGTCCCTTATGATCGATCGAACTGAAGACGGTATCGGGGGCAAAGGTATCCATAAAGGCACAGGGACCATAATCAATAGTTTCTCCGGACAAGGCCATATTATCGGTATTCATGACTCCGTGAATAAAACCGACTCTCATCCAATGGGTAATTAATTCTGCCTGTTGATGAATAACTGCTTCGAGCAGGGCGAAGGGTTGGTTTTCCTTTTCCTTACTCTCAGGGAAATGCCGGTCAATCAGATAATCGAGCAGGGCTTGAGTAACCTGCTTATCCTCTTGAAGAGACGTAAATTCAAATGTTCCTACTCGAATATGTGAACCGGCGATCCGGGTAAGGATTGCACCGGGCAACTCGGTTTCCCGGTATACTTTTTCTCCAGTAGTTACGACTGCCAAACTCCTTGTGGTGGGGATTCGCAGAGCGTGCATGGCTTCACTAATGATATATTCTCGCAGCATCGGACCAAGAGCAGCCCGTCCGTCCCCCCGGCGGGAGTATGGCGTACTTCCCGACCCTTTTAATTGCAGGTCAAGTCTTTGACCGGACGGTGTCAGGTGTTCCCCTAAAACGATTGCCCGGCCGTCACCAAGCACGGTGAAATTCCCGAATTGATGTCCGGCATAAGCTTGAGCAAACGGGACAGTTCCTTCTGGAACCAGATTTCCCGAAAGAAACTCGGTTCTCTCTTCCTCCCGCATGCCGGAGAGGTTGAGTCCAATCTCATGGGCGAGTTTGTCATTAAACACAACGATACCGGGCTGACGGACTGAAATGGGGGGCATTTTTGAAAAAAGTACACCGGGAAGTTCCGTGTAGGTACTTTCAAGCTGGAATGTGAATTCAGTCATTGTTGGTAATAAAAAAAGGTGTTCGTGCTCCGTCACTTCAGTTCATGGCATACGGAAAGTATCGAGGACGGACTGCGGAAACGCCATGGGAATCACGGGATAGCGTAATTCGGTTTCATCACACCCAATGGTGGGTATTGCTTGCATGCCCGTGATTCTTGTCTGTCATCGTAACTTTGTCATTTTCCGCGGAAAAGTGAAAAGTGAAAACAATATCGAAGAAAAGGATCGGGGAAAAATATTATAATGCATTGATTTGATTAGAAGAATTTTCGGTCTATAAACAACGACAAATGGATCAAACTTTTAAAATTGTGTTATAGCGACTGCACCAGAATTCACATTGGGGGAAGAAAGTCAGTTTTCCAATATTTGGATTATGATTGTATCCTCCCTGTCATCTGATTTTCTAAAACCATGGAGCTGACAAATAAAATAGAGGTTCAATTTATAAACATTCTATCCCAGAATACTGGCTTTAGTGAAATGAATGCCGGATATTTATACGCACTTATCTCATTTTTGATCATTATCGGTCTTGGTTGGGTTTCCAATTTTTTCGTCAAGCAGTTTGTCCTTGGATTGGTGCGATCCTTAATTAAGAAATCAAAAACTTCCCTGGGTGAACATTTGATTGGGGAGAAATTTTTTCATCGGTTATCTCATTTGGCACCGGCATTTGTAATTAGTTCTCTATCCGGACTGATGCTGGGAAATTACCCGTTCCTCAATGACCTGGTTGGAATTGTGGTTAATCTTTACCTGGTTGTTATTGCCCTTTCAGTAATTGATTCGTTAATCAACGCCCTTTATAAACTATCGGAGAATACAAAAATTTCCTCCAAACTCCCGCTCAAGGGAATTTGCCAGGCAATTAAGATTTTAATCAATGGAACGGGAATTATTTTCATCCTTTCCATATTGCTGGATAAATCCCCGGTTTATTTCTTTTCCGGTCTGGGAGCCCTGACTGCGGTTCTCTTGCTCGTTTTTAAAGACGTGATTCTTGGTCTGGTTGCCGGTGTTCAGTTGACCACCAATAATATGGTGCGGAAGGGGGACTGGATCGAGATGCCCAAGTACGGAGCGGACGGAGATGTAATTGATGTTTCCCTCACCACCGTCAAGGTGCAAAACTGGGATAAGACCGTGAGCACTATACCCGCTCATGCCCTGGTCAGTGACGCATTCAAGAATTGGAGGGGCATGAGCGAGTCGGGTGGGCGCCGTATCAAACGATCAATACACCTCGATCTTTCCAGCCTTCACTTTCTCAAGGAAAGTGAGATAGCAGAGCTGGAAAAAATAGAACTCTTGCAAGGTTACTTTAAAGATAAAAAATCAGATATCGGTGAAAAAGGACTGGAGGTCGAGAAGCAGGGCTTGGTGGCACCCCTCTTAAACGGCCGGAATCTTACCAATGCGGGAACCTTCCGGGCTTACTGCCTGGAATACTTGCGGGCTAATCCCGCAATTCATAAAGAGGGTATGACTTTTCTTGTCCGTCAGCTTGCCCCCACGGACAAGGGGTTACCCATTGAGATTTATGTTTTTGTGAACGATGTCAGATGGGTTCATTTCGAAGCAATCCAATCTGATATTTTTGACCATCTTCTTGCCTCCCTTCCTATTTTTGGTTTACGCGCGTTTCAACTGCCAAGTGATTCAAGTTTCTCCAATCTGCTTGGTTCGAAAGCCTGATGAGAGACTGAAAAATTTTACCTTTGTTTGAATAATGTAATTCAATTGCTTGCCGGGGTGGTTTTCTTGATGGGATGTTCCCCGCAAGAGGGACAAGGGTTGTCTGATTTCACCAGCGATGGATGCAGTCTTTTCATTAACGGGACCTTTGACAACCCGGAACTATGGAAAGAGTGCTGCCTTAAGCATGATATTGCATACTGGCAGGGCGGGACAGAAGAGGATAGAATGCTGGCAGACCTTGCTTTTAAGGCATGTGTCGAAAAGAAAACCGGGGACTCCACTCTTGCGAATTTGATGTACGAAGCAGTCCGAGTAGGAGGGGAACCCTATTTTCCAACATGGTACCGATGGGGGTACGGTTGGCCCATTGGGCGCGGCTATAAAAAGCTGACGGAACAGGAAAAGGTTATGGTTAAGCAAAAGCTTAATAATTATAGGGCATCCATTTGATTTCTGTTGCATGAAATGTGCAATTATAGGTGGTGGTGCAGCTGGTTTTTTTTCTGCGGTCAGACTCGCTGAACAGAACCCAAAAGCTGAAGTATCAATTTATGATTCGAGTAAACAATTCCTCAAAAAAGTAAAAATCTCTGGTGGAGGCCGTTGTAATGTCACTCATTCTTGCTTTGAACCCAAGGAATTAGCCCAGCACTATCCTCGGGGAGAAAAGGAACTGAGGGGGGCTTTTTACACCTGGCAACCTCAGGACACAGTGGACTGGTTTGAATCTCGTGGAGTTCAAATCAAAACGGAGGAGGATGGCCGAATGTTTCCCGTCTCAGATAATTCGCAAAGCATCATTAATTGCTTACATGGGCAGGTTAGAAAAACTGGTGTTATATTATATAATGGAGTCGGAGTTAAATCCTTACTTTATGAAGATGAACAATTTACTCTTGGGTTTTCCAATGGCGTGAGTAAAAGATTTGATCGCGTATGCATTGCCACGGGTTCGATGAAGTCATCTACACTCACTAAATCAATAGAAGACCTCGGACATACCATTGAACCCTTAGTGCCATCTCTTTTCGCTTTTGATATAAAAGATGAACGGTTGAAAGAATTGGCCGGGATTGCAGTCAAGAATGCATCCGTGCGTATTCCGCTCAAAGGCAAATTTCAAACTGGACCTATTCTCATTACTCATCGTGGACTGAGCGGACCGTCCATTCTAAAACTTTCCGCCTGGGAGGCTCGGCAATTGAATGAATTGAACTATGAAT
>CAJWWH010000120.1 GCA_913048545.1 uncultured Opitutia bacterium | reverse complement strand
AAGGAACTCAAAAAAAGAGTCAGGGATTTCATAAATCCGGACAAAGAACTCGGGCATTTGGACCGCTCATAAAGGTCTTAAAATTTCAAATCAGAATATATATATTTTAAGACTTGGAAATACTCCCAATAAATTCTTCAAAAGTCTTAATTCGAGCAAGTTCCTCGGCTGCCTTTGAACATTGTTCTTTCGAGGCCAAGCCGGTATTTTCGGCCAAAAAGAGAATGTACTCAACAACCCTTTTAGAATAAAGCAACCGGCCTTCATCACTAATTGAATAAAACCTCTGTCTTTGTTGATACCCTTTGGGTGAATGATCCCCCAGTGCTTTCTTTTCCGGGGAGCCTTCAGCGGCTAAAACATAGAGAAAATTATATTCAAACCAAAAGAAGTGCTCCGGACTGGGATCTAAACTATTCAAAATGTTCCTGCATGATTCTTCGCTCTTGGTGGCTTCCTCCATTTTCTCAGGGCCAATAGTTAAACGAACAAATTCGCGTGCCATTTTTTGCTCCGTTTCATCCGTTGAAAAACAACTATTGGACGCAAGTTTTACTGTAAATGTATACCAGTCTCTCCATAATTCCTGATCCTTCGGATTACTGGATGCATGGAGTGCGACCCCCATTTCAAAGGTGTACCGACCGCTTGTCTTAATCTCGAGGTTGCTTCCGGTGACCTCTCCCGCCACCTGATAATTTTCCGCTGATTTACCCGATCCTGAATGGAATCCAATAGATACCCCAAAACTTTCGCATACCGCCCAGATGGGTTTGATCATTTCCCGTAACTGATGGTTATCGGGGTAAGGAATATTCTTTTGGAATCCGAATGCTGGAGCCACAAAATGAATCGGCATTCCCATCTCAAAAGATAATGCTAACATGACTGCGGTTGTCTCCGGCGTGGTTAACCCGGGCAATTCATCAATGGATAACTCCCGGAGAAAATCACATCCTAAACCGGTGGTGAAATACTTCTTGCGGCAAGCCTTGTATTTATCGTCGCGAACCTTCATTTTTTGAAGTGCCGGCCAAACATAAGCGAGTAATCCATTGAACTCATCTTCACTTGGAAACAATCCCGCATTTTCCACTCTCTTTCTTGCGGCATGGACCAAATCAACAGGAACTTCCTTTTCAACAAAACGGGCTTTTTCCTCTTCCGATTGTGGAATCTCAGTTTGAGCCAATTCCGGAGAAAGATCAAAGGTGATATAACTGGCAAACATACATCCGGCAACTAATTGGTCTTCTCTTTTATCAAATTTACCCCCAATGGGTTGATGATCGGCGTTGAAACTCCATGGGATACCAAGTTTGTGAAACCCATTCTTAAATTTTGCCAAAATACATCCATGAGTCATCCCCTCCACACTTTGACCCTGATGTCCCTCGGGCACATCACAACCAATGAAAGGAAAAGGGACAGTATCTAAATTACCCGCAAGCATTTCATTCACATCATAGACCAGTTCCCGAGGAATGCTGTTCTGATTGGCGGTCAATCCCATTCCTAACCTGGACATAGCCCAGTCCACTCCATCCCAATGCAGAGTGGTGAACCGGGCCCCGATTCCCAAAGTTGATTTCCCTAGGTTTCCACGGGATGTGGGAAAAGCATTATTTTCAGGATCACTTTCCTGTACTAAATTCTTCAGGCGAACGAGGTTTTCAAAAGAAGCTGGAAAATAAATAAATCCTTCCGCCTCGAATCCATTACTCAGTGGACGCAAGTCTTCTTTTATCTCACCAGATATTCTAAGCCTCCAAGCATGATCTCCCCATTGGTCTTCAACCAAGGCCCATTCCCCATGTTCGGAGGAGAAAGTACTTTGTGAATATTCAGTGAGCTCGGCAGTATTTTTCAGCCCCTCAGTAAAACGATCCCAATCCAGGCAGAAATCCGGACTTATGCATGGGTTGTTTTTTATCCAAATAGAATCCCGGGTAAGAAAGGCGTTTATCGCAGAATAATCAAAAACCATAACATCTGTTGAAATCATAAACTATACTCAAAACCAAAAGAAAGATAACGTCACCGCATAATTAAATAACCGGCTATTCCAGGTTCTCGTTATTCTTTGATTTTTTACTTAATTCTGCGGCGAGTTTCTCGCTCGCCGCCACCTGTCTTTCGGCCATTTTCTTCTTCAACATTTCATCCCCAATTACGCCCAGTAAAATCACCAGTCCAAGAATTCCAAATTCGAGGTGAGTTGAAATTCCGACCATATTGATTGAATTGAAAATTATTCTAATTACTGCGGCTGCAATTATGACTCCCAAGATAGAACCTTCTCCTCCCCGCAGACTGCAACCACCAAGAACAGCTGCAGCGATCGCAAATAATTCATAAAACTCACCCGTCTGTGCAGGCTGTACCGAACCGAGTTCGAAAGCGAACAGAATTCCCGCAATTCCCGCAAAAAATGAGCATAATACATAGGCCACAATTTTCATACGATCGGTGTCGATTCCACTATATCGGGCACCATCTTCATTATTGCCAAGAGCGTATAAATATCGACCCCAGACTGTCTTTCTAAGAAAGATCGCACCGGCAAGTGCAAGTACTAAGAGAAAAAGAGCGGGTGTCGGAAGTTTGAAAAAACCACCAATTGGAATTTGGCCACTAAAAATAAAATCAAGCATCAGGATTTGCTCGAGGTTTGCGAAACCAAGATCACCCTCCAAAGGCACGGGTCCCAAGGACTGGTTGTCGGTTAACCACCGGCTTAAACTTCGATAAATCAACAGTCCGCACAAGGTCACCACAAAGGGTTGAAGCTTTGCCTTGGTGATTAGCAAGCCGTGAATCAATCCAATTAATACCGACATGAGTAAGGTTAATCCAATCGCGACAATCGGATCGAGACCCTGAATTTTAGTGAAAAAAGAAAGCACGACCGCAACCAGCCCGACAACTGATCCAATGGATAAATCGATGCCGCCGGTTATGATCACAAAGGCCACCCCGATACTCATCACACCGTAAAGACTCGACCACTTGACGGTGTTTTGCATGTTGTATGCGGAGAGAAAATTGGGGTCGGCAATTGCCGTAATTACAAAGACCGTGACCAAGAGGCCAAAGATTCCAAAAACATTTTTTTTCATAGTGTTAAGCTGCCAATGAGCCTCCCGTGGCAAGTTGCATAATTGATTCTTCTGACATTTGATTCTTTTGAAGTTCTCCTGAAATTCGTCCTTCGTGCATCACATAAACCCGGTCTGCCATTCCCAGGACCTCTTCCATTTCGCTGGAAACAAAAAGAATTGCGATACCTTGGCCGGCAAGTTTTTCCATGAGCTTGTAAATCTCCCTTTTGGCTCCAATATCAATTCCACGGGTAGGTTCATCAAGCATCAGAAGTTTGGGATTCATGGCCAGCCATTTCCCCAAGACGATCTTTTGTTGATTGCCACCGGAAAGAAAACGGGCGGCTTGTTCAATACTAGGGGTTTTAATCTTCATCTGCTCCACCGCCTCATCGGCAATAATCTTTTCCTTGGAATGATCAAGTAAACCCATTTTTTGATCCCGTTCCAAACTGGGTAGGCTTGCATTCTCCCGCACGGTCATTGGGAGAACCAACCCATGGAGTTTTCGATCTTCAGGCGCGAGGGCCAGACCGGCCTGAACCGCGTCCGCGGGGGAACGGGGAGAAAAACTGCTCCCCTGCACTTCCAACTCACCGCCAAGTGAGGGAGTGACTCCAAAAAAAGTTTGTAGTAATTCGGTGCGTCCAGCACCGACAAGTCCGGCAATCCCAACGATTTCCCCTGCACGGACCTCAATCGAAACCGGAATTTCAGGATAGGTCGGAGAAATCACATTCATCGCTTTAAGCACGCAATCCCCTGGTTGATGGATATCACGGTCATAAAATTCACTCAATTCACGGCCCACCATCAAACGAACCATATTATCATGATTGATTTCATCCTTGGCTAATTCCCCCGCATTTTCACCATCCCGAAATACGGTGACCCGGTCCGAAAGCTCCTTCACTTCGCCCAGTCGATGCGAAATGTAAATCACACTGATACCCTGGTCACGCAAACCCTT
>CAJWWH010000119.1 GCA_913048545.1 uncultured Opitutia bacterium | reverse complement strand
CAATAGAGGAGGGTAACGCCAAAGAAGTTGGTTTTGCGGATCCTGCAGGCTTGCCTTGTCCGAGGGTTCTTGACGGGCAGTTTGGCCGTAAGTATCGCTTAGCATGATCAAGCGGTGAAGTGATTTTAGTTTCCAGTCATTTTCGACCAGATAATTAGAGAGGAAGTCAAGTAATGCAGGGTGGCTCGGTGGTTCACCAAGAAATCCGAAGTCATTGGCCGTGGTAACCAGTCCCTGTCCAAAATGTTTTTGCCATATACGGTTAACGATCACGCGGGTGGACAGAGGATTATCCGGAGAGGTGATCCAGTTAGCCAAGGCCAGACGGCGACCTGTAGTACCATGTTTGGTCTCCTCGATTTTCGGAGAGGGTAGGTTAAGTAGGGAGAGAAACTCGGGAAAGGTTTCCTGTTTCTTTTTCCCGGGAACAAAAGTACGAGCAGGGCGAACCGAGAGATCAGTGGTTATGAAGGCCTGGGGAAGGGAAGGCTTGGGTGAAAAACTGGCGAGTTGGAGGTTCAGGTCGTAGTACTTTTTTTTCAATTCCTCTTTAAATTTCTCTTCCCACTTTATGCGTTTCCCTTTTTGCCGTACTTGCCTGTTTACCATTTCCACGAGTTGTTGCTCATGGGTCGTCCGCTCTTCAGGTTTTTTGTAGTACATTTCCTGAATGTCTGCCGGGAACTGCTTAACTACATTCCTTTCATTTCCTTTTAATATATCCTTCTTCAGTGCCAGGAGTTTTTCCCTGACCTCAACAGTTTCTGCCTCCCATTTTTGAAGTTTTAGCAGTTGATCAGGTTGGCCGATATTTTGGTCTTCGGGCCACCAAACACTGGATAGAAAACTTTGCAGTGAATAGTAATCCTTCTGCAGAATAGGATCAAATTTGTGATCGTGGCACTGGGCACATCCCATCCCAAGTCCAAGAAAAACCTCACCGGTCACATTGGTCATTTCATTAAGGATAAGTTCCCATTGCATGCGTGCATTACGTTGGTTCCATTCATACACGCCATGACGAAGAAAACCGGTGGCTATCATGTGATCAAAGTCTTTTGGATCGATCTCGTCACCCGCGAGTTGTTCACGAACAAACTGATCGTAGGGTTTGTCCTGATTTAGGCTCCTGATGACATAATCTCGATACAGATAGGCAGATGAACGAAAATCATCGGCCCGGTAGCCGTCTGATTCGGCAAAGCGGACCACATCCAACCAATGGGTCGCCCAGCGTTCACCGTATGCAGGACTAGCTAAAAGTTTTTCAATCAATTCTTTTTTAGCCGTTTTGGGATTACTTTTCCATGAATCTGCAAAGGCTTCGATTTCACTCTCTGACGGAGGAAGACCAATCAGATCGAAGCTCGCCCTTCGGATAAACTCGTAAGGTCCAGCTTGGGGTGATAATTGCAATTTATTAGTTTCGAGCTTTTCCTGGATGAAGTAATCCACTGGATTAGCAGGAAAATTGAGGGTGTTTTTTCGAATGGGTTGAATGGCCCACCAAGCCTTTTCCCTTTCCGAAAAATTTGCACGCACATCCTCAGATTCGGTGGCACTTTTAGAAAATAAAAAATGATTTGCAAAAAGTGTAGCTAGGAAGATGTAAATAATTCTAGTCATAAGATAATACTAATCACCTATTCCCGAATAAAAGTCGGTCAATTGTTTTTGTTATTAATTTGCGTTTTTTTTCTTTTAATTTGCGTCAGTTTATTCTGCAATTTGACCCAGCTTTGGGATATGGTCTTCATGACAAAATTATAGGAGGGCTTATATTCGATGCTTGTCAAAAACGGATAGTCCGTTTTCGTATGTGCAGAGCCCATATTGTAATTATTATGAAAATTCTACTTAGTCTTTTATTTATTTTTTCAACGCTGGTTACTTTTGCAGATCATCATGGTAAGAAAAAGCCACTAAAGGCTTTTATGATCACAGGTGGTTGCTGCCATGATTACCCTAAGCAAAAGA
Organism: uncultured Opitutia bacterium; assembly: GCA_913048545.1. The sequence goes on along the minus strand of CAJWWH010000119.1, from coordinate 2,196 downwards.
ACATAATAAGTGAGGGAATCAGCGAGCGGGTGCCTACCAAATGGGATATCTTTTTTGAAATGGATGAGAAAAAAAGTAAGGCTAGGCTGAACAAAAAAGGTTGGGCAGATGGTTATGATTATATCGTTTACAATCACTGCTTTGCACACGAAAAAGATGCGAAATTTGTTAAATCAATTGCTGATATCCATAAGGCTGGTAAACCAGCAATTGCCTTACATTGTGCGATGCATTCCTACCATTGGAGCATTCCTGCTAAAGAAGGAGAGAAGAAAGCCTGGCCTGAGATGTTGGGTGCGAGTTCCAAAGGTCATGGTCCTAAGGCAGCGATCACTGTTAATAAAGTTAAGAAGCACGCCAATCATCCAATTATGAAAGATATGCCCGATGGATGGTTAACGCCAGAAGGAGAGTTGTATAATGTACAACAAGTTTACGAAGGCACGACAGTTCTTGCCTATGGTGATAACGGAGCAAACAAAAATCCTAAAGAGCCACAGGCTTGTGCATGGATTAATACCCATGGGAAAGGTAGAATATTTTCGACAACTTTAGGGCATCACAATTCTACGATGTCCACCATGGAGTACTTGGATATGCTAGGTAATGCGGTCCGCTGGATTACCAGCAAAAAATAAGCTGAGGAAGTTTAATTCTTAAAGCGGCCTTTTGATTTTTTCTTAAAGTCGCCTCCTCTGCTAAACTTTTTACGTTTGTCAAACCGCCCGGCACCTCCCCGGTCCGGACGCGGTCTGCCTTTGTCTTTCGAGATATTAAGCTGATGTCCTTGTACCCACACGGTCTTTAATGCTGACATGATATCATTGGGCATATCGGCGGGTAAGTCCATGAATGTATGATCCTTAAACATTCTTATTTTCCCCATGTTTCTAGGGTCTAAACCCACTTCATTGGCAATGGCTCCGACAATGTCTCCTTTTTGTACCCCGTGGAATTCACCCACTTCTAAACGGTAGCTCTGCAGGTTGGAATCATTGCGTGAACCACCCCGGTCATCCCGGTCGCCGCGTCTGCCCCGGTCGTCACGTCCACCCCGACTGTCTCTACCACCCCGGCTATCCCGATCTCTTCCAGAACGGTTATCCCGTGAGTTTTTCTTGGAGGGCTGGGGCATGTCCACATAATAAAGTCCCTGTTTACCGGCTTCTAAATGAGCAAGAGCAGCCGCGACATCGATTGAATCCTTACCAGATTCTTCGAGATAACGTTGAATCGCGGCACGATAATCACCTAAATCTGCCTTTAGGTTTTCTTCGATTTTCCCAAAAAACTCCTCCAGTTTTCGTTCGTTCATTTCCTCCTTGGTGGGAAATGAGTATTCCTGGCAGGGGACCTTGAGGGTGCGTTCAATCGCATTAAGCATCCTCATTTCTTTATTAGTTACAAAGATAATGGCATCCCCTTCACGCCCGGCCCGCCCGGTCCGTCCAATTCGGTGAGTGTAGGATTCAAGGTCAAAGGGGGCGTCGTAATTAAGGACATGAGAAATACGGTCCACATCCAGTCCGCGTGCCGCCACATCGGTGGCCACGAGTACATTAATTTTGCCCCGTTTGAGACGATCGACAGTTTTCTCCCGTAAATTTTGGGGCATATCTCCATTGAGGGGTTCAGCGAGATAACCTTTCCCCTGAAGCATTTCCGCAATTTCCATGGTCGCATTTTTAGTGCGGGAAAAAATAAGCATGGCTTCAAACCGTTCAATTTCAAGGAGGCGCAGGAGCATGTTTCTTTTTTCGTGCTGTCGTACCTTAATAAATTGCTGGCGAATATTGGGAGAATTCTCCGCCTTCACCTTGATGGTGACTTCCACCGGATCATTTAAATGTTTTTCAGCCAACTTACGAATTGGCTTTGGCATGGTGGCCGAGAAAAGAGCGGTCTGGCGCTCGTCCGGAGTGTGTTCAAGAATCCAGTCGATGTCATCGATGAATCCCATGCTGAGCATTTCATCCGCTTCATCGAGCACCAAAGCCTGTAGGGTGTCGAGTTTGAGGTATCCTTTTTCGATATGATCCATTACCCGGCCGGGCGTACCGACCACAACCTGGGCGCCCCGTTTAAATTCGCGGATTTGTTCTCCATATCCAGTGCCACCATAAACCGCGACCACTCGCAACTTGGGAAGGTTTTCAGCAAAGCCTTCAATGGCTTCAGCTACTTGGAGAGCCAGTT
>CAJWWH010000118.1 GCA_913048545.1 uncultured Opitutia bacterium | reverse complement strand
ATTGGAAGAAGCTGGGTACACGGTGACCAGTGCATACACCGCAGTTAAAAATCCGGACTCAACCAAATTTATCTATCGTGACAGGTTGTGGGCGGGAGCGGACATGATTGGCGTGGGCGTTTCCTCCTTTGGGCATTTGGGTGGAATTCATTATCAGAATTTGACAAATATTGACAGTTACTGTGATTCCGTGGAGGCAGGACAGGCTCCGGTGCGAAGGGCGTTGATGACCAATGAGGAGGAACGTTTTATACGGGAACTCATTTTACAATGGAAACTTGGTCGGGTGAATAATAATTATTTCCTCAAGAAATTTGGCATTTCTATTTCGGAGAGGTACGCCTCAATTCTTACCCAATGGAAAGAAAGGGGTGATCTCAGGGAAGAAGGAGATTATCTGGTTCTTTCCCGGGACGCACTGTTACGAATTGATTCGATGCTTCAGGGATTTTTTCTACCCGAGCACAGGGATGCCCGCTATGTGTAATTTATAATAATGGCCGACTTATCACAGATCTCCCCTGAGCCCCTTTATCCCCTCAGTTTAATTCGCAGGTTTCGGGGAATTCCGAAATTGGTTTATCATCATGTGGATCCCAGTGAAATTCCGGAACCTTATTTTTCGCTTTTGGTTCATGAAGGCGATATGACATCCCGTCTGGAGTCCTTTCATGAAGACAGTATTAAAGTAAGAAAGCTAAGTTCTTCGAATGATGGAAAGTCTTATTTTCGAGAAGTTGTGCTTGAGACTGTAGAAAACCCAAAAGCCGTAGAATATGGTGCAATTGAAATAATATTGAAAAATTTAGAGGCTGAGCAGAAGGACTTGGTGATTGAGGGCAAGCTGCCCTTAGGTGGGATATTGAATGAGGCCCGTATTCCATACTCAAGTGCACCCAGGGCATTTTTGAAAGTCGTTCCAGATGATGCCATTATTGATGCGTTTGGCTCGGTGGAGGCGGATTATTTATACGGAAGAAGCAATGAGATTTCTTCCTACAACGGCGACCCAATTGCTCACATTGTGGAAATTTTACCTTCCCTTTAGAACGATTCTTTGTTTGTAAAAATAGTAAATCTGACTTGAATAATACTTATCATGATATCCCTGAAACAAAATTATGATGCAATTGTAGTTGGAGGAGGACCTGCAGGTTCTTCCACCGCTGCTTTGTTAGCAGAAAAAGGCCACGATGTGTTGGTCGTGGAAAAAGAGAAATTTCCGCGTTATCATGTTGGTGAATCGCTCATGCCTTTTTGTTATTTCCCGTTGGAGCGTTTGGGATTGATCGATACTCTGATGGAATCGGCGAACCCCCGAAAGTACTGTGTTCAATTCGTACGCCAGGATGGTTTTCTGTCCCAGCCTTTTTATTTCTTCCAGCACTTTGATCATCCATCCTCCACTACCTGGCAGGTTTGGCGTTCTGAATTTGATAAAATGATTTTGGACAAAGCCCGTTCCAACGGTGCCACGGTGATGGAGGAAACGAAAGCCAAGAAATTGATTAAATCCGGAGACCGCGTGGAGGGTATAACCGTGGAGTCCGAGGAGATGGGAAGTCTTGACCTTCATGCACCCATTGTGGTCGACGCCTCGGGGCGGGACTGCTTCGCGGCACACAAGCAAAAATGGATGGTTCGTGATCCGGAACTCAAAAAAATTGCCTTGTGGACTTATTTTAAAGGAGCAAAACGCGATCCCGGATTGGATGAGGGGGCAACCACGGTTGCTTACCTTCCCAACAAGGGTTGGTTTTGGTATATTCCATTAAGCGGAGATATGGTCAGTGTGGGAATTGTGGCGGAACGGGATTACCTGTTTAACGGCTCGACCAAGGATCATGAGGAAATCTTTCAGCGCGAAGTACTCAATAATGAGTGGATTAAGGAACATTTAGCTGAAGCCGAGCAAACCGGGGAATACCGAATAACCGGAGAATATTCTTACCGCAATCGTTACTGTGCCAGTGAAGGACTTGTCCTTGCAGGGGATGCCCTCGGGTTTTTGGACCCCGTGTTTTCTTCGGGTGTTTTTCTGGCCCTGAAAAGTGGTGTCATGCTTGCTGATGAAATAGATTTGGCTTTAAAAGCCGGTGATCTTTCCGCAAAAAGTTTTGATCGGTACGGAAAACGCATGCAATCCTCCATCGAGACAATGAGAAAAATTGTCTACGCATTTTACGACAAAGATTTTAGTTTTGGAGATATTGCCAAGAGGGGAGATCATTTACGGGCCGCTCTCACAGATTGTTTGATCGGGAATGTGGATGACAATGAATTCCGGGAACTTTTTGATGCCATGTCCGACCTTGCCGATCTGCCGGAACCCATTGAACATGGATTGACGACTGCTTCCTCGTGAAGCTCGCTTTCCTTACTCCGGGGACGGGGAATTATTACTGCGGCGTATGCATGCGGGATAACTCACTTGCCCGTAGTTTGATGAATGCCGGGCATGAAGTTACCATGCTTCCCACTTATCTGCCTCATTTTTTGGATGAGGAACCCGCTTCTGAAGAGTTACCTATGTTCTTTGGAGGAATTAATGTTTATTTACAGCATAAGTTCGCTCTTTTTCGCCATACCCCTGCCTGGATGGACAAGGCATTGGACAGCAAATGGCTGTTAAAAAAAGCCGCGGCTAAGAGCGGAATGACCTCCAGTAAAGATTTGGGTGAAATTACGCTTTCCACTTTTCGGGGCGAGGATGGACCCCTTGTTAAAGAAGTGCGCAAAGTGGTGGACTGGTTTCATACTCATGGAAAACCCGATGTGATTCTTCTCTCCACCATCATGCTAGCCGGGATTGGTAAGGTATTGCGTAGAGAATTAGAAATTCCGGTTTATGGATTCCTACAGGGTGAAGATTCCTTTCTCGATTCTCTTCTGCCTGAATACAGGGAACAAGCGTGGAAACTACTCAGGGATGATGTTAAGCAACTGAATGGTTGTATCTCACCAAGTCGATATTTCGGGGAATTTATGGCGACCCGATTGGAGTTGGAACAATCAAATGTTTTGTATCATCCGAACGGAATTACCACCGATGGATTTTCTTGTAATGAAAACGAGGTTTCTCCCCAAACGATTGGTTTTCTTGCCCGCCTTTGTCCGTTGAAAGGACTGGATATTTTGATCGATGCCTTTCTTATTCTAAAGGAGTCCGGAAACTATCCGGACCTACGATTGGAAATCGCCGGTGGAATGACAGAGGAAGATGAATCTTTTGTTCAGGAACAAAAGAACAAACTCAAGGCTGCTGGTTTTTCTGAATGCAGTACTTTTAGACCGAATATTGAACGCGATGAAAAACTCGAATTCTTAAGAGGGCTTAGTGTGTTTTCCGTTCCCTCACGTTACCCCGAAGCGTTCGGGCTCTATGTGATTGAGGCATTGGCGGCGGGTACGCCAGTGGTATTTCCCCGAAGTGGAGCATTTCCGGAAATTATCGAGGATACGAACGGAGGGATTATTTATGAGGAAAATGATCCCAGAGGTCTAGCCAATGCACTCGATCAAATTTTAAAAGATCCAAAAGGCTCAAAAAAAATGGGCATGGCTGGACGTGATGCCGTCTTCGCAAAATATTCCAACGAAAAACTGGCAAAATCTTTGATTAATAATATTCTCGCCCCAACAATCTCGACTTCCTAATACTGAAACCATGGCAATTGAATTTTCGATCACCCGACGCGTTGAATTTAGCGAGACTGACCTAGCCGGCATCATGCACTTTACCAATTTTTATCGCTGGATGGAAATCTGCGAACATGAATTCCTTCGCAGTCTGGGCCTGTCCGTGGATATGGAAGATGAGAATGGCCGCTTTGGCTGGCCCCGGGTCAAAACATCCTGCCGATTTAAGCGCCCCTTACGTTTTGAAGAGGAGGTCGAGGTAAGATTGATCATTACTGAAATTCGGGATAAATCAATTTCCTACGCTTTTCAATTTTGGAAGGAAGAAGACGGGAAACGAGTAAAAGCGGCAGTCGGAGAGGTGGTGGCGGCCTGTGTAAGCTTTGACCAGGCATCCGGTATGATGGCACCGATCATGATTCCGGAAGTGGTGCGTTCGAAGATCACTTTCTAAGACTAATTAGAAATCCTGAGTTTCGGATAAGACCTTTTTGTTGTTTATTATTATTAATCATAATAATCAAATTTATGGTTAATG
>CAJWWH010000117.1 GCA_913048545.1 uncultured Opitutia bacterium | reverse complement strand
GGCAATATCGACAATCCAGTCCGAGTTCTCCTGCATGAAAACTGTGATTGTAAGAGACAGGTTGTGTGGGTTGGTAACCGACGCGGGTATACTTAGGAGTGGCGTAATAAGTGATGCCGGCTGTTACAGTACCCCCAATCACACTCAGCGCAAAAATTAGCTTTACTGGTAGAGAGTTTGCCCATCTAGGAAAAAGATTTCTCATTAACAAAAATTTATTTCGAAATTATGAAAATACAACACGGAATAGGCAGGCGACGAGAATGGGAAGTACACTCAAATTTAGCACTCCAAATGATGAGAAAGGCAGATTTGAGAATTGTTAAGAATGTAGTGGGCTTAAACACTTTGTTTTTTCTACAAGAGTGCATCTATCCTTTCAATAGCAAAGATTTCTGCAATCAACTATTAATATTACTTTATTTCAGGTATTAGCAAAACTTAATGAAATCAAATCTTGCTTTCTTTTCAACATTTGACGAAATGCACATTGTTTCATTTTGAAAACCTTATCCCAGAGAAGTGACATTGTTGTAGTTGGTTCCGGCTTGGCTGGGATCTGTGCTGCTGTGAGTGCAGCAAGAGAAGGAGCCACAGTCCGCTTGCTGGAGTCCCGTCCCTTCCTGGGTGGTCGAATTGGCAAAGAGGTGAAATTTCCCTACGATTTTTCTGGTGCCACCAATTTTGCATACCAGCGAGAAACGGGGATTTTGGATGAAATGCAATTTTCAATACTGAGGGAAAATCGTGAGGGGAATTATTGTGGTCAGGAACGGGCATTGATGAATTGGATTATGGGCGAGAAAAGGTTGGGATTATTCCTGGAGACTCAACTTTTTGAAGTGAGCAAAAACACATCGGGAGATAAAATTGAATCAGTTACTGCAATTTCCAGTAAACACGGTGGGAGAATTTTCTTTCGGGCCCCCTACTACATTGACTGTTCGGGAACAGGAGTTTTGTCTCAGTTGTCGAATGCTCCAGGGGAGAGCGGATTGGATCAAAGTGAGTACGAAAAATCTTCCGCTTCAAGCACGGCTGTAAAGTTCCGAGCTGCGGCAAGTATGCAAATTGTGGTCTCAGATTCACCGGTTGCCTTCAGCCTGCCCGATTGGGTCACGCTGAGATGGGAAGACAACCATCAATCTGCCAAACTTGATTTGCTTGAATCTCTTAATCGGGAAATCGAGGGAGTGCACAGCGTGGAATGGCTCGGCAAAGCGAAGAACGAATTGAACATTAAATCCGCTGATTTAGTATGGTCTGCCTGGGACTATCTCAAGAACCGGTCCCCTTTAACCGAGCGGGCTAAAAACTGGATTTTGGAGGATTTTTCACCTCTCACCTTAAATTCACAGGGATTTCGGGTGACCGGTGACTATATTATTACCCCGGAGGACATGGAGTCGGGCAAAACATATCATGACTCTGTCGCCCTAAGCAGGGCACCATTGGATGTGATGGACTCAATGTTATCTTCCCCACGGGGTAAAATCGCTCTGCCCCACCCTTTTGAAATCCCGCTTCGTTCGCTTTATTCGAGCAAAATAAAGAACCTTTTTACTGCTGGAGAACATTCATCAGCGACCAGTCGTGCGTCCGCAAGTTTTTCACATCCTCCGACTTCGGCACAGATGGGAGAAGCTGTGGGAGTATGTGCCGCTTTTTGTGTAAACAAAAAAAGGCTTCCCCGGACAATCGCCAAAAAAGGAAATGTCGAAGCACTGAGGAAGAGATTAAACAGGCTTAATCACACCTGCAGTCTTTCCGCTGAGGAGGATCAGGACAATCTAATTCCTGAATCGAGGGTGGTTTCATCCACAACACTGGGAAGTTTTGTTCGGAAATGCCCGTCCAAGAAACAAGATTTTTGCCCGAATCGGGGTTTGGCTCAATTTCCCGTTGTTTCCCGTTCAATTGATGGAATTTTCATTTATCTTGAAGCGAAGGTCGACAGTCAGGTTGAATTCCGGCTCTTGGAGGGATCATCCACAAAGAGTACAATCCCGGGGACTTGCCTTGCCACATGTGTCCATGATATTAAAGCCGGCGGTCCCCGATGGGAAAAAATACCGATTCAATCTGAGATCAATTTACCTGGTTGGCATTTTATTGAATTTTCTAACAATCAACAGGCTTTCTTTTACGAACAGAAGGATGCCCCGGTGGGACTGCTCTTTCACCGTTCCCTCAATGAGGTGAAATCGGGATATTTAAATCCCTATTCGGAGTATTTCCCCGAACTTGCATGTACACCGGACCTCTCGCGTTCTCTCGCCTTGGAAATTGTGCCCGATCAGCGAGTTTACGAAGCTGAAAATGTTCAGAATGAAAAAAACCGCCCGGATCATTTACCTAATTTGTGGATTTCCGAAGAAACGGATTTTCGGTTCCCTGAGTTTTTAGAATTTCACTGGAGTGAACCGGTTGATCTTTCCGAAATTGAAATTGTCTGGGATTCCACTCTTGAGTATTTACTTCCTTCACGACCACAGATCTTTGAGAATGCAATTTTACCGTCAATCGTAAGGGATTATAAAATCTACACGATGAATGATGTGGGTCATTGGGAAGAATTATTATCTGTTTCTGAAAATGTACAGGGTTTTTCCAGGCACTCATTTGAAACCGTCAAGACCCGTGCCATTGAAATTGAAATTCTCAAAACGAACGGATTGAATCGGGCACAACTTTTTCAAGTTCGTGCCTACTCATAAATTATTGATTAAATAAATCGGTTTGCATTCCTTTGAATTGCGTTTCATGTTTCTTAGTATCATTTAAAACATTTTGCCCATGAATGCATTAGCCACCATATTTCGCCTCTTAAGTTTGCTCTCAGTTGCCGGTCTGGCCGCTTTTTTGTGGGTACTTTCTGAGACTAAGAAAAAGCAGAAAGAAGAACTTCTTGATGAACAGGTAAGGAACGGATACATTATTTTGCAGTCTGAAAAAGAAGCCCAGTGGAAGGACATTTCAGCTAAGCGGAGTGCATTTAACGAAGTGTTCGATGATAATCAACCGGTCGGTTTAAATGACGAAAATCCCCTCGCTGAGGCCCTTTCCAATCTTCGTACATCGGAAGACGCGATTCTTAGAAACCCAGATTATCGGGATGCGTTGGAAGCACATACGAAGGAATTTGGTGCGAGTACATTCATCTGGGATTCGGAGATAAAAAAATGGAAGTTAAATCCTTCCGTGAAAGCAGAATCAATCGCAAGTTTGAAAGATCCGTTTTTGGATGAAAAACTTTTTCCCAAGGAAGATGTTAAAAAAGAGGATGGTAGTGTGATTCCCGGAGTCTCCCGAGACAACCGTTTGCGTACTCTTTTGGGAATGTTTTATAAAGACCGACACGAAAAGTTTTCAGAGATTGGAAAATTACGGGCAATGATTGTGGAACGAGACGAGGCACTGCGGGAATCGCAAAATCTCTTCGATAACATGAAGGAGCAGAAAGAAGAATGGGAAAGAAAATCGGGGGAGTTTGAAGTCAAATTAGGACAAGTCGAAGCGGATCTCACAGTTGAGAAAGCGGAACGGAAATCTGAGAAAGAGGCATCAGATCAGCAAATTTTGGTTCTCAATAACAACATTGCCGGGCTTGAGCAGCAAAAACTGGATAATGAAAAAAAGCATATTTCCGAGATTGATTCGATGAAAGAAGAGCACGGAGAAAAAATCAAGGCACTGGGTAAAGAGATCACTCTTGCAGACCAAGCTGGTTATAAAAGAGGCATTGATGAAATGATGGCTAAGCAAACAGGGGGAGACAAGGTTTCGGAAGAAACTGCACTTGCCACTAATCCATTCGATACGAAGGACGAGGGACCGCCTATGGTGCCGGACGGGGTGGTTGAAGAGATTACCGGTATCAGCCAGATGAATGAATTTGGAGTGACCTCAACAATTGCCCGTATTGACAGTCGTTCGGGTATGCTCATGCTCCCGATCGGTTCCGACCGGGGCATGACTGCCGGTGAAATTTTTACCCTGTGGAAAGGGACGAGGGAGGCGGCGCGTATAAAGGTTCAAAGTACGGATAAGGGGTTTGCTCTCGCTTACATCCTGCCCCGCTTTGGAGAACCCAATCGTTTGCGTCCCGGGGATTTAATACAGATTGTTCCAGAAAAAAAGAAAACACTTTAATTTGCGGTCATGAAAAAAATTATTTCTATTCTATCATTAACCACTCTATGCCTTTCCTCCGGGGGGTGCTTTAC
>CAJWWH010000116.1 GCA_913048545.1 uncultured Opitutia bacterium | reverse complement strand
TGAACCAAAGCAGTAGGTAAGCCAGATAACTTTGCTTTTGAAATATCAATGAAGTCTCGCCAAAAGGGTTGTCTAAAAAAGACTTTCGATACATGAGGGGATGGATTCATTACTGAAAGGCAAAAATGTAAACTCTGACCATCCACGGACAGAAATGTGAACGCATCCTTTGCGAAGGACTTATTATCAATAAAAAATTCCTTTTGATTCAGGGAATAACTTTGCCCTATCTCAGATTTTCGATCGAGGCTTGCGTGCTGATTGGATAGCAAAAATAAATCCAAACATTCTTCCCTTTCCTGAGACAAAGGAAAACGAATGACCTTGCCCCGATTAAGAGAATTCCATGCATGTGATGCGTTGTAAGAAATCTCAACACTTTTACCCTCGGTTATTTCAAGATCAAAGGAATAACTTTTACCTGATTTGAAGGATATGTTGACTATTTTAACCGGATCCAATGGATGCTGACTGAGGTTGTATTCGTATCCAAATTCCTCATTTTTAGATTCATCCGAGAACTGGTCGTTACTGAATAATTTTCCCTCTGGATAATCAGTCATCCAAGCCACAGGTTCGCTGGTGCTCTCGGAGGTGTCTCGAAAAAAGCTCATTAAAGAGTCCGCTGCGTCCGGATCGTAGTAAATGAATGAATTTTTGGAATCATCAATTCTCCATTGATTATTATTTTTTACTCCTGGTATCCAGAAGAGTATTTTCTCTCGGGGAATTAAACCAACGGGAGAAAGAGGAACATCCTCCTTGATGGGTACCGGTTTTTCTTTGGGAAGCTCAAAATCAAGAAATGTAATTTGTTTTTTATCTTCACTTAAACGAATATCCAAATCGATTCCCTTCTCTCCCTTTTTCAGAAATTCAAATAATTTTTCTATCCTAGCTTCCTCCTCCGGTTTATAGGTGTAAGCTATTCTTTCAGTTCCGAATACCGGTAATTGAATCCTCATTTGCCGTGGTTGATAGTCTTCAAAATCTGCCCCTTTCACTTGGGTAAGTACCATCGCCTCCCCTTTGGACGGAGAAGAACTTTCATCCACGGGGGGTTCACCCGCCTGATCTTCGGGCAGTTCAAAGGGTTCAATGTGAACCACTCTCGTCCCCTCCAATCTAAGCTTCAGTGGTATCTTTTGTCCCGCTTGCAAAAGCTCGGTTAATTTTTTAATTCTTGCTCCCTCGTTATTTCGAGCCCTTCTTAAATCATACTGAAATGTTTCATTGCCAAGCACAAAGGAAACCTCATTTTCACCCTCGGATATGGCAATGATTTCATCCTCCTCAAAAGTGATCTCTTTTCCCCGGCCGCGGGCCTTGGGCGGCGGGGCTTTTTCTAATTCGCTAAAAACAAGTTCCCCAGCTTTTTCCGTGATCACCACCTTTAATTCGTCGCCCTCCGCTGCTTGATCCAAAGATTTCTCAAATCGGTCGAACTGGTCGTTGTTAATCTTAATTTTAAGTGGTTCTTTGGTACCCACATCCACACTTACCCATCTAAGGTATGGATGTTTCTGGGCAATTTTTAAATATTCGACCTGATCAAACTCTGCAAATGAGCCCGGCATAACTGTCCGCTTAGCCGGTTCAGCGGGTTGCTCAGACTTGGATTGGGAAGTCAAATCCTCCGCCTTGGGATCTTGCCCGTCTTGGTTGAACCAGTCTCCCAAATTGTAAGCCAATCCGACAATTAAAGCACCCAGTAAGCACAACGCGGTCGAAATAACTGCCAATTGCAAGATCCACGGTCTTTTCTTTTTTTCTTTTTTACTCGAAGCCTCCTGAGCCTTGACCGATGAACCGCTCGGAGCGGCACTGAGATAAGGGGACGCGGCTCCCTTAATTTGCTGAACTTGTTTATCACTGAGCGGAGGACGGGTGACGGAGGAGGTTTTCCCGCTCTTAACACGCTTGGTCGTAGGAGCAGTAGGACCTTTTCGGGCAATGTGCGAAAGAGAGGCATCAATTTCATCCGAGATGACGCTTGAAGTCCAGGCACGCAGATCAATATAATTTCTCAAGCCCCCCTGTTTCACTCTCTCCCCAGCTGGCTGGCCTTCAATTCCCACCCAGGCGAAAGACTTCACATCATCATTTCCCTGTAAAAAAGTGGTGAATGAATAATCCCACGCATCCAGAGAGATCTTTAATAACGCAGAAGATTCAGCAAACAACTGAAGCAAATGTTCTCCCTGATTCGGCCCATTTTCCAATACAATCGGCTTGACCAGTCCGGGAGAGACCAAAGATGCTGCATTTCCAGGATCATTTGTAAAACTTAACCAGTTTTTACAGGGAACTAAGCCGGAGGATTTATATCCGGAAAGTGTGATTTCTTCTCCCGGAGACAAGTATCTCGGCCCCTCATCCCAGTTGCTTTTCCAACCCTTCCAATTGAGAAATATTTCCGCTGGTGAAGGACAGGTAGCAATCTCAAACCCATCCAAGACAAGATGATGAGCGAGATAATTGGTACGATTTGTATAATCAAGCCCTGCATCGCAAATTTTGGTCAGAACATAAAATTCTTCCGATCCCAGGATAATTTTTCTAAAGGTCGATATCGTTACCCGGTTCCCCCCCTGCTGCTGCCCGAAATCGTATACACTTAATCTTTCAAGCTCCCGTACAAGGCGATGCCTCAGATCTTTGTGACGGGCGACCGTACAGTAACCTGTGCGTCCAGGTTCCAAGCCTTGCGGCGTGCTGGTAAAAATGAGTTGTTGGGCCATAACAGGAATAAACTTCCCGTCAAGCGTCGGAAACTACAGGCAATAATTCAGGTTCAACATGATGGAGGACCCAGAGAGTCGGGACTTCAACCATTACCGGGTCCAGTTTGTCAGGATCCGGGGCAATATACTTCTGACCGTCCAGTTCGACTTTTTCGGGACTGTGCCCGAATGGACTGACCGGAAAGTAACGAACATTATTGGAAAGTGCCTCTGAATTGGCTACAATTGAAGGGTGCATGTCCATCATGTACTCCCTCAGTATTTCCGAGTTCTTTTCCACGATTTCCAAATCCAGTTTTTTGTCCTTTATTGGCCAAAGAATTCTCTCCCAATCCAATTGATCGCGGAGAATATCGCATTTCCCAATCATCACCGCCACCGGCACATCGATTTTATCGGCAATACTGATATTTTGATTCTGCTTAATACGAATTTCGAGTTCGGCCATGATCACATCCTGCTGATCCAAACGTTTACCGCTTCCATCCATCGCAAATTGCGGATCTTCGTGACCTCTCAGGGCACGGCGAAATTCGGGGCTGGCAATGGGATCAAATAGAAAAAATATTCCCGCGGAACTTGCTACATGTAGGGTGCCGGGGCTCTCCTCATTGGCAATCCCCGGTTCAAAGTGTTCCCCCGCATTATCGTAAAAAATAAGTGAACAATCATGACCGGTTCCTCGCGGATCTGAGAGGCTGAATATAAAGGGACGGGGAAGAGCAACCACGCGGTCGTGACGCTGCAATCGCTCGTACATTTCTCCTTCAAGCTGGGTTTTAATCAACATCGCATCCGCGGAACTGCTTCCCGCGAAAAGACGGTTCTTCATCGAGTTTAAAATTGCGTTGCAACTTGGATCAGCATCCCGGAAGGCGATCCCAAACTCACGAAACAGTGTGCGCTGTAACTGGCGGACCAGCACACTGAGATAATAAGATTTCCCGGCGCTGGGAGCACCCACAATTGAAAAAATGTGGTGCGACACATCCATGAAACCGGGGGGCAGTTTCCGATGGCAATGCACGCATGCAACATCGGTCGTAGGCAACCCCATGGCGTCCATTGCCTGACCTTTCGAATTAAACTCCGTGGGAACGAAGCGTAGCATGGCATCTTCGCCTAACTTTCTGTCCCCTCTGAGATCTTCGTGCACCGCAATACTCAGGACATCCGCCCGGTCGAACTTCAACCAGCAGGTCGGGCATGTAAACTCACCACGATCAGGATCGACCACAATTTCCTCCTGATATACCGCTTCTTCTTCCTCATCATCCTCCTCCGGTCGCTGAAGAAACTCAACAAGGTGTACCACCCAGAAAGGAACATCCAACCCAACCGGTTTGATCGCGCACTCAGAAAGATCGGCTCCAAATTCCTGAATTTTTTCCAGCACCTCGTACCGGCTGCACTGGGCATAATCCGTCCCGGTTCTTCCATTCGCCAAAATCCATTGGCCTTTTTGAATTTGATCTGCCCAGGATTTGGGGTCTTTTCCCGCGAAAACCACTAAAGGGTATCCCATAAATTGGAGGGTGCAAACTTCGTCG
>CAJWWH010000115.1 GCA_913048545.1 uncultured Opitutia bacterium | reverse complement strand
GCGGACACCACCGGGTCGGCTCGGGCAGCAGGTTCAGACTGAAGCTGGTTGATTAGTTCAGTGGCGGAAAGACCCTGCGGTATAATTCCAAGCTCTGTAAATTGGGCGAGGTTTCTTTTCTGAAGGATTGAGACATATTCCTTCCGGTACGGGGAATTATCAATCGATCCGGGAAAGGATTTTTCGATGTCAAAAATAAGGGACTCTGCGGCACTTTCATCTTTCAGCGCCAGTTTGATTTCCAGTAATCCAAGAAGGGCATTCTCGATCGGGTCAGTCTGTTTTTTTAGGGATTTTTCAAACCAGTACTGCGCTTTGACATAAATACTTTTTCTGAGATAGAGATTTCCCGCGGATACGCAGTCCAACGCGGTGGGAGTATCCCCCGATTTTTCAAAGGCATTTAATGCCTCAGTATTCTCCCCGATTTCCGCAAGTATTCTGGCCAGGGAGAGCCATGTTTTGGAATCATTGGGAAAGGACTTTAAGTGCATGACATACTTATCCCGGGCGGATTCGAGATCCTGAGCAAGCATGTACGCCTCGGCACATTCAAGCAGCAACCCCACGGGTCCGCCCGCTGAGATGGCCTGCTCGAAGCGAAAGGCGGCAAGTGAATATTGCTTGTTGTCAAGGAGTGCCCGGCTCAGCTGAATTAAGATATCGGGAGAATCCGGGAAATTCTGATTATACGTCCTTAAAAGTGCAATTGCTTCCGCGGGTTTTTTTTCGATTCTTTTCTGGATTGCCTCGGTCAGGTCGGGTGCTACCTGGGGTTGTTCTACGGAGGGGGCAATGGAAGAATTTTTTTCCTCTTCCGAGCAACTAAATGCAATCACCGAGATTGACCCCGATGCAACCATCCGTAAGCATGTTTTAGTAAATCGCATGTATTGTTTTTTTCAAAGCTTAGTGAAACGTCAAGTCAGGGTCTATTTTTTATTTTTAATTATGGTCCTCAGCTGTGCCGGTCAGACCGTACGAAATACGGCTGGAACGCCTTTGGGCACTGGTTTTTCCGTTAATTTAGACGCCAACCGGACAGGGGATGTGTACCGGGCCGAAAATGTCGATGGGAATTATCTTTTTTTCCTCGAGAAACTTTTTTTAACTGCGGAAAGTAAGGGAGGATCCAAAATAATTCCCTCTCAATTTCCCCGGATTGCCCTGAAGATCAAGTCCGCCTATGCACCCGGACTGCAGGTTTCCCGCTCCCTGGTGGATGCCCTGCTGGCAGTTTTGCGAAAGCGGGGCTACGGGGAGGATCAAATTCTTCTGGTTGACCGTGAACGGGAGGG
This sequence comes from uncultured Opitutia bacterium, assembly GCA_913048545.1. The sequence continues at coordinate 3,055 of CAJWWH010000115.1, read as the reverse complement.
CTTGGTCAGCGGGGGGTTCCTGGTGGTCGGACAAGCAAACAGTCGTTATCAAGGGCACGCGGTAGTCTGTTCGGTCGATCAGGCTTATCATAATCCGGTTTGGTTTCACGACAGTCCGATGCCTCCGACCCTGCATGACCGGGCAAGGCTATTCCTCCGGTATCCCTTTGACCGTGAGATGCGGATGAGGGAGGAAAGAAAGAGTTTTCTGCCCAGAATTCTTTTCGAAAAGGATACTTTCTGGATCAGTCTCGCCGTGGCCACCGATAATTTATATCTCGGGATTGACGGGGCGAGTGCGAACATGACCACCGGGGCGATTTCTAATTATCAACGATTTCTCGAAAAACCCACCCTCGCACCGGCGGCGGTAACGGAAATTCTTGCGATTCCTGAAATTTGGCAAAAGCGTGCCTATTCAATTATCGACCTCAGCCGGTTTCAGTTTGCCAATGGCGGAAAATTTGATGCTGAATTTCTCGGTCGGGAACCGACCCTGCTCCTCAGTGAAAATCCGTTCTCGGTAGATCGTGTCGCTTTGGAGAGTTTGAATGAAAGACGCAAAAAACTGGGATTCAGTGAAAGGGGGGGCGGATCACTTTTGCTTTTTAAGTATGCACAGGAGCTTGGCCTTGGAGATTGGAGAAAGACAAAGATCGTAGAGGTTCGATAAAAGAAAAAATGAAAAGAGTTTCAGAAAAGTTGATTACGAGGTTATTTTCCCTTTTTGGAATTACCGGGTTTTTCCTTGGCCTGACTGAAGTCCATGCGGAAAATTGGAGCAACTGGATGGGGCCCCGTTATGATGGTTCTGCCGGTGGATTTGAACTCAAAGTACCCGGAAAGAACCAAGAATTTAAACTACGCTGGCAAATTCCTGCCGGTGCTGGCTGGTCATCTCCATTGATTTTTGATGGCTCCGTTTATTTGCATGACCGTGTCGGAGAAAAGGAATTTGTGCACCGCCTCGATTCCCTCACCGGAAAAGAAAAATGGAATTGTTCTTTTATCTCCGGTTACCGAGACGATTTCGGGATGTCGAACGGTCCACGGTCGACTCCGGCGATTGCCGGGGGCACGATCGTGACTCACGGACCGCAGGGGATGGTCCGGGCAATTTCGATTGGGGATGGAACCGTTATTTGGACAAGGGATCTGAAAAAAGATTTTTCCTCACCCAAAGGTTTTTTTGGCCGTTGTTCCTCACCTTTGATTGCGGGGGATCAGGTCATTTTGGATGTTGGTGGCTCAAAGGCGGGATTGGTTTCGTTTTCCCTCTTATCCGGGGAGACCAAGTGGACTTCAACACCCTATGGCAATGACTATGCGTCCCCGGTTCCCTTCTTTTCAGATGGGGATGCCCATGTGCTCTCCTTCATGCGGGAAGGATTTCTTGCCCTGGAGATGAAAAATGGAAGCCAGCGATTTTTTGATACTTTCCGCTCTCCAATTGATGCCTCAGTCAATGCCGCCAGTCCTTTGGTTGTGGGTAACCGCATCTTTCTTTCCTCCTGCTATGAAGTGGGTGCAGGGCTTTGGGAATATCAGAAAAGTCCGGCGGGCGAGGGGACATTTACCCCAATTTGGCAAAAAAAGGATGTGCTTGACTGCCATTACTCCACCCCGGTTGCCCATGACGGTTACCTTTTCGGTTTTCACGGCCGTCAGGAGCGCGGCCCGGTACTACGCTGTGTCCGTTTGGCGGATGGTTTGGTAAAATGGGAAAAATCCTCCCTCGGTTCTGGAAATCTCGTCCGGATGGGTGATTCAATTCTTACCCTTAATGATCGGGGTGAACTGATTGTTTTTTCAGCAGACTCCAGCAGTTTCAAACTTCTTCACCGTCAGCAAATTCTGGGCACCGGGGGAAGAAGTCATTTTGCGGTTTCCAATGGATTACTGGTTGCCCGGGATAAGCGCCGTTTGGTTTGTCTGGAATTAAGCGTGGTTCCCTGAGTCCAACTGTCTTGTTCTCTGCCAGCATTCTAGATTTGGATTGGCAGCTGCAAGCGATCATTTGTCCTCACTAATTGACAAATCAACTAAATTGATGCTTAAATTTAAAAAATTATACTTGTTTCCATTATGAGGTCATATATTCCCTTTTTTCTTTCTCTTTTACCTTTGTTTGTTTTTGGACAATCCACCACCCCGGCGGTGCCGTATTCCGGCAAGGTGGCGATAGATGGAATCAATTACCACGGCCATGCCCGGTTTACTTTTTCCCTCGGGGAATCGAACGGTACGGTGCACTGGCGAAACGGAGTGGATGCGAATGCCACTGTACCGGTTTTTGTACGTAATGGTCGCTACTCGATTTTACTGGGCGGGCAGGGAATGAATCCGCTTCCCCCGAAGTTATTTCTCGATCAGGACGAACTTTACCTCACGGTTCATCTGGACACCAATGACAGCACCGGTCTGCGTCACCTCGGTCCCGATCAGTTGATCAGTGCCACTCCGCGTGCCCTCGCCGCGGAATGGGCCAAGATGGCGAGACTGTCGGAAGGGGTATCTCCCGGAGCGATCACGCGGGCGATGCTCAGTGCGGAAGTGCTTGCGGATTTGAACAACACAGGGAGTGGATCGGAATCGAATGCCACTTTCTCTCCCACGCCCGGTTCGATTGTGCGTTCGATGCTCGCTTCGGATTTGCAGTCTGACTTGAACCGTACGGTGACGAAATCGATGCTGGGATCCGATGTGCTTGCGGACCTCAACAAAACGATCACGAAGTCGATGTTGGGGGACGATGTGCTGGCTGATTTAAATAATACTTTGGCACCCGGTTCAGTTTCCCGGGATAAACTTTCTGCGGACATCCTTGCGGATTTAAATAAAACGATCACGAAGTCGATGCTGGGGAACGATGTGCTGGCAGATCTCAACCAATCAATAAAAACGATCACTCGGAATATGTTACCGGCATCTGTGTTAACCGATCTCAATCGCACAGTCACCAAGTCGATGCTGGGATCGGATGTGCTCGCCGACCTCAATCGCACGGTCACTCCGCAAATGATTCAGTCCTCCTCCATCACCACTGCCCAGTTGA
>CAJWWH010000114.1 GCA_913048545.1 uncultured Opitutia bacterium | reverse complement strand
TCTATTTTTCAAAAGTGCCCGGATGAAGGAGTGGAGGAAATTGTCATGGGGATGGCCCATCGTGGACGACTCAATGTGCTCGCGAATGTAATGGGAAAATCTCCCGAATTTATTTTTCGTGAATTTTCGGAGAATTTCGTTCCAGATGGTGCTCATGGTAGCGGAGATGTGAAGTATCATTTAGGATATGAGGCGGTACGAACGACTTCCAACGGTCAGCAGGTGGTCATTCATTTATCGCCCAACCCAAGCCATTTAGAAGCCGTGAACGGTGTAGTGGAAGGGAAAGTGAGAGCTCGCCAGCGACTTCGCGGGGATAAAGAACGCAGGCGTGTTCTTCCCATTCTGGTTCACGGAGATGCGGCCATGGCAGGACAGGGAGTGGTTTCAGAGGTATTTAACTTTTCCAAGTTAGCAGGCTATCGGACAGGAGGGACAGTGCATGTGGTAGTGAATAATCAGATTGGGTTCACTACAGATCCGACTGAGGCACGTTCCAGTTTATACTGTACCGATGTGGCAAAAGTGATTGAAGCCCCGATTTTTCATGTGAACGGAAATGATCCCCTTGCGGTGGCCATGGTTGCAGAAATTGCATTGGAATACCGTCAAAAATTTCGTGAGGATGTGGTGATTGATGTTAATTGTTACCGTAAGCATGGGCACAATGAAGCGGATGATCCTGCATTTACTCAACCCCTGCTCTACAAAAAAATCAAGTCGATGCCTGGGATCTCAAGTGTGTTTTCCAAGGAACTGGTCAGTGCGGGAGATCTTAATCAGAAAGAGTGTGATGAAATTCACCAACGCTTACGCCGACATTTGGACGCTTCTTTGGAAAAAGTGAAAACGGTGAAAAAATCGAGTACTTTTGAAGGTTCAGTGGCGGTGAAGCAAATTCCTTATGACTTTACTCCCGTTTCAACCGCCGTTGAGAAGAAGGAATTAGAAAAAGTGGTCCATGCACTCTCGACTTGTCCGGAAGGTTTCAACTTAAATCCGAAGATTCAAAGGCAGGTTGATGCAAAGGCCAAGAATTTCAAATCTGGATTGGGCATTGACTGGGGATTTGCCGAACTGCTGGCGTTCGGTTCATTAATGCTTGAAGGTACTCCCATACGACTTTCCGGACAGGATAGTGAACGGGGTACTTTTAGTCATCGGCATGCCGTATGGTATGACAGTAAGGATCGTACCCGTTATGTTCCTTTGTTAAATATGGAAGACCGTCAGGGACAATTTTGCGTCTATAATTCACTCTTATCCGAAGCAGCGGTATTAGCTTTTGATTACGGATATTCCCTTGATTATCCGAGCATGCTTTCGATCTGGGAAGCTCAATTCGGGGATTTTGTAAATGGGGCCCAGGTTATCATTGATCAATTTATAATGAGTGCGGAGGATAAATGGGGTGCGGTTTCAGATATCGTTCTGCTCTTACCCCATGGATTTGAGGGTCAGGGCCCGGAGCACAGTTCTGCCCGGCTGGAAAGGTTTCTTCAGGGCTGTGCGGAAGACAATATTGTCGTGGCAAATTTAAGTACTCCCGCGCAATACTTTCATGCCCTTCGCCGTCAGAAGAAAAAAGAATATGCAAAGCCATTGGTGCTCATGGCACCCAAAAGCCTTCTCCGGAATAAATTATGCATCTCGGAGGTTAAAGACTTGGTCAAAGGAAAATTTGAAGAATTCTTACCGGACCCAACGCCGGCTAAAAAGACTGAAAACCTGATTTTTTGTTCTGGTAAAGTTTACTACGATCTTCTTGAAGCAAGGGAAGGGCTGCGGAACTCAAAGTCTACTATTATACGAGTTGAGCAGTTTTACCCCTTTAACAAAGAAAAATTTCAGGAAATTGTTGCTCCTTACACGAGTGCAAAACGCATCGTTTGGTGCCAGGAAGAACCTTTGAATATGGGAGCATGGAATTTTCTTTCCCCTATTTTTGAAGAAATGCTGGGGCGCCGACCTTATTTTGCCGGAAGAACGGCCACTGCGAGCCCGGCCACTGGATCTTTGACCTTACACAAGATTGAACAGGCAGCACTTGTTGCTGACGCCTTAAATCAAACATAAACTTCTCATATCTAATACTGTAGTTATGCCTATCGATGTAAAAATCCCCGCGCTTGGTGAATCAATCTCTTCCGGTGTTTTATCCGCATGGAAAGTACCGGAGGGAACTTTTGTCGAGATTGATCAACCAATATACGAATTAGAAACGGATAAAATTACTCAGGAGGGACTGGCCGAAGTGGCCGGAGTAATTTCGTTTTTAGCGAAGGAAGGCGATGAAGTTGAGATTGGGGCAACGATTGCCAATATTGATGAATCGGCGGAAAAACCAAGTTCCACCGAATCAGATACTCAGTCCGCTGCCCCGGAACCTGCAGAGCAAGAAGTTGAATCCATCACACCACCACCCGAAAAAGAGCCCACCCCTTCACCTCCCGTACCGGCACAAGATGAACCCGTTTCGAAAGTTGATGATTCCAATTCCCCGTTGCCATTATCTCCCGCAGTCCGAAAAATCTTGGCTGAAACTAATTTAGATCCCACTACGATTTCAGGAACTGGTAAAGACGGACGTATAACAAAAGCAGATGTTGTTGCTGCCAAGAATGCGGTTCCGGTCCCATCCGTGGTTGCCCCTCCCATCCCCCCGGTTCCTTCGCAGGCGACGCCTTTAACCGAGACTGCATCAAGTGATACCCGAAGCACACGCAGACCGTTGTCCCCAATCCGCAGGAAAATTGCCGCACGCTTGGTTGAGGCTCAGCAAACCGCCGCAATTTTATCCACATTTAATGAGGTTGATCTTTCAGCCATCATGGCATTACGAAAAAAACACCAGGATTCTTTCGTAAAACAAAACGGAGTGAAACTTGGTTTTATGTCCTTTTTTGTGAAGGGCGTGGTTCATGCACTCCGGAGCGTTCCCCAAATCAATGCCCGAATGGAAGGGAATGAATTGGTTGAAAATCATTACTATGACATTGGGGTGGCAGTGGGCACCAAAAAGGGTCTGGTGGTTCCCGTGTTGCGGGATTGTGATCAACTTAGTTTTGCGGAGATTGAGCAATCTATTGTCCAGTATGCTGAAAAGGCGCGGAGCGGAGGGATTACCCTTCAGGATATGCAGGGTGGTTGTTTTACCATTACCAACGGGGGGATTTACGGTTCTCTTTTATCGACCCCGATTATTAATCCCCCACAGAGTGGCATTCTGGGAATGCATTCCATTCAGGAACGACCGGTTGCTGTGAATGGCGAGGTGGTCATTCGTCCGATGATGTATACTGCACTTTCCTATGATCACCGGGTGGTGGACGGAAAAGAAGCGGTTACCTTTTTAGTTAAATTGAAAGAGGCCATGGAGGATCCTGCCCGGCTTGCCCTGGGGATTTAGTCTGATGAGTAAGCAGGAAAAGTTTGATGTCTTAGTTGTGGGTGCCGGCCCCGGTGGATATGTGTGTGCTATTCGATGTGCCCAGCTCGGTTTAAAAACTGGATTGATCGAAAAAAATCCACGGTTGGGAGGAACCTGCCTAAATGTGGGGTGTATCCCCAGTAAAGCTCTTCTTCATTCCACTGAAATTTATCATGAGCTGATTCATGCGGCGGAATCCCATGGGATTGTGGCGAAAGAAATAAGTCATGACATTTCCAAGCTAATGAAAAAGAAGGATGCGGTGGTTGATCAACTCGGAAAAGGCGTGTCCGCCTTAGTTAAAAAGAAAGGAGTCACGGTGATACCAGGCACTGCAAAACTTTTACCTGGCGGCAAGGTGGAGGTGAGCCACAATGATTCGTCCCACACACTGGAGGCAAAAGATATTATCTTAGCAACCGGTTCCAAACCGGTTGAACTCCCATTTCTGCCCTTTGACGGAGTAAAAATTGTTCATAGTGATCATGGCATTGCATTTGAGAAAGTGCCGAAAAAAATGGTCGTTGTGGGAGGCGGAGCGATTGGTCTCGAACTTGGATGTGTCTGGTCGCGTTTGGGTGCTGATGTTACCGTTATCGAATTTCTTCCGGAAATTTGCCCACAGCTTGATCCAGAGGTGGCAAAAGTCGCACGAAAAATTTTGGAAAAACAAGGCCTCAATTTTTTACTTTCCACTAAGGTAACTTCGGCCAAGAGTACCAAAACCGGAACCATGTTATCCTTGGATTCCAATGGTGAGGAATCCACAATCTCCGCGGACCGGATTCTTGTTGCAGTAGGTCGTGGCCCCTGTGCGGATGGCTTAGGCTTAGCGGAAGTTGGCGTTCAAACGGACGATAAAGGACGTGTGCTGGTCGACTCCAGTTTCCTGACTAATATTGGCGGTATACGTGCGATTGGTGATTTGATTCCCGGTCCTATGCTTGCCCACAAAGCGGAAGAGGACGGCGTGGCCTGTGCAGAGATTATTGCGGGTCAGGCGGGGCATGTTAACTATGATCTCGTTCCCGG
>CAJWWH010000113.1 GCA_913048545.1 uncultured Opitutia bacterium | reverse complement strand
ATAAAAATTACTTATTTAGTATATTTACTTACTTACATAATTAAGTCAAATATAATTTAACTTCTTTCTTGTTCGTGTGGTAAAAAATTTAAATTATAATACCTCCGGTCTTGAAACCTTGAAAAAAGAATTATTTTTTGTAGGATGTTCATATGATTATTGTCCTTTCCCCTGCAAAAACACTCGACTTTAAGGCTCCGGCGGTGCACTCAACCTGTACCACTCCTGATTTTCTTTCTTTTTCCCAGGATCTGATTTCCGGTCTAAAAAAATTAAGTTCGGAGGAAGTTGCAGAATTAATGGGAATTAGTCCCAAGCTTGCAGAATTGAACCGTGAACGGTTTGTAAATTGGCAGATCTCCCCTGCTGAAAAAAACCGCAAACAGGCAATACTTGCCTTCAAGGGGGATGTGTATGAAGGGATGCGTGCCTGGGAATTCAGTAAAAAAGACTTTGCCTATGCCCAGAAAAACCTCCGGGTTTTATCCGGATTATACGGCATCCTAAAGCCGCTCGATCTGATCCAGGCCCACCGTCTGGAAATGGGCACCGTCTATGCCAACCCCGCGGGCAAAGACCTGTATTCATTCTGGGGAGACCGAATAAATGAAAAATTGAATGAGGAATGTAAAAATTCGGAATCCAAATACCTGATTAATTTGGCTTCACAGGAATATTTCAAGGCAACCCGGCCCAAACAACTTGAAACGGAGGTGGTTTCCCCGGTCTTCAAGGATGAGAAAAATGGAAAATTTAAAATTATCAGTTTCTATGCCAAGAAAGCACGGGGTATGATGAGTTCATTTTTGATCCGCAACCAAGTGGAATCCCTTGAGGGTATTCAACATTTTAGTGAACAGGGCTACCGTTTTGAACCATCGGAATCAACTGATCTGCAGCCCGTTTTTCTCCGGTCCGAACAGAATCGTATTGCGGCGTAACGCTGACCGAATCATTGTACGGGAATGTCTGTGCCCGCCCGAATTTGTTGTATTTCTCTGTTTCCTTTAATTCTTCTTTTTTTAGGTTTTTTAAAGGTAAATGCTTCCGAATCCTTCGGGGTGGTGGCGTACAATGTGGAAAACCTCTTCGATGTGGATGATGTGTCGCTTTACAATGATTACCGGAAGGGAATGTATGGGATAAACGAGCTCGAAAATAAACTGGATGCAATCGTGGAGGTGCTCCAAAAAATTGGGGGTACTTCCGGACCGGATATTATTCTGCTGCAGGAAATTGAAGTCGACCGGACACCGGACAAACATCTTTCCGCCACCGAGGAACTGATCCGCGAATTAAAGCTCAACGGTATGGGCCCTTATGAATACCGACTGGGATACAATCCAATGGATTCACCCGAAACTTGGCCCGCGGTTCATTGCCTGACCCTATCTAAATTTCCGATTACGGAAAGCCGGCTTCACCGACTGGAAAGAGCCCGCCCCATTCTCGAGACCACCCACAAGATCGACGGCCATTCATTCACGCTTTTTAATAATCACTGGAAATCCGGGGCATCCTCCCCTGAAATGGAAATCATTCGGATTCAAAACGCCCAGGTTTTGCGTACCCGCCTTGATGAGTTGATGAAAATCAACCCCGGCACAGACTTCCTGGTGGGAGGAGACCTGAATTCACACTACAATCAATCCACAGTTCATAAAAGGGAGATGAAAACCACTGGAATAAATGATATTCTTCTTTCTAAGGAAATCGAACCGGGTAAAAAGAAACTTGCTGGAAAACTTTACAACCTCTGGCACGAACTCCCGGCGGAGGAAAGAGGATCGGACGCATGGAGGGGAAAATGGGGAACCCTGATGCACATTTTACTTCCTGACAGTCTTTATGATGACCAAGGAATTCGATATGTGGCTGACTCCTTTAAAGTGGAAAAATTTGTAGGTTTGAACGAAATTGAGGGTTCGGGCATTCCCTTTGAATGGTCCAACGACTTAAATGGTTTTGGAACCAGTGATCACTTCCCAATTTCCGCACGCTTTCGCACCAAGGGAGCTCAAGTCATGACAAGAAACCATTACCCCAATACAGAGAACAGCCAAAGATTAATTGATTATAAACAGGCGAAATTTTCCGCGGAGCCATGGAATGCGACACAACTACATCCCCGAAATACCGGCAGAACTTATCAGTTCTCCGGAATAGTTGAAATAAGGAAACCCCTGAAAATTAAGGTAGATGGCCTTTCTTTGGGGCTTTACAGCTTTGATCCAAAAACAAGGGAGATTCTCTTCTCCCGCGCCAAGGGAAAAAAGCTTTCAGGATACGGCAATTTGTCGCGCTATCGCGGGCAATGGCAGTTCATTATCGCCGAACGCGATTGGATTAATTAATTACGCCTTCTCTCCTTTTGCCTTGGCCGTACGCGATGCAACGGACTTTCGTTGCATATCACGATAATAACTTGAATTCCCTCTTTTCTTGGCATTTCCCGTTCCCGCCTTTCCGCCCTTTTTTCCCATCATGGATGCTACTTGAGCCAATGTTTTTAGCTTTTTTCGTGTCATCGTTGCTTACCTCGATCGATTAATCCGATTAAACACCTTCAGGATTTTTTCGAGCCTTTGGTACGAATTCTCCATTTCCCTGAGAATATATTCGGCTCTTTTTTCCACGGTTTCATCATTTCTTCCATGCTTGAGTTTTTCCTCTTCAAATAAAACTCCGTCTTCCCTGATTACTGTTTGAATTTCTTTCTCCCCCCACCCTTCCAATAATTTTCCCATATTTGATTAATTTGCACAAACGCTTGTGTAAAACAAGCTAAAAAAAAACGGACGCTTTATTTAATTTCTGAAATTTTTTCCAACACGCTAGTCCGCAATTTGTCCAAACCCTCTTCCAAAATAGCTGATATCGCTAAAACCGGAATTTCGGGGAATTTTTTTTGGCAAAGTATAAGATTTTCCGCAGCGTTTTTTTCATCTATTTTATTTCCCACCAACAAAAAAGGTTTTTCCGCCACTTGGGGGTCATAATCTTCCAATTCCTGCCGAAGATGGAAAAAATCCTCCCAAGGTTCCCGTCCGTCCGTGGCAGCCAAGTCAATGAGAAAGACCAATAAATGACATCTTTCAACATGCCTTAGAAAACGATGCCCCAAACCACGGTTTTCCGCAGCACCTTCGATCAATCCCGGCACATCCGCCATGGTGATGCTACGGTATTCCTCTGGATAATCCACCACTCCCACCGTAGGTACGAGTGTAGTGAAAGGATAAGATGCAATTTTGGGAGTCGCATTGGAAAGAACATTTAAGAGAGTGGATTTGCCCGCATTGGGGAAACCGACAAGCCCGACATCCGCAATGGTTTTTAAGGTGAAAATATAGTTTTCCTCAAGCCCCGGTTTCCCTTCGGTTGTTTGGCGCGGGGTTTGGTTGACCGATGACTTAAAAGTCGCGTTTCCTCGTCCTCCCTTTCCACCTTCCAAGAGAACCAGTTCTTCCCCGTGCGTTAAAAGTTCACAAAAGATCTCTTCCTGCCCCTCGATCCTGATTTCTGTTCCGAGGGGAAGTTTGAGCAGGCAGGATTCGCCCCCTTTCCCATTCTGATCACTCCCCCTGCCCGGTTCACCATTTTTTGCTTTCCAATGTCTTTTAAAGTGATAGGCCCGTAAATCAGCAACATTTTCATCTGCCTGTAAAAGAATGTTTCCGCCACGACCTCCGTTCCCGCCATTCGGTCCTCCATTGGGCATGTATTTTTGACGAAGAAAGCTCATACAACCATCTCCACCGTCTCCTGCCTTTAAAAAAACTTTTGTTTCGTCGTAAAACATAAAATGAGGCTCTTATTTGTGCCTCAAAAGTATTTAAAGGTCAACGAGGGAAGCAGAACTAGCCTGCTTCCCTCGTATTTGAAAAATTGAAACCTGTGTGTTTAGTACCGGTAATGCTCTGGTTTGTAGGGACCTTCAACTGGTACGCTTATGTAGTCAGCTTGTTCGTTGCTTAGTTTGGTAAGCTTGGCACCTAACTTATCCAGGTGTAAACGGGCCACTTCTTCATCCAGTTCTTTACTCAAGCGATACACCCCGATCTCACGGTCGGGGTTATTTCGAATATCAATCTGAGCTATTGTTTGATTGGTAAAGCTGTTGTCCTACATCACCAACTCACCATTTTTATGCATGCGCTTCTTCTAATGCATCCTGGTTGATTTCAATTTCTTCAGACAAAGGATAGTCTTCAAACCAGATAGGAAACGGATCTTTCACTTTTTGGTAATGGGTTGGTTTTTCCAAATAGTCTTTGATTAAACATCGATCAAGTCTTTGGCAAAGCTCATCTTTATTCATCTCTGCAATGAGGCCTATGAATACAATTTCTTGCTTTCTATCGCCATAATTTTCATCCCAATCTTGCTCATTGGCATGTTCGGCTTTAATGTCGTCAGGCCATTCTTCTCTGGGAACTGCTGCCAACCATTGACCTATGCCCTCATGGCGCACCAGCGCACCTGCTTGAGATACCTCTCCAACAAAGCTTGGCCA
>CAJWWH010000112.1 GCA_913048545.1 uncultured Opitutia bacterium | reverse complement strand
TATTTGATAAGTCGTCTTCCTCTAAAATCCAGACACACCTTGCAAAGTTACAAAAAAACAAAAAAAGAAGAAAGCCTGAAGGAACTGCTGCAGAAGCTCTAAATGACCACCCCATGAAAATTGATGGACATGTGCACTTTGTGGGGGACGGATCCAATGGTAGCGGTTGCTGGTTGAGGAGCAGCACCCTGCTGGATCGCATAATCGAACCTGTCGTCAAGGCACAGGCAGGCATTTTAAAATCGAGTCGCCAACTGGGTGTAGATCAAGCCTATGAGGAAAGACTGATAGGATTGATCGATAGCTCTTCACTTGATGCGGTTCTTCTATTAGCCATGGACTACCCCTACGACCCAAGCGGTAACTGCCTGAAGCACAAAGCAAAGTTTTATGTCCCCAATGATCATGTGCTCAGCCTGGCAAAAAAATATTCTCAGATCATTCCCGCCTGTTCCATCCATCCAGCCAGAAAGGATGCGATCGAAGAACTGGAACGATGTGCAGAACAAGGGGCCAAAGTGTTAAAACTTCTGCCCAACTGTCACAATGTCGACTGCTCGGATATTCAGTATCAGCCATTCTGGGAAAAGCTTTCAAAATTGGGTATGCTCTTCCTTGCCCACACCGGAGGAGAATTCTCTGTCCCCGTACTCAATGCGAAATTTGCTGATCCCCGTATTCTTCGACTTCCCTTGGAGTGCGGTGTCAAAATAATCGCGGCCCATGGGGCGGGTAAATCCGGTATATTGGATCCGGATTACACAACCGATCTACTCAAAATGATGGATCAGTTTTCCAACCTCTTTACCGATAACAGCGCCCTGGCCAGCCCAAACCGCTGGCGTACAATCCACGCTCTACTCGATCCCAAGATTCAGTCACGGGTAATCCACGGAAGTGACTTTCCCATACCATCCGGCGGTTTTGGTCCTTGGATGGGAAATTTGCTCAGCAGGGCGGATTATTTCAAATCCCGAAAAATCAACAACCCCTTGGAACGCGATGTAATTATTAAGCAGGCGGTTGGATTCAAGCAGAGTACCTTTTCCCGATTGGCGGATATTATAAGCTAGAGATTGGTTTAAGGTGTGTGGCCTACTTTAAAGCCGTTGACCAAAGTCACCCCGACCACAATCAGGACCAATCCCACAATCCCCTGCCAGGAAAGGGATTGCCCAAAGAGAAAATAGCTTAAAACCGAAACCAAGAATATTCCCACTCCGCACCAGGTCGCATAAACAATCGTAAGGGGAATTTCCCTCACCGCAAAGGATAGAAAAACAAAAGCGACAACATAACAAACCACCAGAAGTATGCTCGGGTAAACCCTGGTAAAATTCTTGGAGTATGGCAGGAGCAAGGTTCCCATGACCTCACAAACGATTGCACCTGCCAGAAATAAATAACTAGTCATTACAAAGATTTTACGAAAGTTAGTTTTTTGAAGAAATAAGACACTTTTCCGTTGTAAAACTTTTTTTCCAGGAAGACAATCAGGTCTTTCAGCCTGATTATCTTTTTATTTCATCCACAATTCTTATGAATGCTCATTCCTCATCTACTATTACATTACGAGCAAGTAGGGCCTGGAAAGGTTGGTGGATTGGAACCACAGCATTCATGATTTTTATTATCTTCTTTTCCATATCCACAGAAATAATAAATTATATTTGGTGTATTTATATAGCTATCTTCTTTTTCTGCATGGGTCTGATACGAACCTCTAAACATACCAATTTGAAAATTTCCCACTCCTATCTTGAAGGAGGATTTATCTTCAGAAACAGAACATCCTGGGATCGGATTTCAGATGTTTATTCAGATCTGGATTATCTTTACTGGGAAGGAATAACCGCTAATAAAAAGACCAAGGCTTTCAAGGTGCCCTATGAACACTGGGGAAGGGAGTGTAAGCAAAATGGCAAGCAGGTTTCCAAGGAACTTGCACTCGAATGGATCCAAAAACTACGGAAAGCCAAATCCATGAGCGAACGAATTGCATTGATCAATGATTTCGCAACCATCCGAACAATAGTCAAAAAAGAAATTTCAAAACTAAATTCAGAAGAACAAAAAAAAGCAAAAACATTACTAACCAAATATAACAATGCCAGTGGTGAGTATCGGATGGAGAGGAGGAATGAAATCCGGCAATATTTTGATCAAAAAGGCTGGGTACTTCCTCAACCAGAGATATCACAAGGTAAAAAAGTAATGGCATGTATTTTCCTCTTTCTACTATTTGGATTTTGGATTTGTTTTTTCATCTTTGCTTTTACTAGGTAAGCAAAAAATTCCCGTGATCCTCCTTCATTTAGCCAGATACGACAGAACGATTAATTGAAAACCTGAACCCTGTGGATCGCCATGCCCGCTAGGGGTGCACGATGACAAGAGTGTTTTTTTACCATCAAGGGAGTGAAGAGATTGGAGTTACTTTTTTGTCATTGCGAGGAGGACAGAATGGACGACGCGGCAATCCATCGTGTCTTGATGGACGCGAGCGGGGTTGTCTCTTCGCTTACTGGTTCACAATGGATCGCCACGGGCTTTCGCCCTCGCGATGACAAGGGTGAAGGAGTGAGGGGTGGAAAAATAAAAAATGAAATCTTTTACTCTTTCCGAGTCCGTTTTTGAACTTTTTTATAAATTAAATCATTTTCCCGCTTCCCAACTGTAATCACATAGACAACAACTTCATTTCGATCCACCTCATAGACCAGTCGATACCCTGCAGATCGAAGTTTGATCTTATAATAATTTTTAAAACCTCTCAGTTGATCAGCCGGAATGATTGGATTCAGAATTCGCTCACCAAGCTTCTTTTTGAACTGTTCCCGGATAACATCTCCTATTTTGTTCCACTCCTTCCAGGCACTTGGAAGGAATTTTAGCTTATAAGTCATCCAGACTTACTTCCTTGGCCAATTTCTTTTCCTCTTCTCGCTCCTGAATGATGCGGGATATATTCAAGTCATCCAACTCCTCCATCATCCGTTCGTATTTCTCCGCAGGCACCAAGTAAGCAGTCGGTTTATTATGATTCAGGATCGCAATTGATTCGCCATCCGATTTCTCGATTAATTGACTGGGGTTCTTCTTAAGTTCAGAAACACTGGCAGAAAAAGTACTTAATACTGTATTCATAATCAATCTATATATAGCACCTAATTTAGCACTTACAATGAAATTTTACCACTTTAGTCACAAGGATTGCATTGCGAGGAGGGAGCGGAGCGAGGGACGCGGCAATCCATCGTGTCTCGGGTGGCACGTTCAGGGAGTGCGGTTCGTTTATCTGAGGGCCAGTGGATCGCCACGGGCTTTTAGCCTTCGCGATGACAAGGGTGGTAAGGAATGGTAGTGAACAAAATATTGTCATTGCGAGGAGGCACCCCCCAGTGCCGACGCGGCAATCCACTTTCACCTTAAAAATCGACCATCCCATTGAACCAGTCGGAAATAACTCCTCCTTAATTTATTTCCAAAACCTCGATCTCATCATCCTTATCAAAGGACTTAATCGCATTTTCATGGAGCAGAAATCTTTGCTCAGCAAAGTCAACTGATTGATTACCGAAACGAATCCAAAGGATTTTGGGCGGTATTCCAAATAATCGATTCCAATCAATAAAATCCGCATCCTGCGTCACCAGAACAAAATCATTTTCCTTCGCATATTCCCAAACCTGTAAATCGGTTGCGGTGTTCAGGCCCGCCGCACTTGCACTTATTGAGTCTGGAAATATCGCAGACAGGCGCTTGGGTAGCTTAAAACTTAAATTATGGTCGAAGAGTAGTTTCATGCACTCGCGAGCACACGCTCACGATCTGCAACAAAAGAAAGACAGGCATTTAGATCATCCTGAGTAAGATCAGGGTGCTCCTCAATAATCAATTCCTTACTCATTCCGGATGCCATCCAGCCCAAAACATCATAGACTGTAATCCGAAGGTTTCGAATACAAGGCTTCCCCCCTCTTTTGCCTTTTTGAATGGATATAATCTCCCGATAGCTTTTCACGATAATTGCATACTACCTTAATTTATCCAAAAAATCGATTAATTTTTGCTAATTGATCTCCTTAATCTTGTCATTGCGAGGAGAGTGCGAAGCGACCGACGCGGCAATCTACTGCTAACCCAAGAATAGAACTTCAAGAAACGGTAAGAATTTAGGAGGCAAGACTCTTCGATCTCTCGAATGAAAAATCTTCAATATTTGCCTTCTCTCCGGCATGTTCCAGAGTCATGGAAACGAGATTCCCCTGCTCGTCCAAGTCGAGGTACACATTTTCCGATACCTCGCGGGTTTCCACCACTTTCTTTTCAGTGAAATGAATCAACGCAGTATCTGTATCCTCAAAGTAATTAATTTTCATGTTTCTTTCTCCTTTTATAATCTCGGTCAAAAAATGCGTTATGAACGGTGATCCCGTCTTCAAGCAGAACCACCCTTAAATACTTAGATAATTCATTCACCCAAGTCCACCTTCTAATTCTTCCATCCGATTGAATTACTTGGTCTTCCGGATCATTAATCGCGGAAAGTATCCATTCATCGAGAATCATCGACCGATCTGGTCTTTTTCTGGTAAATTCAAAATACTGTGCCGTTTTCATCCGAAACTCAAAACTCGCGCAAACGCACCCAATCAACAACCTAAAATGTAATCCTATCAAAATTCACCCCCTCTGTCATTGCCGGAAGAGCCCCACTTTGCCAACACGGGAACCGACTGCGCCCTGTAAGCAAACTAAACTGAGCCCAAAGCACTCCAACTCGCCCCCCATGTCATTGCGAGGAGGGAAAATAGTGACCGACGCGGCAATCCATCGTGCCTCGGGGGACGCGGACGACTTGCCGTTCACTGTGGATCGCCACGGGCTTTCAGCCCTCGCGATGACAAGGAATGAGGAATTGAAGTCAGCGATTTGATCTACAACACCCCTTGTCATTGCGAGAAAGGAACGAAGTGACTGACGCGGCAATCCACTGAAAGCAATGGGCGTGTTCAAACAATGGATTCGTTTTCCCGATCCTCAGTGAA
>CAJWWH010000111.1 GCA_913048545.1 uncultured Opitutia bacterium | reverse complement strand
TTAAAATCGAAAGATTTAAGCCGTCCATCCGATCGGGTTATGGGAACTTCTGATCATTCTCCCAAAAATGAAAACCCTTCCCTGGCTATTGATGACCAACCCGCCACAAAATACCTTAATTTTGACGGTGCCGGAAGCGGGCTCGAGCTGAAGATTAAAAATTCCGTAGTAAATGGAATATCCATCACCTCTGCCAATGATGCCCCTGAGCGGGATCCAAAAAGTTTCGTCTTGAGCGGTTCGAATGATGGAAAGATCTTTATCGAGATCGCCAGTGATTCGGTCCCCGTTTCCCGGGGCAGGGGAAAGTTAAAAACGATGAGGTTTAAAAACGGGAAAAGTTTTTCCCATTACTGGGTAATTTTTCCTGAGTTGGTGGGAGAAGGAAAGATACCCATGCAAATTGCCGAGCTTGAACTTTTACCAAAGCTTGAGGGGGGTCCCATCGATGACCTTGTTAAGCAAGCGACCAAACTGTACGGGCAAATCGCGGAAGTAACGCAAAAGGTTCGTTACATTGTTTCACGGGCTCATTTGGTACCTCTAGGCAAAGATCGTCGGGCCGGAATGGTCTTTGACAGCGAGACCCTTTCCTACTCAATGGGTTGGACGAACGATCAGAGTTTAAAGGCCAGTGGAATGCCTTTTGCTGGAGCACATGGTGCTGCGGCAGTAGTCAAGGAGAGCTACAATCTTTTCCGTACCGGAATGCTTCCTGGTTGGGCAAAGACCAAGGAAATGACTAAGAAGGATCCACGCCGGCAGCCCTATAAATCATTTCCCCGAATGGGAACCTTGCCCAAAGACTGGGCTCATTTTAAGGGTCACTATGTTCACAACGGCAAGGCAATTTTTAGCTACTCGGTGGGCGATGGGAAGGTGTTGGATATGCCGGGTATCGTTAAGCAAAAAGGTCTCACTGCACTGACCAGGACTGTACAGGTCGAACACCCTTCGTCATCAGTGATGCTGCTCGCAGAGAATGATGGCGCTCAAATTGAGAAGACAGATCAAACATTTACCGTTTCCTTGGAAGGGCAGGCCTGTAATTTTTCATTAATTGATTTTTCAAAAGGGGTAAAGTTATTCGTTTGGGAAAACCTTTTGCTTTGCGAAGTACCCAAAGGAAAGAGTCGATTTAAGGTTGCGATGTGGGCGGGTGATCCGGCTTATCAGCCTGCTGTTCAGTCTGCAGCCGGAAAGGCTGAGGATTTATCCAAACTTATCAGCGGAGGCTCAGCGCAATGGGGCGATCCGATCACTGTGGAAAGTGAACTTTCAGATGACCAGACTAATGCCTATGTGGTCGATAAGATTGGAGTCCCTTTTAATAATCCACTCGAGCCCAAGATGCGCATTGGTGCCTTTGATTTTTTCAAGGATGGCAAAACTGCGGCGGTATGCACATGGGATGGGGATGTTTGGATTGTTTCCCATATCGATGAAAAACTGGATAAGGTAGCCTGGAAACGCTTCGCCACCGGACTTCATGAACCCCTCGGGCTAAAGATTGTTAATGAAAAGATCTACACTGTTGGAGATAATCAAATTACCCGATTTCATGATTTCAATGGAGATAACGAAGCCGACTTTCTGGAAAACTTCAATAACGACTGGGAAAATACAGAGGGCTTTCATGCATTCTGTTTTGATTTGCATACCGATCCCGAAGGAAATTTTTACTTTGCCATGGGCTGTCCGGTACGGGCAGGGGGGCGCGGGTTTGAGCGTATGGGCAAACAGCATGGTTCGGTGATCAAAGTGTCTCCCGACGGAAAAGATATGTCTATTTATGCAAGTGGATTTCGTGCACCTAATGGCATAGGTGTGGGACCCAACGGCGAAGTAACCACAGGAGATAACGAGGGGTCTTTCGTACCAACAGCTCCCCTTCATTGGGTTAAACCTGGAAGTTTCAATGGTGTGGTGGATGCCTATCATGGAACCAGAAAGTTAAAGAGCTCTCCAATTCTTGGCTATGAGATCGAGTACAAGGACTGGAAAAAATATAAGGCGAATGAACGCGAAGGTTTTGAGCATGATCCATCGGAGGCACCGAAGCCGCTCGTATGGATGAGTAAGAAACGCGGAATTGATAATTCAGGAGGCGGGCAGGCGTGGGTAACGAGTACAAAGTGGGGACCACTTAAGGACCAACTACTCCATCTCTCGTACGGTCAAAGCAAAATGTATGTTGTGCTTAAGGAAGAGAAACATGGCCAGATGCAGGGGGGGGTAGCAAGGATTCCGGTTGAGCTTTCTAGCAGTGCAATGCGGGCCAGAATAAACTCTAATGATGGGCAGCTTTATGTTTCCGGGCTTAAGGGTTGGCAAACCAATGCAAAAGGTAATGGCGGATTGGATCGTATACGCTACACTGGAAAACCAGTTCATTTGCCAAAATCGATTAAGGTAAAAAAGGATGTCGTTGAAATTGGCTTTTATGAACCCCTTGATCCTGAAGCTGCAAATTCCGTTTCCCAGTTTAAGTTTGGAGCATGGAATTTAAAGTGGTCTTTCAATTATGGCTCTCCAGAGATCCCAGTAAAAGAACTGGAATTGAAAAAAGTGGAATTACTGGATGATGGAAAGACAGTGGCTTTACATATTCCAAATTTAAAACCGGTTCACATGGCTCAGATTGATTACGATATCAAATCAGCAAAGGGAGAAGAAATCAAAGGACGCATTGATCACACCATCCATGTGGTGGAATAGTGTGTTCGTGATTTTGATATGAAAACCGTTCTGTGGTTGGCCGTTCTGTTTGCCGTTTTCATTGGCTGTATCCAAGCCGAGAAGAACGAGTTCTCAGATCAAATAAATCCCCTGATTGAAAAGGACGAGAAAACGAGAAATGAAAAATATAAGTTTTCTTTTGGTGCGATTGCAGATTGTCAATATTGTACTGGACCCAATCGTGGTTCGAGGCATTATTCTAGCTCTGCTGGAAAGCTAAATGAATGTGTCGCCGAGTTGAATAAGCATGATCTTGAGTTTGTGATTCATCTCGGTGATTTCATTGATCGGAATTATGCCAGTTTTGATAAAGTTTTACCGATCTATCAATCTTTGAAAATGCCAGCCTATCATGCTCTTGGAAATCATGATTTCGATGTTGCCGATAAATGGAAAGCCAAAGTTCCGGAGCGTATGGGCATGAAATCAAAGTACTATGAATTCAGAGTGGAAGACTGGCGGTTCATCGTGTTGGACGGGAATGATGTCAGTTTCCATGCCTACCCAAAAGACAGTCTGGAATATAAGAAAGCCGGTGTATACTACCGCGAAAATAAAATCAGGTTACCCAAGTGGAATGGAGCGGTGGGAAAAGAGCAAATGTCTTGGTTAAAGGAAATCTTGATCAGATCGGAGAAAAAGAATGAAAAAGTTGTTTTGTTTTGTCACTTCCCGGTCTTTCCCGCAGATCCCCATAATTTATGGAATGCTACAGAAGTGATCGAATTGCTTGGAGGCTTTCTTTCCGTAAAAGCTTATATTAATGGACATAATCATAAGGGAAACTATGCCCAGAAGAACGGCATTCATTTTCTAACTCTCAAAGGAATGGTGGAAACTAAAACTAGTGCGTACTCGATAATTCGTATTCTTGATGACCGCATGGAAGTAATAGGCTATGGCCGAGAAAAAAACCGGAATCTGTTGATCAAATAATAGACTTTAATTTACCGAATCAACTATTCGTTAAATTCTAATGGATCGTGGAGTAAGTAAGTATTCTAACTTTATAACACTTTTTAAAAACTATGAAATTACCACTACCATCACCATCAGCCCTGTATATAACTGCTTAAAAACTATGAAATTCTCCTCACCGTTACTCTTTGTATTAACATCCTTTTTATTATCTTTTACGAATCCACTTAGTGGGGCCAAAGGAATTGAGGAAGCTCTTTTTACTTGGACGGATTCTCCTTCCACCACGCTGAATGTGATTTGGTTAGTGAAAGATAAAGATCCAACACTTTTTCTTTGGGGCAAAACAGATGATCAATTTCCAAGTTCCGCGGAGGTGAATAGACATTCTTTTTACAAGGGTTCGGGGTTGGAGGTCTGTCAGGTTCAACTTGCGGGTTTGAGCCCAGATACTGGATATCGGGTATTTTTGGGAGACAAGGAATTTCGTGCCCAAACCCTTCCAGCAAAACGACCGAATCGCATCAGTTTTGTAACGGGTGGGGATATGATGCATTCCCCTGATTTTCACAAGGATGGGGTAAAGGCGATGGCTTCCCGTTCCCCAAGCTTTGCATTACTCGGAGGAGATTTGGCTTATGCTAACGGCAAGTCGTGGGAGCGGTGGCTCGATTGGATTGAGGAATACGCAGACCATGCGGTGAATAAGGACGGATATTCCATACCTTTTGTAGTGGCGATTGGAAACCATGAGGTGAATGGGGGGTATGGAAAAACCCCCAAGGAAGCTCCGATATTTTACAACCTATTTCCACTTCCACAAAAACTGAAATCCTATTATACCATCGATTTATACGAAGATTTATCGGTGGTAATACTCGACTCCTCCCATACCTATTCTATTGAAAGTCAGACTGAATTTTTAAAATCCTCTCTTTCTTCTCGCAAGGATCGAGCTCACTTATTTGCTCTCTATCATTTTCCCGCTTACGGAATTATGAAGGGTGGATTGAATAGTCCCATCAGTAAAAGTATGAGAAAGCATTGGGTTCCCTTGTTTGACCAATATGGTCTGGATGCTGCCTTTGAGAACGATCACCATGTTTACAAACGTTCGAAACTTTTGAAGGGAGACAAAACACACCAAGATGGCACGCTATATATTGGCGATGGAGCCTGGGGTGTAAGGACTCGGAAACCCGAAGCTAAAGAATATTGGTATGTTGAAAAATTCGAGCCAACCCGTCATGTCATTGAAGTTGAGATCATAGACAATGTACGCATTTACCGTGCGGTCAATCATGATGAAAAAGTCTTTGATGAATTCATAGATAAACGAGATTCCGAATGAAAATTTTTAAATTTTTAAATCAATCTAGACTTGTTTTTTTGGCGGCGATTTTGAATGATGGTGAGTATGAGGTTCTCAGTCCCGTTGTTCTTAACATTAATTTTATCGGGTTCATTGGCTGCAAAGCAGCCCGTACTTCAAACTCTGGATTCAAAGTTTGAAAAAAACACCCAATGTTTAAATCCGGAATATCTTTTATTTTCAGCTC
>CAJWWH010000110.1 GCA_913048545.1 uncultured Opitutia bacterium | reverse complement strand
CCAGGCTCTAAATGAACCGTCCTCGCAAATAGTTTTTGTACGGATTCATTTTCGGGTGGTTTTTCTGCGAATGGAGCAGCACTCGCCCCCGCTGTAACAAAAAAGCAAAAAAAGAGGATGGGGATGAATCTCGGTCTGGAAAAGAAAGAAAGATTTATCATGGTCTAGCCGTTAGATTAACCGACCGGTAAAGGATCACGCAAGCACCTGTTTGATCACATGTCCGTGGACATTGGTCAGCCTTCTTTCAAGTCCATTATGATAATAAGAAAGTCGCTCATGATCCAGTCCCATCAAATGAAGAATTGTAGCGTTAAAGTCGTATACGCTCGACTTCCCCTTTACGCTCTTGAAACCAAAATTATCACTCTCCCCATAACTGTATCCCTTCTTTACCCCGGCACCGGCAAAGAAACAGGTAAATGCATCCGGATTATGATCCCGGCCCGTTCCATTCCCCTGAAGGAAAGGCATCCGGCCAAACTCAGTGCACCAGACAACCAAAGTATTTTTTAAAAGTCCCCGGCGCTTCATATCGCTGATAAGGGCTGCGGTGGGCTGATCCATGATCTCCGCCTGCATGGCATGGGTTTTATCGATATTGCTATGCGAATCCCAGTTAGTAATTCCATTCCCTCCGGATGGGTCACTTCCATTGAAAAGTTGAACCACACGAACACCTTTTTCCAGCAAGCGACGGGCTAATATACAATTCTTGGCATATTCTTTTTTTAGATCGGTTCCACTTTCCAATCCATACTCTTTTTTAATCGATGCCGGCTCTTTTGAAATATCCATCACATCGGGTATGGATGTCTGCATTTTCCCAGCCAGTTCATAACTGGCGATACGGGCAGCAAGATCAGCATCTCCGGGATACTTCTCCAAGTGAAAACCGTTCAATCGCTGAAGCAGGCTCACAGTGGAGCGGTCATCCGCACTGGTGTAGGATGCCGGACGGGCTAAGTTGGCGGGGGGATTCTTGGCATTAAAATCAGTTCCCTGAAAAGCAGCCGGTAAAAAGCCGTTTCCAAAATTATTTTTACCGGATCGGGCCGGCCCGCGTGGATCGTTGATCGCCACAAAAGCAGGAAGTTCCTCATTCTCTGAACCTAGAGCATAGGTGGCCCATGACCCAAAAGAGGGAAATCCTTCCATTGTAAATCCAGTATTCAGAAAATTTTCTCCCTGAGGATGGGCACTTGTCTGGGTATGAAGAGAGTGGACGAAGCAGAAATCATCAGCCAGGGCACCCAAATACGGTACAAGCTCAGAAACCATTTTTCCCGACTTTCCCCGTGGTTTAAAGTCCCAAAAGGGTTTGGCGATATTACCCGAAGGCCCTTCGAAAGTAACCGCAGGCATACCAGGAGGTTTTTGTCCATGGTACTTGGTAAGGTCAGGCTTATAGTCAAAGGTGTCCACATGACTGACTGCCCCTGGACAAAATATAATCAGGACCTGCTTAGCTTCGGTTTCAAAATGAGGATCACGCGGAGTGTATGGATTATCAGGGTCCAAATTTGGACGGATGGGTGATTTTCCGGTAAAACTGGAGGGATCATCGGAACCAAAAAGTCCGTCTTTGCTCAACAACTGAGCAAGCCCTAGAGCACCGGTTGAAAATCCGGCGTTCTTCATAAAGCCACGCCGGTTTAAAAGAGACCGACCAATCGAGGAAATTTTTTCTTCGTGATTATTCATTTTTAAAAAAGCCTTAGGGTAAAAAGGCAAACTCGTTGGAATTGATTAAGGCCCGGCAAACAATCTCAAGCCCGCGATCTTTCGCAATCTGCAATGAAACATTCAATTCCTCGTTCATCGGCTTGCGCGAAAAAACTAACTCAAAAGCACGAATAACGGAGGCTTTAAGATTTGCATTTGATTCATCCTTAGCTCTTTTCGCAAGATGTTTTGCCTGGTCGACCACAAAATCACTGTTCATTAAATTAAGGGCCTGTAATGGAGTAGTGGAAACGGGTCTTTTCGCCCGAACCTGTCCACAGTCCGGGAAGTCAAAGGCAGTAAAAATTTGATCGTCCACCCGGCGCATCCTTTCCTGGTAGATCATCCTGCGCCAAGTTTCTGGTCCAAAATTATTGAGCACTTCCCATTGGGCATAGGTCTTTTTAACATTATGTATACGATAACTTCTGCCTCCCATTTTCCGGTTTAATTTACCGGAAGCCAGAAGGATACCATCACGAATGACCTCGGCCTCCACACGCCTTGGCGGAAAGCGCCAAAGTAAAGAACTGGTCGCGTCTTTCTCCAAGCCTACATCGGATGGTTGATTTGATCTTTTAAATGCATCGGATGTAACGAAGATCCGAATCAATTCCTTCATCGACCAAGGTGTTCCCTCAGGACGAGATGGATTGGAAAATTCAGCGGCTATCCAGTCAAGTAATTCCGGATGACTTGGTGGAGCACCCGCTCGGCCAAAATCTCCACCCGTTACAACCAGACCGGCACCGAAAACATGCTGCCAAATTCGGTTCGCCATAACCCGGGCGGTCAACGGATTTTTTTCATCCACCATCCACTCGGCAAACTCCGCACGCCTTGCCCGACCACTGGCCTTATTATCCACACCCAATTCACCTGAAAGTATTTTGGGTGCAGCTGGAGGGACAATATCCCTAGGATTCTCCGGGCTACCACGGTGTAAGACACGAGTGACCTTAGGCTTGATAAAACTACCAACGAAACTGGGACGGGGGCCTTCTTCAGAAAGCTTGTAGGCAAGATGATTAATTTCGCTAATTGCATCGCCCATGGTTTTTTCTCTCTTCATCAAATCCCTAATTTCTTGAATGGATGCGATCTCCTGCCAAGTTCCATCGACCAACTTCACATTCACCAAAAATTTGTCGAAATTAAATTTATTTTTCTGCTCAAGGTAATCGGTTTCATAATAGTATTCCCGATTTGAACTCATTCGTAAACGCCCCACTTTAACTGGCTTTTCAAAAGAAAACTCCAACCAAGGATTCTGTTTTTTTTCCTTATTGTAACTGGCCTGCCAACGCTGGGTTCCATATTTACCATCAATGACCCTCGTTATAGGAAACCGATCGCCTTGCTGAGCGAATGCCAAATCAGTTTTTACTTTCGTCCCGTTGGAAGCGATTGCTAAATTAATATTCTCCGTAGGCAAACCAAAAATTTCGACTTCATCCAATCCAACATAACCAGACCAAAAATTCAGCCGTAATCCCACCACTTCAATTGGCTTCCAATGTATTTCCTTATAACCACCCCAATCTTCTTCCCAAGTTGAGGTTTTCTTTCTTATTATATTCCGATTCTTGGCAATATCCTTCCAAACTTCATTAGCCTTTGTTTTTCTTGGATGCTCCTTAGAAAATTCGGGAAAACGACTGCCAAATTCAATATCCTGAAATACCGCTGTCATGGAGTAGTAATCCTGAATCGAGATCGGATCAAATTTATGATTATGACAACGGGCACAGCTCATAGTAACACCGAGCATAGATGCTCCCACTGTTTGCATAATCTCATCCATACGGTCAGCTCGTGCCTGCCGTATTGCAGATGGTTCCTGCCCAACCGTGGCAGCGGGAACATGAGGACCAGCCACTAAGAATCCAAGAGCTTCCCCCATCCCCATTCCATCGCCAGCCAACTGCTGGCGAACAAATTCATCATAAGGCATATCCTGATTAAATACACGAATTACATAGTCCCTATATACCCAAGCAAGCTTTCGGTAGAGGTTGGACTCAGAACCGTTTGTCTCTGCCCAGCGTATCACATCCAACCAATGCTGAGCCCATCGCTCGCCAAAGTGGGTGGATGCCAATAATTCATCGACTAACACTGTGTAAGCATGTTCCGGATTCTTTTTATAATCAGACAGAAAATCAGCCACCCTAGATGGTTGTGGAGGTAATCCTGTTAATACAACAGATGCACGCCGAATCAAAGATAGTGGATCCGTTTGCTTGTTTGCAGGTATTCCCTCCACTTTAAGTCTTCGGTTAATAAAAGAATCAATTGGATTCTTCGATTTCTTGGGAATAGTCGGACGGTCAATCGATTGGAATGCCCAATGATCCGTTCCCTCTTCAATTTTATCCTCCATTTGGCCGGGCCACACAGCTCCTTCCGCAATCCATTGTTCCAATAATTCGACTTCATCGTCAAAAAGCTTACCACCTTTGGGAGGCATACCGATTTCCGGATCATCGCTTTTAATTACTTCAATCATATAACTTTTTTCGGGCTTTTCAGGAATAACTGCAGATAAACCAGAATCTCCCCCTTTGAGGAGATGAACCCGACGATCGACCCGAAATCCTGATTTCGATTTATCAGGACCATGACAATCTATGCAATAATCCTCAAGCAGAGGGAGTATGTCATCCTCAAACTTAACCTTTGCGAATGAGAATCCCTGTATAAAAACTACCAGGCAAAGTACTAGAGCGAAATTTTTAAAGGTCATTTAAAGTTGAAGACAAATGTAGAAAAGATTTGGGATAGAAATTATTATATTAAATAACCTGTAATTAAAAAGCATAATTGGCAATTTTTAAACAATTATGGAGTCATTCATACAAAATAACCTAAATAATTCGTATTGGGACAACTTATTAATGCAAACTTAACGAGACTTGATTAAAGGAGCCGTTTGCTCTGGAGAAGTGATTCCATGAGGGAGTTCCATTATTTTTAAATTCCGAAAGTGAATCTCGGAACCTTCCGACTCCAGGCAAAGATATCCTTTTTTATACTGTGAATTACGAATTCCGTTCACGAATTTTCCATTAACTGAAAGTTTGACCACACCATCTACGCATACCACATCATAAGTATTCCACTCCCCTCTTCCCTTACAACGGTTCTCCAGAGACTTGCTTCGACTGCCCCGTGGATTGTCAGGGGTTGCTTTTAGCCCTCCTGCACCGAACAACTCCCCGTGAACATAGGCAATCGGGGGAGGCTGCTTGCCCTTCCTTGTATGCAACTTTACCCAATCCAGTTCCAACATTTGAATCTCAAGGCCTTTGGGTAAACGGTTTCCAAAAGGTTTTGCGTCACTCCAGGCAAAAATACCCGAATTTCCACCTGCTTCCATGTGTCGCCATTCAACATGCAAAAGAAAATTCTCGTATTGCCTATCACTACGCATGACCCCAATCGGTTTCCCCTTACAAATTAACATGCCATCCTTGACATACCATGTTTCTGGTGAAGTGTTTA
>CAJWWH010000109.1 GCA_913048545.1 uncultured Opitutia bacterium | reverse complement strand
TTCTTTCGTTCGTTGTTTGTTTAGTTAGCCAGTATTCGAACGATTGTTCACCCACATTATCCCTTTATATCCACCAGTGAAACTTTGTCCTCGCACTTAACTTATTCACATTATTCATAATTTCCAAAAAAAGACGAGCAGTAAAATTTGGTTAATTTATATGATGAATTTCTTCAAAACCTAATCCCCCTTTGTATTTAGTATGAACTTTTTCTTTACAGAATCGATTATTTGATTCACTCCGTTAAATGAAACTTGCCCAAATGAAATTAGTTGTTCCAAAAGAATCGATCTCTTCGGAAAAACGGGTTGCGATAAGCCCGGACAATATTCCTGCATTTGAAAAGCTAGGCTATGAAGTCTGGATAGAGTCAGGAGCAGGCAATTTAGCTAATTTCCCGGATGAACTTTATGTTCAATCTGGAGCACGAATTTCGAATGAAAAATCCGAGCTTTGGGCAAAGGGGGATCTATTACTTAAAATAAACCCGCCTTCGAATGAAGAGGTTGGGCTAATTAAGGAAGGTGCGACTTTGATAAGTTTCGCTTATCCGGCTCGCAATGAAGAGCTTCTTCAATCACTCGGTGAAAGAAAAATTAATTGGATGGCAATGGATTGTGTTCCCCGTATTTCCCGTGCCCAATCGATGGATGCATTAAGCTCCATGGCTAATGTGGCCGGTTATCGTGCTGTGGTGGAGGCATCCCATGAGTTTGGTCGCTTTTTTACCGGGCAAATTACTGCGGCAGGTAAAGTACCTCCGGCTAAGATTCTAGTAATTGGTGCTGGCGTTGCGGGTTTGGCCGCAATTGGTGCTGCACGCAACATGGGTGCAATTGTCCGCGCTTTTGACACGAGGCCAGCGGTTCAGGAGGAAGTAAAAAGCCTGGGTGGTGACTTTCTTATGCTTGATTTCGAGGAGGATGGTGCCGGTTCGGGCGGATACGCCAAGGTGATGAGCAAGGAATTTATTGAGGCAGAAATGAAGCTTTTTGCAGAACAGGCTGAGGAGGTTGATATTATTATAACCACGGCGATGATTCCCGGAAAAAAATCCCCTGTTTTGATAACCGAGGAAATGGTAAAGAGTATGAAACCGGGATCAGTAATTGTTGATTTAGCCGCAGAAGGGGGGGGGAATTGTGAATTAACTGAAACAGGCCGTTCAAAAGTTGAACATGGAGTTACCATTTTGGGATATACCGACTTGCCTTCCCGCTTACCTGCCCAGTCCAGTAGGTTGTATGGTAATAATCTGGTCAAACTGGTAAATCTTCTTGGAACGACTGATCAATTTGCGATCAACCAGGAAGACGAAATCATTCGCGGAGCTTTGGTTTTGGATAATGGTAATATCTCTTGGCCTCCGCCCAAAGTCGAGGTGAGTGTTCAGCCCGTAAAGCCAAAAGAAGAATCGATTAAGGAATCGGTGGAAGAAAAAAAATCTATTTTTTCACCCGGACTGATGTTGGGTGGACTTTGCATCCTTCTTCTTGCAATGGGATGGAAGGGTGAAAATGAATTTCTCGATCAGTTAACCGTTTTTGTTTTGTCCTGCTTTGTCGGATACATGGTTGTGTGGAATGTGACTCCTTCCCTTCATACCCCACTGATGAGTGTGACCAATGCGATAAGTGGAATTATTGTGATAGGCGGAATGCTCTTCGTTTCCGGTTCCAATCCATGGATTGCAGGGGTGGCGATTTTTTTAGCTACGATTAACATCGCCGGTGGGTTTTTGGTGACCCATCGAATGTTGAAAATGTTTCGTAAGGAATGACAGAAGGACTGATTACTATGGCTTATCTCGTCTCGGGTTTGTTTTTCATCCTGAGTTTGGGTGGGTTGTCCAAACAGGAAACCGCCCGAAAAGGAAATATCTATGGCATTCTTGGTATGAGCCTGGCAATCTTAGCTACATTTGCCAGTGGTGAGGTGGAAAATTTTAAACTATTGATTCCCCTAATGCTTGGTGGGGCAGTGATCGGTGCTGTTCTTGCGAAGAGAGTGGAGATGACCTCAATGCCCGAACTCGTTGCTATTTTACATAGCTTTGTCGGCTTGGCTGCGGTTCTGGTGGGCGTGGTTAGTTTTATTGATCCGAGGGATATTGAGCTCACTGGAACCAATAAATTGATTCATGAGATTGAAATTTTACTGGGGGTATTTATTGGAGGAGTTACTTTTACGGGATCTGTGGTAGCTTTTGGAAAGTTGCGGGGATCCTTGAGTGGTAAGCCCATGCTTTTACCCGGTCGTCACCTGCTCAACTTGGGTATGCTCGGTGCCTCTATTTGGCTGGGTGCTCAGTTTATCGACCAGGGACACGATCAGGCGTTGATCAGCCTATTGATTGTGATGGGGATTTCTTTCGTCCTTGGTATTCATTTGATTGTGGCAATCGGAGGAGCGGATATGCCCGTGGTTGTTTCGATGTTGAATAGTTATTCGGGTTGGGCGGCAGCAGCGGCTGGATTTATGCTCAAAAATGATTTGCTTATTATTACTGGGGCATTGGTTGGAAGTAGCGGTGCAATTCTCAGCTATATTATGTGCAAGGCGATGAATCGGAGCTTGGCAAATGTAATTTTCGGAGGATTTGGAACTGCCGGAGGCAGTGCCGCTACCGCCTCCGAGATTGAGGGCTCAATTACTGAAACAAGTGCAGATGAAGTGGCGGAAGAACTAAAGGAAGCCAAGGAAGTTATGATCGTGCCCGGTTATGGAATGGCGGTGGCCCAGGCCCAGCATGTGGTCAAGGATATCACCGAGACATTGCGGGCGAAGGATGTGAATGTCCGTTTTGCAATTCACCCGGTGGCCGGACGATTGCCCGGGCACATGAATGTGCTGCTTGCCGAAGCCAATGTGCCCTATGACATTGTATTTGAAATGGATGAGATCAACGACGACCTGCCCGAGGTGGATGTGCTACTGGTGGTCGGTGCCAATGATATTGTCAATCCGTCCGCACTCGAGGATTCGAGCAGCCCGATTGCCGGAATGCCGGTAATCGAAGCGTGGAATGCCAAGTCCGTGGTTGCCTTAAAAAGAAGCATGGCTGCCGGTTATTCCGGGGTGGAAAACCCACTTTATTTTAAGGACAACACCAATATGTTATTCGGCGATGCCAAGGACACTTTATCCGCAGTTTTTTCCAAACTTAGTTAAGTAAAAATTTTCATCGCCTAGATATTCGCTTCTTCCAGCTGTATGAAAAAAGATGCGAGAATGAGATTGGTTCCTTATGGTATTATTTCTTTTCCACTCTTTTCCATCTCTTAACTCTCAATATCCTAGAAAATATTAAATGTAAGAACTAAGGCTATGCACAGATTTCAAAAATAAAGCTAGGTATCATTTCTTGATTGTCTCTCCATCGAACAGAAGATTTAAGAGCTACTTGAAAATTTTGAAATACAGTCTTTTTGCACAACTTTTAATTTTCGTCAATTTGGTGAGTGCACATGATGCCGAAACGAATAAGCCGTTCGAAAAAATGCATGCACATCGAACCTTTAGTGCCCATACTCACTCCGGATGGGAGAGCCGTTATTTTTCGGAAGGACGGGATGCTTTAAATGGAAAGTCTCTCTGGAACAGTTCATTGGAACTCGGTTATGATCATTTATCCGGGGGAGTTTGGTACGGAAGATCATCGAATCACCAGTATGACGAGTGGCAGTATAATTTTGCCTTCTCACAGGAAACAGAAGGGTATTCATTTTATGCCGGTTACACCCATTTGATTTTTACAAAGGATGATGAATCAGATGATGAATGGTCAGCGGGAATCAGTTATGATGGATTACCCTTAGATTTAATTACTTCGTTGGACGCTTGTTATTCAATCGATGCCCAGGGAACTTTTTTTGAATGGTCCACTAGCAGGGAGTTTAATTTCCGGGAAGATCTTGACTTTTCCCTGTCGGGCACTTTGGGCTGGAATGAAGGATATGTTTCAGATGGGCACAGTGGATTAAATTTCTTTTCATTAAGGAGCGGAGTGGAAAAAATGCTTTCCGAAAATTTTTCCCTCGCAGGGCATGGAGTTTATAGCTGGGCGATTAATCCTGATTTAAATCTAGCGGGTGATCAGGGTCTCAAGGATTTCTTTCATTTTGGACTGGGTGTGGAATATAAGTTTTAATGAAAGAATAGAATTTTTTGGGTTGTTTTTAAAACACTCTCATTTGTGCCATTGTATTGGCGGATGAAATTGATTACTAATCAGAACTAGCTCTTAGAATTATAAATATCCATAAATATGCCTTATTCACTCGAAGTCCACTTTGACGATGTCACCAACGCCACGATTGAAAACATGTGGAAAAAAATATCGCAAAATAAGATTCCCTGTCGAGCTTTTGAAAAAAAATTCACCCCCCACCTGACTTTGGTTTACGGAGAAATCAGCGGGCCCAAAAAAGTAAACTGGGAATTTTTGGATGGTCAGAAAAGATTTGAAATCAGTTTTGAGAACCTGGCTATTTTTGAAGACCGGGGTCTGCTCTTTCTTGCCCCGGAGAAATCGAAAGCACTTACAAAACTGCATAGTCTACATGATACAAATGCTGATTTTTCTTCAATGAACAAATTATACCGGACTGCAAAATGGGATCCCCATTGCTCCCTTGCCAGCCGACTTTCCCCCAAGCAGGTTCAGCGTTGCGCCTCACTCTTCAATGATTTGAAACTCCCTTTCAACGCCACCTGTGTCTCTTCCAACTTGGTCAAGTATCCAGATCCGGTAATCCTCTCCACCTTCGAGTACGAATCCGGGTAAGATTTAAAAAAGGGCTCATGGGATATAAGGATTTCGGTTCCTTTACCTTATCTTGGGGAAAAGAAGTATTTCTGTAAGAAATTGTGTACAAACCGACATAATGTTTCTTACTATGTTTTCCACAATCAATTATTCTATGCCCAATCGCCCCAATATTATTTTCATCATCACGGATCAGCAACGCTTTGATACGATTGCTGCTCTTGGACACGATCATATGGACACGCCCAATATGGATCGTTTAGTGAATGAGGGGGTATCTTTTAATAATTGTTTTATCACCGCCGCCTCCTGTGCCCCGGCACGAGCGAGTTTATTTACCGGTTACTATCCGCATACCACCGGAATTTTTAAAAATGCGGATTCCTGGAAGCGTTCATGGATTGAGCAATTGGCCGATACCGGTTATCGCTGCGTGAATGTGGGTAAGATGCACAGCTATCCTTACCATACTCCCCTTGGTTTTCATGAGCGTTATGTGGTGGAAAATAAAGACCGTTATTTGGAGGAACGCTTTTATTTTGATGAATGGGACAAGGCGTTAAAAGCACGGGGTTTGGTCAAGCAGCAACGTGAACTTTACCGCAAACGGGCGGATTACAAGGAGGCTCTGGGAGCGTTTGATTGGGAACTGCCCGAGGATATGCATCCGGATATGTTTGTGGGAGACACCGCTACCTGGTGGTTGAACACCTATCCAAAAACAG
>CAJWWH010000108.1 GCA_913048545.1 uncultured Opitutia bacterium | reverse complement strand
TTACTATTTTTACAAACAAAGAATCGTTCTAAAGGGAAGGTAAAATTTCCACAATACGTGCAATAATGTCTCCATTGTAAGATGTAATTTCATTACTTCTACCGTATAAATGGTCCGCTTCAACAGAACCAAAAGCCTCTACCATTGGATTATCAGGAAGAATTTTTAGGAATGCTCGAGGAGCACTAGAATATGGTATTCGAGCATCGTTTAAAATTCCACCAAGTGGTTGCTTACCCTCGATTACAAGCGATCTTTGCTCTTCCTCTAAGTTTTTAAGCGTAATCTCAATCGCACCATATTCAGTCGGTTTTAAAGATTCCATGGTTACAAGTAAAACTTCACGAAAATACGCTTTTCCATCATTGGAAGAACTAAGCTTTCGAACTTTTATTGCATTTTCGTGATAAGATTCAAGGCGGGAAGTCATATCACCTTCATGGACCAGTAAAGAATAATAGGGTTCAGGAATTTCATTTGAATCAACTTCTTGGTAAACTAATTTTGGAACCCCCCGAATCCTTCTAATTAAACTTAATGGATACAGAGGGTCATGAAAAATATTATTTTGGGCTACCATAAAAAATTTAAACGTATCGAGAATCCTGATGTTCTGGTAGAAAAAAACCATGAAGCAATGAATCTACTCGTAACAAAGCATCACGAGAAAGAAAAAGTTCATCTCCCTTAATTATTAAATCTCCGTTTCTTTCCCACTTGGAAAGGATAGAAGAAAAACGCTCACTTACAGAAATGCCAAATTTATCAACAAAAGACTTTTGGCTCACTCGACCCAGCTTCCACTGAAGAATAAGCTCCCTGATAAACCGCTCGTCTTCTTTGGTCATTAAAGCCCTACGAATCGGGAGACTTTTTGACTCAACAGTATCGCAGAAGTTATCAATATGGGTTATATTTTGATAATGTATACCGCCCAAGTGACCGAATGAGGAAACCCCCAAGCCAATCATATCAGCTCCGGACCACAAACGATCACGGTAAATAAATTTGGTCGTTCGTGGATTTTTAACTGCGGTGTATGCACTGGTCACTGTGTATCCAGCCTCTTCCAATTTTGCATAAGCTTCCGATACCCAGCGACGCTTGGTTGGCCAGTCCGCCACGGGGGCGGATAATTTTCCCTCTTCCTTCATGGTTTTGAAAATCCCGGTGTTAAAAGGAACTTCCATTTGATAAATCGTCACGCAATCCGGAGACAAATCCACCACCCGTTCCACGCATTCAGTCCAATTCTCATCGGTTTCCTCAAGCATGCCCGCAATTAAATCGATATTGATATTGTCAAACCCAAGTCCCCGAGCGAATTCATAGGCGCGAAAAACCTGTTTTGATCGATGTGCCCGACCATTAATTTCTAAAATATGGTCGTCAAAGTTTTCCACTCCCAAACTTAAACGAGTCACTCCGAATTCTTTAATCACTTCTAATTTCTTTTCATGAAGCGTACCCGGTTCACATTCAAAAGTTACCTCCTCTGCTTCATCCCACGGTAAAATTTTCTTCATTTCATCCGTCAATTCAATCAGTTGCTTCGCTGATAAATAAGACGGTGTTCCCCCTCCAAAATAAACAAATTTTGGTTTGCGTCCTTTAAAATAAGGCTTGTCCGCGTAGGATTTTAATTCCTCCATGGTGGCGGAAAGGTATCTCCGTATATCATTCGAGTTTTTATCGGTGTATACTTTGAAGTAACAGAAGTGACAACGCTTCCGGCAAAAAGGAACATGATAATAAACCCCCAGGGGTGCATTTCCGGGCGAAGGACTGTTGATCAGACTGCTGACGCAGGGGACATCCTCATCGTTCCAGAAAGAAAAGGGTGGATAATTGGAAACAAAATAATTTCCCGCCTTGGTTTCATCCTCGGTCTGGTAATCGGGTTTGATGAAAGTGGATTCAGTCATTTTCCTGTTTCTGAAATGAATGAATAAATATTCCCGTCTTCACAACTCACCAAAATTCTTCCATCCAGTACGGCAGGGGTGGATGAAATCGGCTCACCCACTTCGTACGATGAGACTTCTTTCCCATCCTTCAATGTGAGGATATAAAGTTTACCGTCCATCGAGCCAAAGATCACCTTTTCATGTGCAACCACTGGAGAACTGTCAATTCGTCCGCGGGCAGAAAAACGCCAGTCCTGCTTTCCGGAAATACGGTTGATACAATGTAACCCCTTGTCCCTTCCCCCTATCAGCACATGAGTCGAAGTAACTGCGGGAGAGGAGAAGTAGGGAAAGTTTTTCTGTCGGTAATTCCACACAATCTCCCCGGACTCCAAGTCAAACGCCATCACTGCCCGGTCCATGTTACCCACATACCCGATGCCCTCCGAAACTGAAACCGATGCGGCAATAGGAGCTTCCACTTCGACGGAACGGATCAGTTTTCCATCTTCCAATCCGACCACATAAAGAACGGAATCACATCCACCAAAAACAACAAATTTATCATCATAGATCGTCGGCACTCCGTTGACATAATTTTGAGTTTCAAATGTCCAAAGCATTTTGCCCGTCTTGGCGGATATGCAGTGCACAAAATTGTCGTAACTTCCCACCACTAAAACGGAATCGTTGGATTTCGGACGGACCGCCTGATTGGCAGCTCCCATAATTTCTCCATTTGTTTCGTATTTCCAAATTAATTCTCCTTTTTCTTGATTCAAGGCATAAAGAAATCCATCCGTTGAACCGACATACAGCACGCCGTTGTGAACGAGTGGAGGGGCGTCAATTCCAAGGCTTGTTTTGTAGCGCCAAACTTCCTTGCCGTTTTCAATAGAAATCGCGAATACAATCCCGGTTTCAGAGCCAACGAAAGCAGTTCCTCCCGAAACCACAACTGATGATTTCAAATACTCTCCTGTATTAAATTCCCAATCGAGTGTGAGGCTTTCTCCAATTCTTCCCTGGGAAATACCCTTCAAGTCCTGTCCCCCACGATGGGCCGGCCATTCTTTTCCAGCTTTTTCTTCCGCGGCAGAAAGCGAGAGTACCGATCCGAGGAAAACCATCAGTAAAATCAGAATATTCTTTCTCATATTCATAACTAGCTTGCCTGAATTGTTTGATTTTCGCAAGGAGAGGTCGAGTAAAGAATGGAGTAAAGGTTTTCGAAGTCTCGAAGGGTGACAGGTCGCGGATTGAAATTAGCAGTCCACTGTTCGGAGGCGTCCTTGGCCAAAGACTGAACATCTGATTGGGCAAAACCGAATTCGTCGAGAGAGGAAGGAAACTTGGCCAATTCCAAAATCCGGTTAACCCGGGCAATCAGAAGTTGAGTGGCTTCTTGGTCAGAACTCGCCGGGGATGCGAGGCCTGCATTTCGGGACACATCCGCATAAATTGAGTTTGTCTTCGGATCAAGCGCATTAAACTTCATGATCCCGGGCAAAACCATGCCCACCGCCATACCATGCACCACTCCCCGACTGGCGGTTAATGGATTGGCCATTGAATGAGCGGCACCAAGCATACTTCTTTCAATAGCGGCACCGGCATGCGATGCACCCAGTAAAACCTTTCCCCTACTTTCAAGGTCATCCGGGTTTTCAAAAACGGATGGCAAATTTTCATGTATCAAATTAAACGCGAGCTGGGAGTGACGGATCGAGCTATCATTTCTCTTGGTGGTCACCGCAGATTCAAGGGCATGGGCCAATGCATCCACGCCAGTGCATGCAGTCACCGCACTGGGGAGTGATAGGGTTAATTCAGGGTCTAAAATAGTGACCTGGGGTAAGGCTTTCTTATCCCCGCACGCCATTTTTTTATGAGTGTGATCCTCCGAAATCAAAGCAAATGACTGGCATTCACTTCCCGTACCGGCAGTGGTTGGAACGGCCAGCAAAGGAAGCATCGGATTATGGGTTTTATCAATACCCCAATAATCTGACATCTTTCCTCCATTACTGAGAATGAAATTACATCCTTTCGCCGTATCCATTGAACTGCCACCTCCCAGACCAATAATTAAATCGACTTGGGCCTTACTTGCCACTTGTACGCATTCTTGCACACTCGATTCCGTGGGGTTCTCAATCGACCTGTCAAAAAGAGTGACATTCAGGTCGGACTGCTCAAGAAAAGCTTTCACTTTTTGGGGATGCCCAACCGTACTGAGTCCGGAATCGGTGACTAAAAGTACATTTTTTCCAAGCTCACCGGCAAGTATACCCACCTGATTAACCGTTCCTGCTCCAAATAAAACTTTTTGATTACCCTTTTCTCCGTTCGCAAAGAAAGAGTCTTCACCCTCATCACTCGCGAACTGATTTTTCATAAAGGCAGGAAAAAAGATCCTGCTTACGCAGCCATTCCGATCGACCGGCGTTTGTAAAGGAATTCAAACATATTCCCTTCGTGTGGCTGATCCCA
This sequence comes from uncultured Opitutia bacterium, assembly GCA_913048545.1. The sequence goes on along the minus strand of CAJWWH010000108.1, from coordinate 1,172 downwards.
GGAAATTTTCATCGTGGATATTGGTCCGAGATTTAATCTTTCAATATTTGATGCGGCAAGAAGTTGTTGGGTGAATTTTTTATCTTTTGTAATCGCCGAAACAACCAAGGTCGGGCCAATTGCGGACAGCATTTCTGACTGGGGCACTTCGACCACGCTGGCATAAGGGCAAAGAAACTCCCGATTGGAAAGCGGATGATCCATTGATTCACAATGAACAATGGTGGGCCGCAAGTAAGTGCCTCCTTCAGCCTTAACCAATCGCGCACCTTCCCGATGGGGTGCAGTGGTATCACAGGCCCCCTTTTCCAATAAGTCCGCGTCAATTGCACCGTCTATCCATTCCCCCATTTTTGGATTGGCAAATCCGGAAAGTACTGCACTGGGGTCGTCTACGGGAAGAGGGTTCAGCGAGCCCAGCCGTTTTCCAAGTGCCTCCGCAATCTCACGGGCATACTTTGGGACGATTACAGCCGAAGCATTTACGCAGCTCCGTCCACCGTTGTCTGAGATGGAAGAAGCCATCACTTCAATAAAGTCAGGCCAATTTTCAATTTCATCCTCCCCGATAAGAATCTTGCTAAATCCGGGACCATGCACCTGAACGCCAGGGTCCCCAGCATATAAATCGGTGGTACTTTTATCCCCGAAAATCAGTGCCCGATTACACAGGCGCAAAATATCGCCCGCCCCTTCATGGTCAGTCGGATAAAATCCAAACGCCTCGCGTGGACAGCCCGCTGCGATAAAAGCTTGAATTAAACGAAAAGGTGTCCAGGGCTCATCCCGACCGGGCTTCATTACAATAGGAATTTTCAAAGCAATGGAGGGAAGCCAGAGCGAATTCACCGCCGGTGAATTACTGGGCATGACCAGACCGAGTGCGTCTGTGGTGGGATAAAAACAAACCGGGGATCCGGCCTGTTCTCCAAATCCCTTGTCCAAAATCGCCGGGTCAATTCCACGGGTCAGGCCGTTTAAAATTAATTCAACATGCGTCAGGGCGTAGTGAATTTTATCCATGTTTCTTTTCACCATCACATGGGGCAGTCCACTGGTGGAAGAAAGAGTTTCAAGGTATTCCTGAGCACTTTGCATTCTGCCGTCCTCACCCAAAGCAAGATCGCCGTTCAGAAATAATTCTCCGGCTTTGGCGCTGATATCAATTAATT
>CAJWWH010000107.1 GCA_913048545.1 uncultured Opitutia bacterium | reverse complement strand
ACTGCTGGACGAGGCTCTCTGATGAATTTCAAGCGGGGTAAGAGGTCGGTTAGCTGACTTAATAACTTTCAGGATAAGATTTCCCTGCTGAGTATTCCTTTTCATTATTTTTATCAGTCGAATGCAGAAAATTATTTCTGTTTTTTGATAGTGGATTGAGTATGCTTTTTGAGTGCGTTCACATCCTTTTTAATTTCCGCAAAAATTTCTTTTTCCATATGATCGATGAACAGGATACCGTTCAAGTGATCGACTTCGTGTTGGATACAGCGGGCCAGAAGCCCATCGCATTCAAGTTGATGCTTATTGCCGTCAAGATCCTGATAACGAACAATAATTAACTCAGGCCGGGCAATTTCCCCTTTAATTTCGGGGAATGAGAGGCATCCTTCCTCATAGTAATACTCATCTCCGGGTAAAAATTCAATGATGGGGTTGGCCAAACACATCGGCATAATGAGCGGAGGTGCGAGATTTTTTCCATCCAAAATGCATTTGTCTGGCAGTTCGGAAAGACTTGGTACTTCAATTACGCAAAATTGTAGTGCGATTCCCACTTGTTGGGCCGCCAGTCCAATCCCTTCCTCTTCGCGCATTGTCACGAGCATATCCTCATACAGAGCGCTTAACTCGGAGGAGAATTCAGTAACCTGTTTTCCTTTTTGGCGGAGAATGGAATCACCGTAGTGCTTAACTGGTAGCGTCATAAATGAATTTTTGTGTTTTTCAAAAAATTAAAATTATTGAATTTTCAATAATGTAAAATGTGAACAAAATGCGATTGCAAGAAAATGAATCACGAGTGATAATAAGTGCATATCTTAAAATTTGGAACCATTAAAAAAAAGTAAAGTTGGAAGTGTAATTCTTCTTCCCATCGCGTTTGTTTTGGGAGTCCTTGGATTGGGTAGCCCCATTTTCTTTTCATCCGTTTCTGAGGACACCCTGGAAGATGTGGGGGAAGATAGCAAAACAATCGATCAGGAAATTGTCCGACAACTTAGGCAAAACAATCTTGGTCCCGCAGAAATGCTTTTACCGCTTACCTCTCTTGCGGAGCGTGAGAATTTTGCCCGTGCAATTGACAGTAAAAAAGAGGCTCATCCTGAATTATCAATTTCAGGTGGAGGAAGTATTTTTGATTTGCTTACATTCAAAGATTATTTTGGTGGGATTGATCAGTATAATTTACAACGCGGTCGGTTTGAGGCTTTTTTTGTATACAACCGGGCCACGACACGCGGAGATTTATGGGATAGACTGAGCAAAAACAGTTCGAATGATAATGTTCAGGCACTTTTACGGGGAATTCCGAAAGAGGGGAGACCAGGCAATTTTTGGGCCCGGGTATTATCCGACCCACGAATTTCCTCATTTCCTGGGGTGAAAATTGCCGAGCTTCAGGATTTCCCGTTTTTCCCTGATCGCCGAATCGTATTATCGGTGGGGGTTCGTTATCCGGGAGAATTTGATCAAAATGCATCCGAGGCTGTAATTAGAGATTTGTGTATTGCGGATGCCCGCAGTTTCCTGACCGAATTCGCAGGCAAAGCCGAATTTTTCTCTGTTCGAAGAGAGGCACCCGATGCGGTGGTGGACAAAGCGGACGGAGTGGCTTCTTCACTGGCAGTCGATTTTCCGAATATTGGAAGAGATGCAGGTATGCTGAGAGTGGGAAAGACCGATGATGGTGGCTACGCGGTGGTAGTGGGAGGAATCGTCAGTAAGGAAGGGAAATTTGAAAAACACGGTCGATGGCTTCCCTATCCGATTCTTGTTCCGATGATGGTGGGCACCGCGATGTCGATCGAAAAAGAATACTTCACCTCGGACACAGCCTATGAGATCGGACGTCTCTCTCAAAAGATGCTAAGTGGAGATTTTCAATCCAAGGAAAGAATCCGTTCTTTCTATTGGGCTGCCCATCAGTTGGCCCGCAAAATGAATCTCATGCAAATGGCGGAACTGACTCAAGCCTGCTCTGATTTACAGGGAGTTTTTGACCTTTCCGCCCTGATTCGCATGCGAAACCGGCCTTTGTCCGAATTTATTGGTAAAATAAAGGCAGCGGAGCAGGAACTTGGCTTTTTACCACTTGATCAAAGATCGAGCGGAAGAAAGAAAATCACTCAGTTGATTGAAGAAAAGAAGTTAGCGGAGATCAAATTTGAAGAGGAACTACGCATCGTTTATTGTGCTACACTTCTCTCTTCCGATCCTTCTGGCATATTACGCTACATTGAGGGGTATCCGGTGTTTGAACGCGATGGAGATAAGCAAGCTGCGGTAGCCGCACTCGAAGATATTTCCCGGGCGATGTCGTTTGGATCCGGGGCATTGAAGCATTTGATTTCCCGTGGGAAACCAATCAACGAGAAAGGACTAATTTCGAGTTTTGTCAGTCCATTTTATCCTTACTTTGGAGGACATTTTTTAACTTACCTTTCCCACAGCAATCGTTCCGCTGCATTGATTATTAAAATTGCACTGTTAGTCGGTTCCATTTGCGTTCTCTTATTTTTCATTGCCCATATCTTACCCAAACCGGCTCATCATCGCTCGAAAAGCTCCTTTTTAATTCGGTGGACCGCAAAACTTTCCGGGGCCATTTTGGTTGCTCTTATTGTAGTCTTATCCTTGGAGCCCAACCTTTTACAAACCCCTCGAGGGCAAATTTCTGTGGCCGGATTTGATTTTGCGCTTGCGAATCTCCTCGCCTTTGCCAATGAGGAAGCTATGGCGGAACAAAATTTAACCGGTGTAACAGCAATTATAGCTGGAGCTTTTTTTCTTGTGCAGGTTGTGATATTTATGATTTGCATGTCACGCATTTCTCAGGTGAAAAACGAGGAATTAAGTTCCAGGCTAAAATTATCTTTGCTTGATAATGAGGAAAACCTTTTTGATTTGGGCTTGTATATTGGACTTGGAGGTACGGTCCTGTCCTTGATCCTTCTTCTGGTTCTGGATGTAAAGCAGGATGCCCTCATTGGTGCATACACTTCGACCCTGTTTGGGATTCTATTTGTCGCGGCCCTAAAGATTTTTGTAGTACGCCCCTATCGTAATCACTTGCTTGTTAAGCAAGATGGCGAGAAGAGGTATGAATCGTAGTTTATTACTGGTAGTTTGCGATTTCCTCCTGCTGAGCATTCTTGCTCTGGCAAGATTTGATATCCCGGAAGGTGCAAAGATTGCCAAGGATGGAGAAAAGATTGTATCCCAAGAAGTAATCGAGCGTATTTCCGACGGAGAGAGTTACGATGATGTGGTGGCTGAATTGGAGGCAACCAATGAAACACTGTTGGAAAATCTGAGTAGCGATAAAGATGATTTACTGGAGCAAAAGCTGAAGCTTGAAGATCAAATTGCTCAGCGGCAAAAAGAACTGGAGGAAAAGGAAAATCAGATTGCGTCAAGGGATGCTGTCATTGCCGACAAGCAGGAGGAAATTATTAAGTCACAGGCGGAGGCCGAAGAATTGGAACGCAAACGTGAGGAGATTGAGAAAAAGAGAGAGGCACTTCTTCAGACTAATGCAGCGTCCCAAAAAGAGCTTGAATTACTTGCAAAAAATCTCGCCGATGCAAAGCAAAAATCAGATCAACTTGCCGAATTAAAAGCCAAAACAGAAAAAGAGGCAGAGGCCGTCCGTTTGGAACTGGCCCGATCCATGGAAAAAGCCAAGGCCGAGGAGAAAGCCGCATTCGAAGCAAAGGCACAGCTCAAGGATGAGAAAAGAAGGGGCGATGCCCTGATTGCGTCCACTGCGAAGATTGATGAGAAAATTGAATCTCTTAATGTGGGCTTACAGGGAGTTGGGAACGAATTAAAAGATGTTGGAAATGATCTAAAAGTGGTTGGACAAGGATTGGCGGGAGTCGGAGATAAAATCTCCACTGTTACAAAGGAAGTGAATAGTGTGAAAGATGATGTCTCCCGGGTTGGTTTGGAAATTGAGGGGGTTGGATCCAAAGTAGAAAATATTAAAAAAGAGGTGGAGGTTTCTGCTGCCGAGCAGAAAGAGAATTTTAAAAAACTGACTGAGGTTCAGACCAAATCTCTTAACGAAATTTTCACCCGATACGATGAAAACAAAATCAAACTTGAGCTTACATTCACCCATGCCGGTGGATTTTTGGGTGCACTCAGAACGGAAACTTTTGAAATGGATACAATCATTATGGTTGATGGTTCGTTTGCTTATTCACTGGTTCATGCCCGCAGTAGTCCATTCCGCCTTGAACCCATGCCAAGAAAACTGACTGAAGTGTCTGGTCAAATTTCCAGCCCCAAGTTGAATAATCCACTTCAGATAAAGGAGGTGGCCTTTATGGATGATCCCCGAATTCTTATCGTTCCTCTTTATATCAATCCTTCCGAGTTGGAAAAAACATCCGAAATCGAGGTTTTTAACGCACCGGAAAATCCATATCTGTTTTCGGAGGCAGTGATTGTTGATTCCAAGAAAGGACGCTTCGGACAAACTGATTTCGTTCGGGATGAGCGAGACTCTCGATACATCAAAGTAAGCCATTCAAATTTTGCGTTTTTGACGGGCAAGTTTGATCCCGGTGAGGGGGATCTGGTTTTTTCACAAAAAGGTGAGCTACTTGGTATTATGGTTAACAACAACTATGCATTTCATGTGAAGAACCTGGGTTCACGAATTCACAATGGGTCCAGGACCACATTGGGTAAGGTTTTTGACCCAACCAAAACAAATCCATTAATGTCTTCTTTGAAGAAAACTCTTTTCGGACTGAATAGAAAGTTTCGTTGATTCAACTTATTGTTCGGTTATTCTGCTAATACTTATGACCCTGTCTATGATGGTCTTAGTTTAAAATAACATTTTTAAGTAATGAATTTTTTCAATAAAACGGTCACTGAAAGGGGTTTTCTTTCGGGTATAATCGAGTTGCCTAAAGACCGTGCCCATTGGACGGTGACTCTTCTGTTTGTAGTTTCAGCCTATCTTCTCAGTTTCTGGGTGCGTTTGGAATGGATTGATTTTGCCCAAGCCAATTACACTGATGAGAACGGAGAGGTACAGTATTTGCGCCAGGATATGGTGAAAAATGGGGTGGCATTGCCAAACACTCATGATAGTTTTTACTTTGGCAGTATTCTTCAAAAAGGTCAGTTGGGCATGCATCAGGATAATCATCTGATCCCCAGTGTATTACAGAACGGCATGATTACCTATCTGCCTTACCTTTTGTTGAAGTTTTTTCCCTCTTTGGATATTGAACTATTGTTGCTTTGGTTGCCCGTCTATGTGGCTGGATTGGTCTGTATACCCATTGTATTAATTGGAAGATTGTACGGGAGTTCGTTATGGGGCTTTTTCTCAGCTTGCCTGGCTGGAATTACTCACAGTTACTACAACCGTACATTAGCAGGATATTATGACACGGATATGTTTTCCATCACGATTCCTGCTTTTGCATTATACTTTCTTATCTCCGCCAGTCGGAAAAATTCAATTCATTACGCCTTTCTGGGAGCGTTAACTCTGTATTTATATAATTTCTTTTATTCTTCCAGTCAGGCGGTGACTGCATCTCTGGCGGTTGCCTACATAGGTTATCGATTAATATTATTACTTTTAGATTTTTTATCG
>CAJWWH010000106.1 GCA_913048545.1 uncultured Opitutia bacterium | reverse complement strand
TTCATTCAGATCGGGGGTATAGTTTTTCTCCCCGGCCTTAGGATCGCTGATCATTTTAAAAGAGGCCTCTCCCACTTTTTGGGTCGATCCCGGTTTGATGATCACGAGGTTATGGGGCATAGCATCAATATTTTTTAATTTTAAAACCAGTGCTTCATTGGGCTTTGCTTCAAGTAAAGTCCTGGAATATTTCAGACCGCTTATCGTATCGATACGAATCTCCCGTTCACCTTCAATCGTTTCACCAGTGTAGTCCGGTTTATTTTTCGATTCTTGGCTCGCTACCCGTAAAGATACGAAGGTAAGCTTATTTTTTCTCGGCTCAGCCAATCCCGCTGTGGAGTAAGGTTTATCTGGGAACATCGGCGAGCAGAACAAATCGGTTTTGAATGCGGTTCCATCGGCATCTTGTAAATGCATGCGAATGTGGAGCTGCATGATTGGCTCGAGATCAGGCATTTCCACAAAAATGGATTTTCCACCCTCCAGTAATTTTACGGATCGAACCGTTACCCGGTCGTGTCCCAAACTTTCTGGATTCTTTGCGGAAAATTCAGGTGAGCCATACCGTTTGGCATATTCATAATTCCATGCCTGGGCAAAGTAATTTTCAACTTTTGATATCACTTGGCTATCCAGGCTGGTTGTGAAATCTATTCGTATTCCGTTGGAATGAACTTTAAACCCTTTTGGCTTTCGGACTTTTCCCCCGGTATAGCGGACTCGATGTAGGCATCCGTCCTTGATCGAGTAATCTCCCCAACCATCCAGTCCTGCCACATAGAGTTGACCGTCCTTGGGATGAAAATCACCGCGCATCACTCCGGCCAGAAAATTGCCTTTCAGTGGAACCACTGCACCCTGTGGTCGTGAACTGGTCGCATCCCTAAGGATAAGGTAATGAGTGCCTGATCCGTAGCTCAATCCAACATGGGAACCTTTAAAGGGTCCCCATTTATCACTGGTTATTTCTTTCATTCCACCGGTCGAATTATCAATTCCGCGTGGAACATAACAGAGGGGAGGGGAGATGCCTTTTCCTCCTAGTCCATACTCCTCGCCATCTTTAACCTCAATGATTGCCGAGGTCGGCGTCCAGGTTCCCTCCTGTGGTCCTGCCCAGAAGTAATCATCCGATCCACCTACTGCCATACAATTACGTACTCCGGTGGCTATTTTTTTGGTTACCTTGTCCGGACCGGTCCGAAATACACTGGTCCATTGAATGAAGTGAAATGATTTATCCTTGGTTCGGTGCAGTCCGAATGTATGGGTATGGCTACGGTCAAACCCGCCAAAGTCGTTGGCGTATTTTTCATAGTGATCAACTTCTTCATCTCCATTTGTATCATGCAGAATAGAAATTTGGCACCGGTCGAGAACGAAGATGCCATCCTCATCGACGTGGATACCAATGGGTTGGTTAAACCCAGTGGCATAGCGTTGCCAAGTCACCTGTTTTAAATCGTCTGTTATTCCTTTAACCAACCAAATATCTCCGGGGAGAGTGGCGATTAACGCATTTCCATTGGGTAAAAAAGCCATGCTGGTTAATTGCATTACAGTTTTGTATGGATTTTCGTAGGGAACACTCAAGGTATCCACCACATATTGAGAGCTATTTAATTTGCCTAGTTTACCGGGAGCTTTCAGAACTTCCTTCCAGCGTTTTTCTTTTTTTCGTTCCGCATTTAGGTGGGCAAGCACAATTTTTTCATCGTCTGGTTTTGATTCCTTGGATATCCGCACAATAAAATATGCGTTTGCAGTTGCTTTATTAACAACGATTTCACCCTTCTCCCATCTGGCTTTCTGAATGCCTTTTGATTCGATTACTTTAACCTTTAGGGCACCATCCACCACCCGGCAGGGAATGTTTAATTTTTCAGTGGAGTTAAGTAAATCAATTCTTCGATAAAAAGCATTCTTTCCTGCCCACGGTTCATCCAGTATTTTTGAATTTCCAATTTTATATTCAAATACCACCCGTTTTCCAAACCGGTGTAAGCCTAGATATTCTCCCCCTTTGGGCATTTCAGCTTTGGGAATAGAAAACCAGGTCTTTCCATCAATATTTGCTCCGCGAGATGAACCCCAACGGAATGGTTGAAAATTTACCCATCCATCCTGCCAAACTGTACGGTAAGAAAGGGACTTTGTGTCAAAACAAGCGGAGAGCATATGATCGGCACCTAGTTTTACACAGATTCCCTTTTCCACATTTAAACCTTTGCCCTTTACGACATGGGCAAAATGTTCTCCGGTGTCTCCTTCATTCCAACGACCGTCATTATGATTATTCTGATTATATTTTCCCCAGTGACCATGCAGACCGGCATCCAGTCCTGGGTAGGAAGGCAGGATGTCAGGGGTCTTATTTGGGTTGGCCATATAGTAGTCCGCCTGTCTTTGATAAAAATCATAAACCCGGGCTTCATTTACTTTTTGGTCGGTATACTCATGATTTCCCCGACCACCTGCCGGGTCGACATAGGGATGCTTATCCGGCTTTGCTACATTAAGATTGGCTCCATTGGCTGTACCAATCGTTAATATGAAGGGGAGGATTAAGATAATATATGACTTCACAAAGGTTCATTCTGCAATTCCTTCTTTTTTTCGCAAGTGGATTGAGCCATTCGATTTCCTTTAATGCTAGGGTCTAATGAAAATTAGTCCGTCCGCTTGCTTATTCTAGAGGGCAGGCATAGGTTTAAAATATGTTTCATCCTGGAGGATTTGGAGATTACAATTACGGGAACCGTGAGTTGCCGATGAGAAAGGACCCTTCCATTGTTAGAGCCCTGATTCTTTTCGTTGCTATGTTAAGTATATGGGTTGCCTGTTTTTTGATTGGTCTTTCATTTGGTCTTGGCTGGTATGCCTGGCCGTCTGGTACATTCGTGCTTCTAGGAGTCTTCCTAGTCTACAATTTTTTTCGTCATCCAAAGAGGAATCGCAGGATTAACTGAGAGTTTAGGGTTTCTAATATAAGGTTTTATAATCCCCTGAGAAAATTATCGTATCTTTTTTGAAGGGCTACACCGTGACCGTCGTAACGGTAAAAGTCTATAAGTTTGAGTGTTTTGATTCCCTGTTTTTTCCACTCTTCAAAAAGGAGATTGGTGAAGTTGTATGTATCATTCAGGTATTCGATCCGGCAAAGGCACCATATCCGTTCATTGTACAGTTTTTTGAACCCTCTTGAAAGTTCGTCGAGATTTTTTCCCCGGTTACAGACCTGTCTTGATTCAGGGGTTGGAAGCGGAATATCCTCCTCGTACCAAATATCTACCCATCGTCCGACAAAAAGATAATCCTTTTCAATTGGATCGTAATACACATAAAATTTTCCATCCTCCGTTCCTACCACGCACTGCAGTTTAAGCCGAGCGAGTGTGGCGAGAAATTTATTGCTCTCTAGTTTCTTCATTCCCCAATAAAAGAAAACCAACTACTCTGGGTCAAAGGAACCGGGTGTCATAAGCATGTCATAAAAAGATCAACTCCGGTGGTCAGTTTTCGGTTTCTATAAATTATCCATTGACTGTCTGGTTGCGGCAGAAGATGGTGGGGTCGTGAAACTCCTCACTCTCCTTATTGCCCTGCTTCCTACTCTTGTACACTCCCAGAAGTGGTACAAAGGAAACACTCACGTGCACACCACACTTTGCGGACATGCGGATACTACACCCAATGTGGTCGCCCAATGGTATCATGATCGGGGATATAATTTTCTAATCCTCAGCGAACATAATAAATTTATCGATCCTTCCACAATTGAACTGAATGGGGAAGTGCGGAGTGATTTCTTACTTGTGCCTGGAGAAGAAGTAACTGGGCCAGTACACAGCACCGCGATGAATGTGTCCCGCTTGGTTCCCTGGGGATTTAAAGATAAGAACCGATCGAAAATAATTCAGAATCATGTCGATGAGACCCGAAAAGCGGGTGGTGCACTCATTCTTAATCACCCAAACTGGGGTAGGTCAATTCATACTCACGAAATTTCTCCGGTGAAAAATCTCTTTATGTTTGAACTCTATAATGCCCATCCAGGAGTTCACAGCTTTGGAAATGCGCATCGACCCAGTCTGGAAGTGTTGTGGGACGCACTTCTTGAAAAGGGTATGACCATTTACGGCGTATCCTCGGATGATGCCCATAAGCTGAAAAAGTGGGGAGAAAAAGAAAATAACCCGGGACGGGGTTGGGTCATGGTGCGCTCCAAAGAGTTAACCTCCAGTGCTCTTACTGCGGCGATGCTTAAGGGAGATTTCTATTCCTCTTCAGGGGTTATGTTAGATATGTTGAAGAGTGGGGAAGATTATATCGAACTATCAGTCAATGAAGAAGAAACCGCTTGTGAACTGGCTTCTGAATTTCTCTTTGGTCGCCCCGTCAGTAAGGGGGAACCAGGTACTATTATTGAATTTATTGGTCCGGGTGGTGAGATTCTCAAAGCGGTAACGGGCTTGTCTGCTTCTCACAAAGTCGAGGGGGCTTATTTACGTGCCAAAGTTACCCGCCGAGTGAAAAAAGCGGACGGTTCCCTTCGAGAATATTATGCGTGGACACAGCCTGTCTTTACCGACGGGCGTTGAATTATTTCATAATCGGCTTGGTCGTTGCTATCAAAATAAGAATATTGAAATTAATAAAGCGTCGTGCTATGTTCTATTAATTGAAAAAGTTTAGTAAGGATGAGTTAATTGTTGCCCTTAAGCGATTAGGGGAATTGGCAGAAGAAAATTCTGTTCAACTGAATCTCTGCGTCTATGGAGGGTGTGCCATGATGCTTGCTTACGACCGGAAGCGAGTGACCCGTGATGTGGATGCGATATTTTATCCTCCATCCAAAATACAACCTCTCATTCGTAAAGTCGCCTTGGAGTATGAATTACCTGAAGACTGGATTAATGATGAAGTGAAACAATTTCTCGGTACGCGTGAATCAATTCGTGAGTTACCTCTGGATCTACCTGGTCTACAAATTACCGTGCCCACTGCAGGATACCTTCTGGCAATGAAAGCCTTGGCCTGCCGCCGTGCTCTTCCAGGATACAAGGGGGATGAAGAGGATCTTCGTTTTTTAATCAGTAAGTTGGGTATAAATAAATTCGAAGAAATTCAGGACTGGATTGATAAGTATTATCCGGATGATGTGCCATCCCCGTCCGACCGCCTTTTTTTAGAAAAGTTAATCGAGGAGGGGAATTTATGAAGAGATTTGCTCAACGGCCTAAAACAGTAAGGGAAGTGGCAAAGCAATCCTCCTCCTTGGAAGAGTTTGGCCTTCTTCTTCGCGAATGGATTCATGAAGTTACCCGTGGTGATATCAGTAATCGCCCGGCCCTAAAAAGAGCAATCGATGAAGCCCCCAGAAAATTGAAGAACAAGTTCAATGAGGGAGAAGTTGCGGATGCTTACCTTTCCGCTTACGCGGAATGGATTGCGGATCAGGCCGGGGTTGAGCGCCCACCATGGGTTCAGAAAAAAAGTGTTTGCCTGGAATTTCCCTGGTTTTCAGATAATGCACGGTCTTCGCTTTTGATTGATACGCCCGCTTCTTTTCGCCAAAGGGGAGTCTTCACTATTCCTGAAAATGTGGTTCGTTTACGACGTGGTCGCCCCCGGGTCAGTCCCGAAAAAAAGCGGGAAAAGGCACGGATTCGCGACCAGCGTTACCGGGTTAAGATTCGTGAGAAATTGAAAAAGTTCAAGGAGCTCGAGCAAGCTGGACTGATCTGAATTTTCCATTTCTATAACGAGTACTCGGTTGACATATTTTTGAAATATGGGACATATTTGATATTTCAATTTAATCCTCATTCCCTCATTTCTATG
>CAJWWH010000105.1 GCA_913048545.1 uncultured Opitutia bacterium | reverse complement strand
GTTTGATACTTTTGAGAATGAGGTAGAAGCTCTTTCCCAAAAAATCAAGGATATGGTTGAAAAGTCTGATCTCGAACACTCTCATATCTGTGTGGTTGCTCGTACCGAGCGTGAGCTAGAACGCTATCAGCAGGCTTTTGAGTCAAAAGGTTTTGATTCATACCGTATCCGCAGGAAAGACAGTCAAACCAGTCCGGGTATAAGATTTGCAACCATGCACAGAGTAAAGGGAATCGAGTTTGAACATGTTTTGATTGTTGCGGTCCAGGAAGGTTTAGTACCTTTGGCATACGCTATGCGAGGATGTGATAATGAGGTATCTCGACTAAATGCTGAAATGGGAGAACGCTCTCTTCTATATGTAGCCGCAACTCGGGCAAAAAGAACAGTAACCGTTTCTTATCACGGAAAAAAATCTGAGTTTTTGAAGTAGGGTTTAGAACCTTGTTTGGCTAATTTCACTTTCAAAATATCCGAGATCGGAATAGTGGAGGTATCCGGTTTGTTTTTCGATTTTAGAAAGTAGGTCTTCGGGGAAAGGTTCTTTTTCCTGACAGAGTTCCATTAATTGAGTGCCCCAAATTTGAGTGAGGTGTTTTTCTTCCCGTTCCCATTTTTCCAACCAGGATAGGCAAATACCAAGGTATCCGAGCCAGTCGGGGAATTTGCAGATTTCTGAAATTCTGAGGAGGGATGCTTCTTTTATAACTTGGTAAAAGGTTATGTATTCTCGGAGTGTGACATCCCATTTGAACCAGGGGCCGGTATAGGATTTGCAATGGGTATTCCATTGTTCACCGTGTTTAAAGTTTTCCCCGGACATGATAGAGTAGATTCCGGATCGAAATTCATGACTGCCACAGGTTGTGCAGTGTAAATTCCAGCATAAGTTTTTCTCCGATGCCCATTGGCAATAAAGTTCGAAACTGTTTTGAGGTATATTTTTCGTAGGGATATTTTCTGTTAGGTTCATGTTTTGATTTGAAATTGGTTAGTACGATTACATTTCAATGATGTTTCCGAAGCCAAAGTTATCGTTGTGATGCTCGGTGACTATCCAGGCCACGGGATAGGGGGGAGCATGTTCGGGGGCGTCGCCGTATCCATCGGTTATGTAAAAGAGGCAGTCCAGGGACATGCCCGTGTTTTCCTGTTCTTTTTTGATCCAGTCAAATACAGGGACAAAGCTGGTGCCTCCCCGGCCGTACATTCGTTTGCGATTAAACTCTGCTTCGTCCCATTCGTCGAAGCGTTCGACTTTTTCTACTTTTGCGTCGCATTGAATAAGGGTAAGGGTGCATTGGCTAAGTGAGCGGAGGTGGTCGATTTCCCCAAGTGCTTCGGAGAGGATTTGATCACTCATGGATCCGGAGGTATCGATGGCGACGACAATATGATCGGGGCCAGGGACACCAAGAGATGGTAAGTAGATACCACGCCAGATATGTTTCTTGTTGGGGGGGAGCATGCGGTAATTATCGCGGCGAATCCCGGTGAAGAATTGGGCAATTAAATCCTGCCAGGGAACTTTTCCACCTTCGGCCATTTCGAGTTCGCTATGGTTGTAGCCGCATTCAGTGGATCGGAGCTTTTGAGCCAGTTGTTTGGAGAGGGTTTTACGGAGACGGAGACGTTCCTGTGGGGAGGGGAGTTCCTCTTCAGAAAGTGCGAGGGCACGGGGGTCATCCGGGTTGAGGTGTACATCAAAGGGGTTTTTGTTTGATAGTACTATGTTACCTGATTCCGCATATTGAATATTTTGAGGGGGGGAGTTTTTTACAAGGCTTTCATAAATATCCTCGGCAGTCATATTTCTGTACTTGTGATCAAGTAAGCCGACTTTGGGCATTTTCATACCAAAGTCCTGGAGCATGAGGTTGGTGGCATAATCAATGGCGTAGTTCCAAAGATGGGGGTCGCGGTCGCCACGGCGGTCGGTATGGCCAAACATACAGTGGATCACTTCATGGGCGAAGACAAAGATCATTTCCTCATGATCCAGGGTTTCGCAAAATTCCGAATTTGCGAAGATGGTGTATCCGTCGGTGGCGAGCGTGGGGCACCAGTCGGTATCCGTTGCATCTACGAGTGGGTAACGGGCAACGGCGGACGAGAGGTAGGGTTCGTCGAGCATGAGGTCGATCCTTGCTTTGAGGATCGAGTCTGAAAGTGTGGGGCTCAAAGAAGGGATTTGTGATTGGCGGTGAATTCCCGAACTCCTTTGCGGGAAGCAAATTTGGGGTGGGCCTGTAGGCAGTTGCGTAGGAGGAGAACACCGAGCTCAGGTTTAAGCCGGTTGATTATTATTTCCGCGGCTTTGGAAACATTCTGCTTTTCAATTTTGTACGCGATGTAGGAAATAAGAGCATACTGATCACCGAGTTTTTTGGGCAGGGTTGATTTTTCGGGATCGAGGATGATTTCTTCAATTAGTTCTGCAGAGATTGAGGATTCGCAGTAACCGAGGAATTCCAGGGCAGCACCTTCCCCAATGATTCCAAGAACAACATCCCGAAAGTCATCGAGGTTTTTAAAACAATTGAGTACATCGGAGACCATTTCCCAGGAGCGGGGGGTGGGAAATGGCTTATCGGGGTTGTCCATTTTGAAGAGGAGTTCACTGCGCGTACTTAGAAATCCAACGACGAGTGGGTTGATTTTCTTCCGTATCGCCCAGTTACGCCAGTCATCAAAGTCGGCTTCGTAATCGAGGTGAACAAAGCGGTTAATTAATGCGGAGGGCATGCGGAATACAACTGCCCGGTCGGTTGCCCGGTTACCAGCGGCTATAATTTTCCACCCACGGGGGAGTTGGTATTCCCCGATCCGGCGGTCGAGGGTAAGCTGATAGAGGCTGGCTTGTACGAGTGCGGGTGCGGCGTTGAGTTCGTCAAAAAAGAGTATGCCTTTGGAGTTAGGCTCGTGAGGTAGGAATGTGGGGGGGCACCACTTGGCCTGGCCATTTTCCACGGTTGGAATACCACGAAGGTCGGTGGGGTCGAGGAGGGAGGCCCGGATATCAATGAGGTCCATTTCATTCTTTTTGGCAATGTTTTGCACGATGGTGGATTTTCCGACTCCGGGAGGACCCCAGATAAATAGGGGCCAGTTGGTGCCGATGACATTTTGGATGACTTCCTGTACGCGGGTTGGTTTCATAGTTTCAAAGTGGGGAGATCAGGAGGAGATCCATGATTCGTAGGGGAGCAGGTAGTCCGTTAGAATATCTCGGGATTTTTTAGATAGTTTTGGGTTGATAACCGGGCAGTTTGCTCCCAACCATGGGATGGGATTTTTTTTGGCGATAAATTTTGTGGGCAGATCGGTGGATGAGTCTTCTTCAGGTAGTTCGAGTTTTACATGAACATTGATCGAGGATCCCTCTTGATTGACAAGAAGGGTTTCACCGCGACTGATCCGTGCCATTAGACGAATCATGGATTCCGGGTTAGTTGTGCGAAATGAAATTTCCTCTTCGATTATTTCGATCTCGAATCCATGCTGAGTGATTTGTGAATTGTCTGAGAGAAAAAATGTTTTCTCAATAAGTTGTTCATGACTTATGCCAGGAAGTATCGTTTCTTTTTCAAATCCAGAGAGGTAAACATAGTCTTCTATTCCTTTCCAGGGAAGCCTGACTTCCAGGCATTCATCGAGAAAGGAAATGCGAGCGGGTTTAAGTGAGTACTCGGACAGTCCGGGGAATTGATCTTTTGGCGCAATACGGGCATTGAAGGACCAGAGATTACCATAAAAATTGAGTTTACTGCCATGTACGAAATTTTCGTTGTACTTAAAATTTAGTTTTTTGGTAATGAGTAAGATACCGTCCGAAAATTGATCGGCACTTTTTACCAGTATGCGGGTGCAGTTAATCTTTTTGGAAAATGCGGCCCTTATAAAATATGTGAGGATTATTCGATCCGAGGTACTCAAGGTAAATGGTTCGAGGGGGGTGCCATTTTGAGAGTCCAGAAAGCTTTGAATCTTATCGTAGGTGTAGTTTGGTTGAAGAGTTTCAATCCAATCTTCCAATTCAATGGTTAGTAACTTTCTGACCTTTTCTTCAGGGTGTAGGCAGGCTCCAATAATTAGAAAGGAGAGTTCGTCTGCATGGTTTTCTATTTTCTCGGTCATGCGGCAATGTCTTGTTCGTTGATTGCCTGTTTAAGGGATTTTTGCAAGCGGTTACCATGTTTACGGTTAACCGACCTGACAAAGGAACAGAGCCCACCAAGCTTGGCATCATTGGCGGGGCGACCTTTCCAAGTTGGGCTCTTTTGATTCTGCCGTGCGTGGATTGCGGCACGAAGGTTACGTCGAACCGCCCGGGGGACACTGACTTTTTGATTAACAGTGAGCCCGGTAACAGCCTGTCTTCTACCGGGCCTGAAAATATTGATCTTTCTCTGGTTGAGAGAATATCCTTTTTCCCCAAGGAGCTTTTGCACAAAGGGGATGAGTTTTAGGACGCGATCGTCACCAGAAATTGTAAGGTCATCTGCATACCGTGTATACTTCGCTTTTATTTTACGGGCAGCTTTTGTAATAATCGTATCGATCGAGAATAGTACGAGGTTGGCAAGATGGGGGCTGGTTGGGGCACCAATTGGAAGAGCTCCCTGATAACAGCAGATGTCGGAAATAAATCCTGCCAATGCCGGATTCAGGTCTTTAATTCCGCATAAGGTGGAGAATACCGCCTGTCGAGTGGTGGATGGGAAGAAGTCTTTAATATCAAGATTGATAACCACTTTTTGACGGATGTGTGGTTTGGCATTGGACACGATTCCTTTTCCGGGTACAAATCCATGGGCATTACGATGACTTTTTTCTTTCGACAGAAAGCGGTCGAGCAGTCTTCTTTGGAGCCGTTTTAGGCTGGGCTGGGGTGAGGATACTTTTCTTGGATCTCCATTCTTTTTGGGAATTGTCCAGGAGTTGTAGAGGTCGTCAAAAAATCCGTTTCTTTTCCCTGCTTTCCACTGATTTGTTTTATGCCAGGAAAGAAAACGGATAAATTTATAATCTTCCATGGAAAAAAGTACAGCGGCATGGCTGGATAGGGAGATTCCGGGTTTTCCTTTGGTTGGCTGGTTCAATTTTCCAATCAGGCTTCTTTTAACAAAAGGCTGATTTAAAATGAACCTGATCTTTTCGTCCTCGAGAATTAATTTCAGGGTTTTCTGTTTTCCGAGGCGTTCACATAGAACCGGGAAAACAATCCGTGGTTTTTTTCTGAAAATTTGGATGAGAAGTTGGACGGGTACTTTTTGGAGTAGCCTGAGGAATCCTCTGGTCGGATTTCTTTCTGAAAGAGTGGAGAAAAGAATTAACTCACCATTCTTATCGGTTGATTTAGAGAGTCGGTTTGCGGTTTTGGTATTGATTTCGAGGAACCTTAGGCAGACTAGTAAATTAGATGGACTGATATTTTTTTCGAGGATCTTCCATCCATATTCCGGTATTTCCTGAAATAGTTTTTTAGCAATTAATTGTTTATGGTACCCACCTCTTGGTGTGTTTGGTTTTGCAAAAATTTGATTCAGTATATTTTCAAATTCATGTGGCGTCTGTTTTCTTGCATTTTTGCAATAGTTTGTGCCGAACAAGTGAGTGAGTATTCGAATGACTTTCTTTTCCTCCGGCAGGGAGTTCCTAAGGGAACCCATAATCAATTGTAAGTTTTCCTTATTTCTGTAGGGTAGATTTAATTCGTCGAAATAGAAAATCAGGTCGAAAAGGACCTTGAAGCCCGTTTTTTTAGCCCATAGAGCGAAAGTCAAATTTAAGTAAAGAATAGCTTCGTCCCTGTGGTAAAAGCGTGAACTGGAGATGGCAGGAGTAACTAACTGGGTGAATCCCAACTTAACTGCCCGGTTAACGAATTTTTTTACAAGGGGAATGTT
>CAJWWH010000104.1 GCA_913048545.1 uncultured Opitutia bacterium | reverse complement strand
TTTTTTCGTTCGTGTCGGCAATGCCGTCATCGTTTGTATCAGTCAGTCTCCTCAGTGCTGGTATGCAGGTAAAATATACCGCATCCCGCTCAGCCAAAACAGAAAAAGCAATCCCATCTAGGGTTTCATTAAAATCGGCAGAAAAGACTGTTCGGATATCCGCCACGCCGTTTCCATCCTTGTCCTCCAATCTAATCAATCGGTCAGGAACATCATTATACCAAGACATAGGAATCTCATTAGAAAAATCCTCATATAACTTAAGCCGATCATCAAGGGTTCGGGACTGAAAATCCCGTGCGACCATATACCTGGCACCCCGAAGGTCCTGAACTCCAAATTTAAAACGGTTTGCTTCGGCTACAAAAACTCTGCCCTTCGGATCGACATCCAAGCTGGCCGAATTTTCCACATGCGGGTAACTAACCCACGTATAACCTTCATACCCGGGGTGAAGAATTTTACCCCTGAAAGGCGAAGATTTATTAGACAGCTCAGGCATGTCGGCAAGGGTCAAAGATGCCGGCTTACCGATTGCAAAAGACATGGAAAACAAAAGAAGTGATAAATTTATTCTGATCATAAATAAATGGAAATACTTAATATACTTTTTCAAGCTTAATTAGACAAGAAAGACCAATATTAATTACTTATTTTTCTTGGGTATTGCAATAATCCTTAACTACAAAAATTGGTAATTTAAAATCGAATTACTCTTATTCTTGAATCCTTGATGATAAAAGAGTTTCTTGGTAGCAGAATTACTATCATAATTGCCCACCACTTCGATCAAATTACGAATGACTGAAAATCCTTATCTTTCCTACGCAGAAAGCTTTAAAAAAATTACGGAGTCTGGTAAAAGCCTCCCGTATGGTAACATTGCACCTTTGCAAAAAGTGATCCGGGGAAATGATGCACCTATCGCTCTTATTATGTCTCCGCATCCTGATGATGAATGCATAATGGGTGGACTTCCGTTGCGCTTGATGAGAGAGACCGGATTTCGGATCATTAATGTGGCTATCACTCTCGGAAGTAATATGGAGAGAAGAACAGAAAGACTTTGCGAATTAGAACGAGCCTGCAATTGGATTGGTTTTGAATTGCAACAAATGGGCGATCAAGGCTTGGAAAAAGTTACGGTTAATTCAAGGCAAACAAGTCCTGAAAACTGGGACATAATGACGAATCATTTAGTTCAGGTAATTAAAAAATGGAATCCAACTGCAATTTTTTTCCCTAATTCACATGATTGGAATAAAACTCATTTGGGGGTCCACGTGCTCACGCTTGATGCGCTTAAGAAAACGGATAATTTCTTTCCTTTTCTGATCGAAACTGAATATTGGGGCCAAATGCCAAAGCCCAACCTTTTGGTTGAAAGCACCACCCAGGAAGTTGCTGATTTACTTGCTGCACTTTCTCATCATGAAGGGGAATTAAAAAGAAATCCTTTCCATCTACGCATGCCATCATGGATGCAGGATAATGTGAGAAGAGGGGCTGAAGTAATTGGTGGTCAGGGGGGAACGGCTCCCGACTTTGACTTTGCCACCCTGTATCGGGTAAGCCGCTGGAGAGACGCCAACATTATTCCTGCCTGGGAAGGTGGTCGTATGTTACCCTGCTCTGATGATAGCAGTGAGGCTTTATTTTCGGAAAAAAACTGAAATCAAAACTGCAGGGAACTCGCCTTTACCATATGAGTGAATATTTTTTTCCCATTCAGGTCATAAGCTTCCAACACTAAAGACGGGTCTTTTTTGCGAGTATTGATTTGAATTAGGCAATACCCACAGGTGTCATTGTACCCCCAAATTAGTCCATCTGTCTTAACCACCGGGTGCACATGCCGATTCGTCAGTCGACCACTTACGAATTCAAATAAATCATATCCTTGAGGACGGACTGTCCGGCGGAGGTCAATCCTGTGCCGATCCGCAGCAATCAGAAAAACACCTCCAATTTTTTCTGATTCAATAAAAGAAAAAATTTCCTCACGCTCATCAGGATATCCATCCCAAGGATCTTTACTTCCCGGCTTAATCCCTTTGGAAAAGGGAACAGAAGAAGCGATTATCTTAAAGACTGAAGTTGAATTCCTCAGGGTTTCCTTGAGCCATTTTTTCTGTACAGGACCAAGCATAGACTTTTTTTGCCTATCCCGGTAATAACGACAGTCCAACATGATAATCTCGACCTTGCCTAAAGTAAAGCTATGCCAACACCCTGGGTTCTTGACTCCCCCACCCATAGTCGGGTTGTTCCAGTTTCGGGTAAAATTGGCAAGCACCGGTTTTTTCCAGGCTGGCTGATTAACCAATGAACCAGGCACACAGTCATCGGTTCCAAAATCATGGTCATCATAAATCGCGTGCATTGAAGTACCGGCCACTAACTTTCTCCATTCCGGACGGGAATGCCTGCGGGAATAACAGTAATTACCTGTCCACTTAACATCCTCCGGGTCATCAATGTAAACATTATCCCCTAACATCAGCATGGCACGGGGTTCATGTCTTGCAATTAATTCCCAGGCTTTTTCATATTCAGGAACAAATCCTGAACATCCACCAAAAGCCAAGGTAAACTTAGATTCTTCATCGGGTTGTGGATAAGTGCGAAAGCCAAAGTCCACATCTGGAATCTCAATTTTCTCCCCATTCACAAAGACATGATAGGAAAAATAGGTTCCTGGTAACAGTCCATCCAGTTCAATTACATCGACAAAGCGATTTTCTTTTTTGGTACGAATAGATTCACGCCCTGAATGGCCGGAAATTTGAACTGCCACTTCATGAGCCCCATCCGTACGGAACCAAAAACTTGCACTCGTATCAGTAATCCGGCCCAACATAGGTCCATGTAATATAGGAGATGGGGAAACTTTTATTTTCCACTTTTTAAAATCCGGATGCTCACGGAGGGGAGCTAACCATTCCCTGGGTTCTGCCAAAAGACGTTCAAAAGGAAGACCCAGTCTGACTGCATCCCGGGCAGACTCCAAAGCTTTTTCCACTTTTCCCTCCCGCAAGAGACAGAGGGTAGAAATAAATCCTTTTTCCGCCGGATCGGTATGCTTCTTTCCGTTCTTTAATTCATGGTAAGCTTTTTCCACTTTATCCTCTGCTAAGTAACGAAAGGCATTTCGTTCACGGTCATGCTGACCGAATAGGAAAGAACTAAATACTCCAAGAAAAACAAGAAAACTAAAAAACAAAGAAGGCGAAAATTGGATTCTATTCTGGATCATAAAACACACTGTATTTCAATTTTGATAAAAATGTCATAAAAAAATCAACAACCTAAAATTTCTTGAGTTCTTGAATAATGAAGTCCGTAACATCCGGAGCAGGCATATCGACCGGGACATGTAAGGCTTCACTTAATTCAGGTTCTTCTAATACTTCAAATTGGCTACGAAGAAGGTCGGGGGGCATAAAATGGTTTTTCCTTTTCTCCATACGATCCGCCAAGATTGATTGAGGGGCATATAAATAAATGAGTTTTATCTCTGCCCTATTAATTCCTAAAATTTCTCGACTTTTTCGGGAAAGTGCGGAGCAGGTAATGACACACGGAATACTTTGCTCCACGCTTAGGTCCATTTCTTTTCTTATAGATTTCAACCATGGTTCGCGTTCCCTTTCGGTCAACGGTTCTCCCATCGACATCTTTTTAATATTGGTTTCGGAATGAAAAGAATCCCCTTCCATAAACCTAATGTTCATCACCTCAGAAAGTTTTTCGCCAATCGTGGTCTTACCCGAGCCACATACGCCCATAATAATTATAACCATAGAACTTTTGCCACACTCTTAGAGTTACCAAGCATCAATTGCACGGCTACCGGAATTATGGTTTAAGAATTACTTTCATCAAACCGGGTTCCCGACCGTACAATCGGTCAAACCATTCGGGGCCTTCTTCAAGTGCCACCTTGGCACTGATCAAGGGGTCTACCTGAATCAAACCGTCGGCCATCAATTCGATACATTTAGGGTACTCTCCTGCAGAAGCACAGGTTCCGAATAAAGAAATTTCGCGGGTAACTACTGACTGCAAAGGCAGTTCCACCTCTGGGGCAAGGTTTCCTACCATAACTACCGAACCTCCTTTTCGTACTGCATGAATGCTTAGCTGGACTGTTGGAGTAGCCCCCACTACTTCAAAACTTTTATCCACACCCTGCCCTCCGGTTTCATTAAGAATAAACCTCAATGCATCCACTTCCTGAGAATTGATTACCTGAGTGGCACCCAACTTCTTCGCCAAGTTTAGACGGTCGTTATCCATATCTACCGCAATAATTTCACTACAACCTGCTGAATGGATTGCCTGGATTAAAAGCAACCCGATCATACCGGCTCCAACCACAAGTGATTTGTCCCCATTATCAAATGAAATTCTGCCCACGGCATGAACAGCGACTGATACCGCCTCAATCATTGCCGCATGCTCAAATGGAAAAGTGTCCGGTAATTTATAAATTATATGGCTGGGTACGGTGACAAACTCAGCAAACGCACCATGCCTACGATAATCTTCACAGGATACCCCCAGCACCATTCGGTTATCACAAAGATTCACCTGCCCTTTTTTACAATAACTGCATTTACCACAGTAAACCGTTGAATCAAATGTGACCCGGTCTCCTTTGGAAAAGCCTGAAACTTCTGATCCACATTCCTCAATTAAACCAGCAGCTTCATGGCCCATAATAAGGGGCGGAATCCTTCGACCACTGCTTCCGTCGTACCCATGAACATCACTCCCGCAAATACCACATGCTTTCACCCGAATTAGAACTTCATCCTTACCAAAGCTGGGGATTGGAGAGTCTTGAATTTCAAGCTTCTTGGGTTCGGTAAGCATCATCGACTTCATCACTATTTACATCTCACGCGGATTTAAAAGCCATTCCCTTTGATCGATGTCCTGATTCTCATCAGGTACATATCAGCCGTAATATAAAGTGTGAATCCATCATCTCCAAATGCACAATTTGCGGTGCGTTGGCCAGTAAGAATAGTACCCAGATGTTTACCCTCGGGGGAAAATACTAAAACTCCTCCGGGTCCGGTCGCCCATATATTTCCATCCACATCCACTTTCATCCCATCATTCCCCCCTTTTCGGGATGGATGTTTTTTTCGATACTCTGTGGAGTCAAAGAATAGCTTACCCTTTTTTACCATACCGTTTTTCTTCAGTTCATAAGACATCCAGATCGGGCGCGGACCATGAGAATTCGCCACATATAAAGTTTTTTCGTCAGGGGAAAGAGTAACCCCATTCGGTCGTTCGAGATCCTTGGCGACGAGCACGACATCTCCATTCTTACGGAGAAGATATACTCCCTGAAAATCAATTTCACGTTTCGGGTCTTTTTCTTTTTGAACCAGGCCATAAGGAGGGTCGGTAAAATAAAGTTCACCCTTCTGATTATAGACCAAATCATTTGGACTGTTAAAACGTTTACCCTTATACTTCCCCGCGAGGGTTTCATATACCGCACGGGGAGACTCGGTCGGTGCATTCATACGGGCCACACGCCGGTCTCCATGCTGGCAAATGATCAACCTACCTTGTTCATCAAGGGTCAAACCATTGGATCCTGACTCGCCCGGTCTTTTTTCTTTGGAAGTGTAACCGGATGGATCCAAATAAACACTTGCTCCCTCCCCTTCCTTCCATTTGTAGATTTTATTGGTGGGCACATCAGAATAAAGCAAAAAATCTCTCTGGGATATCCATACCGGTCCTTCAGACCAGTCATATCCCTCTGCCAGAATTTCAATTTTTGCATCCAGAGGAATGAGTTGATTAATGGAATCATCCAATCGCTCAACAGAACCGGTGGTGCGGTAATCCTTACCCACAAGTGTGTAGCTGTAGAAAAGAAGGAATAAAAAGGAACGGGTAATAACTGATTTTTTCATTTGTTTATAGGGATTAAAATTTCATCGCCATTC
>CAJWWH010000103.1 GCA_913048545.1 uncultured Opitutia bacterium | reverse complement strand
TTCCCCATCTCGGGCTACTCTATTGACCGGTAGGCATCATATTAGGACGGGAGTTTATAGTTGGATTTCGGACGAAGCCCAAAACTCTCATTTGCTTCTCAGAGAAAGAACGATTGCGGAAATTTTAAAGGATCGGGGTTATTCCACCGCTCATGTGGGGAAATGGCACCTGGGTTTACCGACAAAAAACCGGTCCAAACCCACCCCGAGTCACCATGGCTTTGATTACTGGTTCACCACCTGGAATAATGCCTCGCCCAGTCACAAGAACCCGAACAATTTTATTCGGAATGGAGAGGCAGTTGGACAGTTGGAAGGATATTCCTGTCAGTTAGTGGCGGATGAAGCGATTGACTGGCTGGATAATCACCGGCATCCCGAGGCTCCTTTCTTTTTGAATCTTTGGTTTCACGAACCCCATGCCCCGATTGCGGCACCGGATCAGATTGTTTCCTCTTATGGGGAACTCAAAGACAGGGCAGCTATTTACTCCGGTACGATTGACAATACCGATCGGGCGATCAGTCGGGTAGTCGAAAAATTGAATCAAATGGGCGTCAGGGAAAATACGCTTATTATTTATGCATCGGATAATGGAAGCTACCGGGACGATCGCGTCGGAAATTTAAGGGGAAGAAAGGGTTCGAACTGGGATGGGGGAATTCGGGTGCCCGGTATCTTCTCCTGGCCTGAGGTAATCAAGAAAAATAGGGCAGTGAAAGAACCAGCGGGACTGGTTGATGTGCTGCCGACCTTGTGCGGTTTATTAAGCTTGGAACCACTTCAGGATCGAGCGATTGACGGATCCGATTTATCCCCTTTGCTGAAAGGGGAACCTGACAAATTTAAACGTCATCAACCTTTGTTCTGGCATTTGCAAAAATCTCGCCCGATTGTGGCGATGCGTGACGGAGATTTCTCATTGGTGGCTAATCCGGATTATGAAATTCCAGCGACAAATATGTTTCAGGAAAGCTGGATACCGAGGGTGAAAAATGGAGGATATAAGGAATTTCAACTTTTTGACCTGTCCAACGATCCAGGCCAGACTCAAGATATTGCTTCCGATAATCCTGCATTACTTAAACAATTGAAAACGAAGTTATTGAAGATTAATCAAAGTATTATGGCGGATGGAACGGATTGGCATCTCCAGTAATTCTATAAATGAAGCGTGGATGGGTAATTGTTTCATTTTGGTTTGTTGTTGGATTAAGTGTATTCGCCAAGGGCGAAAAACCTTGGACCTTCGTCAGTATCCCCGATTTTCTTAATTTCGATATTGAGTATCCACAGGAGGGATGGGAAGACACCCTTGGGTTCATTATGGATTCCATGAAAAAAGAAACCCCTGCCTTTGTGATGGTGCCGGGTGACTTGGTTATGGGGCATTGGGGCACACAAAAGGAAGAAATTAACAAATGGGCGGATAAATATTATCCCGGATGGATTCAGCGATTTAAGGATCACGGACTTAAGGTATACGCAGCATTGGGTGATCATGAAATTAGGGATAACCCGTGGCGCGGAGCACAGGCGGATGCTGTGCCGTTTTACAAGGATGCATTCCGGAGGCATTTGAAGATGCCATTGAATGGGCCTGATCATATGAAGGGTACCGCTTTTTACTGGCTTCATAAGAATACTCTTTTCGTTTCGGTCGATGTGTTCGAGAAGGGCGAGAGCAAGCAAGGTGAGATCGCAGCCGGGGTGACGGGTAAACAATTGGAATGGTTCGAAAGCGTGGTTCGAAAATATCGACCCAAAGTGGGCCATATTGTGGTCATGGGGCATACGCCCATTCTTCGCCCGGTAAGAACTTTCAGTTCATCCGGTATGTTAATGGAAAAGGGAAGAGATTCCGAGTTTTGGAAGACAATGGTTAAATATGATGTTGATCTTTATTTATGCGGAGAAGTCCACGCTGTTACCTGTATTCAAAAAGATGGAATTCAGCAAGTGGCACATGGCGGCTTGATTGGTCGAACCACCAAGCCGAATTATATGGTCGTCACCGTGCACAAAGATAGGCTCGAGTTGAATCTAAAAGAGATTGATTTAATCAACGGCACGGGCAGGCTTTGGCAACAATACAAAAGAAAGGGGCCATGGGATACGATCACCATTACTCCTGAGAGCAAGAAACGGGGTTTTACTTCCATCGGGAGTATATCCATAAATAAGAAATTGCAACTGAAGCAATTCGATGCTCCGATGGGTTTTTTTAATGAAAATGAAAATCCGCGTTAGAATTTGAATGCCTTGCCGGTTGTTATTGTGAGTGGAAGGATTATTGGGACACTAATTATGAAGAATTTTATTTTAATCATGATAACGGGTCTATCGATATCTGTTGTCTATACCTATGGAACTGAGCTAAGGGAGGGTTCGATTATCTTGACGAAATTGCAACACCGGCAGCAAGTAGAGCATAGCAAGGGACCAATTGATTCTCAGGGTAAAACGGTACAAGGAAATATCCTAAATACTCCAAATGTAATCCTGATTTTTTCCGACGACATGGGCTACTCGGATTTGCCGAAATTCGGGAAATCAGAAATCCCCACTCCGAATATCGATCGCCTCGCGAAAGAAGGTACTTTGTTCACCGATGCCTATGTCACCGCCCCAATCTGCGTGGCTTCGCGGATGGGGTTGATGACCGGGCAAAACCAGCAGCGATTTGGTATTTACTGTAATATGTATGGCTTAGATAAAACCCGTCTTTTTCTCCGTCAGACTCTGATGCCGGCCACGTTTCAGGAGGGCGGCTATCGCACTGCATTAGTCGGCAAATGGCATCTGGGTGGCAATATGAATTTGCAATACAAGCAGGGAGGCCCCTGCGATCGTGGTTTTGATGAATTTGTGGGCATTCGAGGCGGGCACGCAGATTTTTGGAAGGGCACGCAAGTCTTTAGGGAGAATACCCGATTTCCAGCGCCTGAATATTTAACAGACCTCTGGGGAAGTGAGGCGTGTGCATTTATCGATCGTAATCATCTGAATCCATTTTTCCTTTATCTCGCCTTCAATGCGGTTCATGCCCCAATGCATTCACTAGATAAGGATCGTGAGAAGTTTCTTAATATTAAAGACGAGAATCGTCGTACCTACGACGGTATGTTGCTTGCGATGGACCGATCTATCGGGCGCGTCCTTGACCGACTCGACAAAAAGGGGATTGCGGATAACACGATCGTCCTCTTTCTCAATGATAACGGAGGTGGTGGAAACACTACCCAATACGCGTCTCACTCGCGTAATTTTGCCAATAATAAGCCGTTGAGAGGAAATAAGTTTGATATTCTGGAAGGGGGTGTACGTGTACCCATGCTCATGCGCTGGCCGGAGCAGATTCCTGCCGGAAAGGTGTATGGTGAAATGGTTTCCAGTACTGATGTGTACCCGACCTTGGTGGCTGCGGCCGGTTTAAAGATGCCCAAAGGTCAACCAACTGACGGTGTAAATCTGCTTCCTTTTATTAATGGAAAGAACACATCTAAACCGCACGAATGGCTCTGCTGGCAGAATCGTAGCTGGATACCCCGGGAAAAAGGTGGCCCAGTCAAACCCAGACCCAAAGTTCATAATTCTGCTATCCGAAAAGGAAATTGGAAACTCGTTCGTATGAATGAAAAAATCGCTTCGAAGGCTCCACCGCCCGCATGGAAACTATACGACCTCAGTAAAGATATCGGAGAGCACAAAGACCTTTCCAAACAGCACAGGAATGTGGTCAAGGAGCTGGGCACACTCTTCAATAAATGGCGATCGTCCATGCATCCCACTGTTGAATAGGGAAGAATCGGCAAGGACGGTAAAGTGTACGGGGTCTATTTCATGAATATCGAACGCAAATAAACTAGAAAAACAAATGAAAAAATTAATGAGACTAACAATATTATCCGTTTTGGTGGCTATAGTAAGTTCTTATGGAACGAATGTCAGTGCCGCTGAATGGACCACGATCTTTAACGGCAAAGACATCAAGGGCTGGGAGAAGAAGGGCGGCGAAGCCGACTACAGGGTCGAGGACGGCTGCATAGTCGGAACCACCAAACCGAAGACTCCCAATACGTTTTTGTGTCCGCCGAAAAAATATGGCGACTTTGAACTTATTTTTGAAGTGAAGTGTGATCCGGCTCTCAACTCGGGCGTGCAAATCCGTTCGATTTCCAACGCCGATGAAATCCCAGCCGACCTTTCTGAAGCAGATGCAGTGAAGGCAATGAAGAAAGCCGACGGGGAATCGCTTTTCGGGCCACAGGTTGAAATCGCCGCAAACGGCAATGCCGCTGGTGTCTGGTTTGAAGGTGTCGGCGGCTGGCTGCTGGCTCCCAAAAAGGAAATTGCGAACAAGTCCTACAAGAAGGAGGGCTGGAATATCTATCGCGTTCTCGCTAAAGGCGAACACATCCGCGTGTGGATCAACGGAACAAAAATTTCCGATGGTAAAGACACCCGAACACACTTTACGAAAGGACGGTTAGGTTTCCAGGTTCATGGAGTTGGTAATAAAACTGAACCCCTTTCGGTCCGCTGGAAAAAAATTAGGATTCGTGAATTTCAGTAGGCGAGTCTTAATGTAGAGAAAGAATTGTAGGGGAATATAAATATACCGAGCGTAAGAAGAATTGGTCACTCATAAATAGGAGTGCACGGTTCTTTCACCGTTCATTTAAGCTGAAGCTGATGAGCATCTGGACACCGTTTTTATGACCGCGAACCATACAATCGATTTTTTTACGGACCGCACAGAGAACCACGCTCCTCATTTCAATTTATTTTAATAAGACCCAAATGAGTTGAAATTTCTCTTTTACTGTTTTAAATTAATATCATGAAAATCAAATCCATATTACTTTCTTCATTGTTAGTCGCAGTAACCTCATCTTTTTTATTGGCAAATGAAGACAAAGAGGAGGCTCGTCCTGAAGTAAGATTGGCCGCGGCGAAAGAAACTTTGTTGGAGTCGTCTAAAATTTCGCTTGTATATGTGAAAGGACTGGTTTGCCCTTCCTGTGCAATCGGAATTCGTAAAAACCTTTCGAAGATGAAGGGTGTGGATAAGAAAAGATTTAAGGATGGGATTGATATGAATCCTGAAACCCAACTAGTATCAATTGCCCTCAAGGACGGTGCTCAATTGAACAGCAAAGATTTGATTGAACGAGTAGTGGATGCCGGTTATGTCGCTGTTGAAGAATACAGATTACATGAGAGTCATTTGGACGCTCTTCAATTTAAGCAAGACGCAACAATCGAAGTGGTTCATCATACCCACAAGTAGATCCTGCTAAATTGAGTAAGTTTTATTCTTTTTTTGGAAGCATCTTGATTTGCTTCTCTCCTGTTTTTATAGCACAGGCAGACGATCCGATAATGAATATGATGCCCCGCTGGTCTGGGGGGTGGGGATATCAAGTCCATTACGAATATATTAACGAGACCGACCTGCTGATGGGAAGCAATAAGGTATACCCAGGCTTTTCAGAAGAGATCAATGTCATGCACCTGGAAGGTGTATACACATGGAAAAAGGAAATTCGTATAACTGCCAAACTTCCCTATGTGCTGGATGCAGAACGTGAAATGCCGGATGGTTCAGGCGGGAAACTAATCCAGAAGGACAGTGGGTGGGGCGATCTGAATCTTGCACTGCCTCTCAAAAAATATTTCAATCTCGATGGGAAAAGTGGTTCATGGACTTTCAAGCCCATGGTACGCATTCCTCTAGCCGAAAAAGATGAATACGATTTTTACTACAAGGAATTTGGAGTGGGCTTAGGACTTGGGCACGAGTTTGAGACTGCTAATTACTACTTTGGAATTGGGACAGCCTGGTGGATCTTTGACGGCAATCGCCCCGCTGAGTTGCATTCCTCCGTGGATGTCGGCTATAATTTCGAGACTAAAAATTCCAATGGCTCAATCTTCTGGGAAACGGATTTTCACTTCGAGGATGACGAGTCCAAAACCA
>CAJWWH010000102.1 GCA_913048545.1 uncultured Opitutia bacterium | reverse complement strand
ACTAGCATTTCACGATAGTCCTGAAAGGCGGTGGCACTTTTAAATTGTTTGGACCAGGTATCAATTTTACCATGTGCGTAATCGACATCGCAGAGTCCGATCACTTCGACATTGCTGTGCTTGGCAAGATACACGGTATCAATTCGGCCCTTACCACCTGTTCCGATATGGGCGGTGCAGATCTTACTGTTGGGTGACTTGGCCCGTAAGCCGGAGGGAAGAATAAAAAAGCTGCCGACAGCAGCAGAAGATTTAATAAAGTCTCTACGAGTGTTGTTTTTCATAATTATATCGAATTAAGGATTTGAGCTATTATGGGCAATACACCTTTTATGTTACAATCACATATTTTATTACGGGTACATATTTTATTAGGGGGATCAGGCTTTCAATGGACTATTTCTTTTTAACTTTGATTACATCTCCCCCCTTGGGTTCTTTTTTGTTGTGGCATACCATATCGAGAAACTCATTGAAAGCGGTGTAGGTTTCTTTATCCCGGGTTTTGGGATTGAATAGTACGCGCTTTGCGGGAACATGTCCCATGGAATCGATGTAGACCATTTTACTCCAGACTTTATTTTTCGTAAGCATAGCCTGTATGGCATGGCCCATACTTGCCGGTGTTTTCGGATGCTCTTTTTTACCACCAAACATTACAAAACCGGGAGGGTCGCCGGAGTTGACTAGGTTAATAATGTTTGGCGGAAGTCCGGGACTATTTCCGAACCAGCCCACAATATTGAGCTTCTTTGGCTTGTACTTGGCATAGGTGGGCCATTCCCACTCATCATTGTAAGCAATCCAAGCACTAATAAAACCACCCGCAGAGGCTCCAGTGGAAACGATTTTTTTGGGGTTTCCTCCATATTTTTTTGCATGCTTTTGAACATAGGCGACCGCCATAGCCGAATCGATGACACAATCTTTGATGGATACTTCAGTTCCGATTTTTAGCAGTCGATAGTTGGGTGAGACCACGATACAACCCTTGGACATATAGAGTTTAATCATGTCCTCATTGCAATAGGCTTTATCACCGAACCTGAAACCGCCACCGTGAATGGTGAACACGATGGGGGCATTCTTATACTCGGTGTCCCAATAGACATCCAGGAAATTACGTTCATGTGGTCCGTAGGATATATTTTTCTGGGCCTTGAATTCTGCAGATAAATGAAATGAAAAGAAAGAGGCAAAGACTAGGGCCGCAAGAATGATTGAAGGGAAAGTTTTAGGTTTCATGGGACTATTTTTTATTGGATGGGGGAATTATTTTTGTACGCTTGGCGGCAATGCATCAGTCCACCCATTACCAAGTATTTTAATATGGTGGTTGAGGGTACTTTTTCTTTTGGGATCACCGGCAATATTGATGTTTTCATCGGGATCGGAGATCAGATCAAAAAGCATCTTTTCTCCGCTTTTATACTGAACATAATTGAACTTTGGAGTGATCGCACTGATGGCAGGACCATAGCGCGAGAAGGCGGCTTTTTTCCATAGGGTACGGGGCCGTTGTAACAGTATTTTAAAGCTGGTTCCTTCCAGTCCTTTGTTTTGAGGTGTGATTCCAGCAAGATCGAGCAGGGTTGGATAGATGTCAACGAACTCGACCAGACGGTCACAAGTTTGATTTTTTCGGCCACCCGGAATGGACAGGATTAAGGGAGACCGGGAAGACAGATGCATGAGGTTGTGCTTTCCCCAGAAAGTATGTTCCCCCAAATGCCAACCATGGTCTCCCCAAACGATAACTATGGTATTTTTTCTTAAACCTAAATTATCAAGTGTCCTGATTAATCTTCCAACCTGGGCATCGATATAGCTTACACAAGCATAGTAGCCGTGAAGGCATGCCCGGTGCCATTGCTCTTGGTTGTAGTCCATTCCTCGTCCATGATAGCTCAAGATTTCCTTTGATCCGGTGAGTACTTCAGGGGCATTTTGCGGACGGGTCTGATTATCGGCCAAAATGAGCGAAGTACGATCGTAGAGATCCCAGTATTTTTTTGGGGCATAAAAGGGTAGGTGAGGTTTCATAAATCCGCAGGCCATGAAAAAGGGTTTACCCTGCTTTGCCAGGCGTTTGAGATCCGCTATGGTTTTGTCGGCAATCTGTCCGTCCGGGTAAGCGTTATCAGGTACATCCGGACTCTCAAGAACGGGACCACGCTTGTTTTTAGCTAAGATCATCGATTTGGATTTGGGATCGAGAAAGTCACTTCCTTTCATGTCCGGTTTCCATGGATTTTCGCTCCAACTGCGCTCAGCGGTGTCGTCCTTGTGATGAAAGATTTTACCATTGGACAGACAATGGTACCCTTTTTGTTTCAATTCCTGAGGCAATGTCAGAACTCCGGGGGCGTCCTTATCGGAAATGGTATTGTACTTTACAAAACGCTGCCATGTCGGACGAAGCCCGGTCATTAAACTGGCCCGGGAGGCACCGCATACCGCAACTTGGCAATAGGCCCGGTTAAATACGGTTCCGGTTGAGGCCAGTTTGTCAATGTGAGGGGAAAGAACTTCTTTTTTTCCATAGCATCCAAGTTCGGGGCGTAAATCGTCAATAGCGATGAAGAGAATGTTTGGTTTGGTTTCAGCAGAAAGCAGTTCGATAAGGAAAAAGGCGGCGATAAATAAAACTTTTTTCATACAATTTGGGTTACGGAAAATCCGAGTAAGTAGAGGGTAGAAACCAATTTTTGTTTGATTTGGAAGTAGGTCAATCGTTATTGCTTAGGATACTTACAATTTCTTTACTGGCACGATTTAGGTCAGGCATTCCATCCTTCATCGAATAATGAATCCGTTTGGTTTGGGTTGCTCCGTTCATATGAACGCTGAGGAGACGAATTTGATGGTTCCCGTTGCGCAAGTCACCCACAACTAAGCGGAACTCGTTTGTAGGGCTGAGGACTGAAGTCCAACTCGTAGCATCGTAATTGTTATTGACCATGTATCCGCGTTGTCCCTTATTTTCCCGATCGTTATAGGCGATCATGGCAATGGCTGGGATGTCAGTTTCGATCTTTCCGTTTATCTGTATTATACCATTTTTAAAGGATAAGTTGAGAGCTTTATATTTTAGAGATGGAGTGCTTTTAGCTCGGCTGGATGTTCCGTTAAATAGAGGGTGCACAAGCAAACGAATAGCACTTGAATGGGTCAGGAAAGATCCTTTTTGTTTACTGTTCCATTCTTTGCGGTAGGTGTAATTACCGGCACCCATCAATGCTGTTCCCTGGATAGATTCAGTCTTGGTGGCCAAGTTGTGAGGGAGGGAGAGCCCGTGACCGAGTTCGTGAATGGTACCCCCGATATACACAGTGTTGAACCGATTCAGGGTAAAGGGTTCGTAGTTTCTGTGTTCCTTGACCTGAAGGACAATCTTGTTTGGATCAGGTCTGAGTCCGTCAATGGATAACCATTCCATGTCAGCAGTGAAACAGATTCCCTTGTTATGATTCGCCCCCATGCCGTAATAGGGCGAATAAATAGTAACCTTTTTACCGTCGGTTTTAGAGAGACCACAAACAATGAGAAGGGTTTCTTCTTCAGGATTAATTCCTTTTGCCCGCAAGGCTTTAAATACTTCTCCCCTAATTTTGCCTCCAGATTTATAAGTATAATTACCCTCGTTCTGTATTCCTTGAATTTCGTGGAGTTTTAGAATTCCATTTTCTTTCTCAAGAGAGATCGTAACTTGTTCGTATCCCAGTCGACTCATTTCAGTACGAAAGAAATTTTGAATATCCGAAAGAATGCCGTTCCATCTCTCTACATGATTTTTCAGTGGTTTCCGATCTTTGGCATGAAAGTAAATGACCCGGAGGGGCTTATCGCGGAGAATTGGGGTTTTATTGTTCCACCTCTTTAATTGATTGGAGATGTATTTTGCCTGCTCTCGCTGGGAGGAAAAATTAGCCCAATCGAAAGTTTCTGCATCTTCTGAGCCTAAAGAAAATTGGCTTAGGATGCTTAAAGAGAAAATACAGAGAAGTAAGTTTCTTATCATCCTTTCACTTTGAGTGAGCCAGGATATGGGATCGAGATTTTTTTAACCTCCTAGTAATTCTTTTCTGAAGAGGCTGTTCATAATCATTTCAAGATGATCGTAGGTTTAAGGTTGCCATTGTCATGGAAGATCATTTTGGAGAAAGGTTTTTATGAAATTTCCATCTATATATTATATTTTAGCAAATTGTCTATTGAGCTCGCTTGTTATACATGCGGAGGATGCTCCCAAAGGTTTTGAGAAAGTTGACCAGTCGATTACAATCAGCACGCTGGAAGCACAGATGAAATACGATGTGCAGAGCTTTAGTGTTAAGCCTAATTCAAAAGTGAAAGTGGTTTTTAAAAATCCTGATTCCCTGCCACATAATCTAATTTTTTGTACCCCCGGTAAGAAAAAGGGCGGAGATAAAGGGCAGGAGCTGATTGATGCTGTTCTCAAGCTTGGAGACAAAGGAGTGAAGATGGATTGGGAACCGAAGGGGCATCCGAGAATGCTGGCTAGTTCAGGAATGGTTCAACCTGGTGAAGAGGTAACCTTTTATTTTAAAACTCCCAAGGTTGAGGGAGACTATCCGTATATATGTACTTTTCCCGGGCATTATCAATTAATGAATGGAATAATGGGAGTAACTAAGAAAGCCAACCCGGTCACCAATCTAACTTATAAAATATACCACGGAAAATGGAGCAAGATGCCAGACTTTTCGGAACTTAAAGTCGTCAAATCTGGAACTTTAGCCACAGGGCTTTTTGATATTTCAATTCGTGAAGTGAACGATAACTTTGCTTTCGTTTTTAATGGCCAAATTGAATGCCCAAAGGATGGGAAGTACTCCTTCACCATTTCCTCGGATGATGGTTCGCAACTTTTTATCAATGGCAAGATGATCGTCGATAACGATGGCGTTCATGGAATTAAGGCAAAGGCGGGTTCCGTAGAATTGAAAAAAGGAAAGCACGATATTGAAGTGAAATATTTCGAACTAGCGGGTGGGGAAGCATTAAGTGTCTCTTGGGCAGGTCCAGGTTTTAAAAATAAACCTCTTTCTAAAACTGCACCTAAGGCTGGACAGGTTGTTGAAGGTATGCTGATCGAACCTTTAAAAGGAGAAGCTACCATTTACCGGAACTTTATTGATGGTGCAGGGCCGCGAGCGATTGGAGTGGGGTACCATGAGGGAGTGAATCTTGCTTTTGATGCAAACAATATGAGACTTGCAATGATTTGGCATGGAGAATTTATCGATGGAGCCCGTCATTGGATCGGGCGTGGGCAGGGCTTTCAGCCACCAGCAGGTAGTGATGTGATTCGACTACCGGAAGGACTGGCGATTACAGAACTGGAAAAACCGGATTCCCCTTGGCCAGAGTCCGAATACCGCACGAAAGAATTAGAATTTGATGGCTATGTTTTGGACAAGATGCAAAGGCCCACATTTAAATACACTCGGGATGAAATTTCTATTATGGACAAACCGGTTCCCGTTGGCAGTTCCTCCGAGGAAAAACCGGGAGTAATCCGTAGGACGCTCAAATTTTTTGGTAAGGGGAATTCTCCAAATCTTTATCTCCGACTTGCTCAAGGAAATTTTGAGAAAGACAGGGGTACTTTTTCCAATAGTGAACTTTCTTTGTCTGTAAAAGGAGGGGAAGTTCTTGCTGAAAGGGGTGAACTTCGGGTGCCAATTCAATGGATTGGAGGGAAGTCCGAATTAAAAATTACTTATTCCTGGGCGGAATAATTGATTTAACCTTAACAAAAAATAAAATTTAAGCATGAAAATTTTGATCATTCTATTCACTCTCTTTTACGCTGTAGCTCCTCAGGTATTCGCAGACGATCATTCTGAAAGTTTACCGGTTGAGTCCGATTATTACCCCATCACCACGATTCCACTTCCTGAAGGTGAAGTTATTGAAGTAAGTGGCATTGATATTCTTCCCGGGAATAAAGTGGCGATCGCATCCCGTCGGGGAGATATTTTTGTAGGGGAGGGCGTTT
>CAJWWH010000101.1 GCA_913048545.1 uncultured Opitutia bacterium | reverse complement strand
CGATTGAAGAGGCACGTGAAAAAGCGAATGAGGTGGTATCCAAAGTGAAGATTTTTTTATGAGCGATATTCAGGAACTGATTGATTTATTGGTTGAGTTCCGTGATGAGCGGGACTGGGGGCAGTTTCATGATTCGAAGAATCTCGCCCTTGCTCTTTCGATTGAGGCGGCCGAATTGAATGAACTATTTTTATGGAAGAAAGAGGCGGATGCGGAAGAGGTGGACCGGGAACGGTTGAAGGAGGAATTGGCGGATGTTCTTGCCTACGCTCTGATGCTTGCCGAACGGCACCAATTGGATGTGGGGCAAATCGTTAAGGATAAAATCATAAAGAATGCCGGGAAATATCCCGTTGAACAGGCCAAAGGATCCTCCGATAAATACGACAAACTTTAGGAAAGGTTAAAAATGAACACGGGCAACGCCTGAACTCATTGACTCCAGGATTCTATGCTTCTTGCTGATCGTTTTCCTCTGAATCCTTCTGGGTCAGTATGGTGTAGCACAGTCGGGCAAGAATGAAACAGGAAAGCAGATCGAGGGGGAAATTTAGGGTTAATTCAAGAATCACCCCGATATCCATCAGTCCATCAATATGCATGATTAACTGGTCGAGGATTTCCATAAAACTACCCAGAAGAATAAGATAGAAACCATTAATTTCACATATCCGGCTGCTTTCGTTGTTCAGTTCGGATTCCGGGCTGATTGAATCATCCAGCCAGGTGAGAATGATTCGGCGCCCACTGAGGAAAGTGCCCAGACCGATCAGAATAAGGGCAATATTTTCCTGATCTAGAATGAGCTTTTCCACCTTTTCGTGACTGTCGGCGTCGGATTGGGCAATTTGGATGAATTGAATAACCAGAGGAATCAGCAGTAGAAAGACCAGGCCGGATAAAATGCCGGAAAACTTTTTATGACCAATGATTATGGATAATTTATCATTCATAATAAATTAGTTTCTGATTCAGCTTGAAACTTCAGTCAATTACTTTTCCTTCCCGCGCCCTTTAAAAGTCAGTTCCGCAACTCCAGATTTATCTAATTCACCAAGCCCAAGTTCAACCATCTTCCGATACTGGGCAAGGGTTGCCTTTGCAAGGGGAACCTGAATGCCAGCTTCTTCCGCTACTGAAATGGCAATACCGGAATCCTTGGCCGCATGTTCGGCTGAGAAATAACATTCGTGATCCCGGTCGAGCATGTCATCGGAATCGGTTTCAAGAACTCGTGAATTGGCCCCGGTTTGCGAGAAAATTTCACAGAGCATTTTCAGGTCGAGGCCGAGGGCATCGCCCATGCCCAAGCCTTCAGCCAGAGCGGCGGTATTTATATTCATGACCATATTAACCAGTGCCTTGACCTGAGCCGCCCGTCCGGCTTCTCCGACGAAGCGAAGATTTACGCTTAAATCATCGAGTAAATCCTTGGCGCTTTCGAAAACTTCATGTTTACCACCGATCATAAGGTAAAGAGTTCCTTCGCGGGCCTGGGTTATACTCGAAGCCATGCATCCTTCGAGGGTTTGAGCGTTCACTTCAGCGGCCTTTTGCTCGAGTTTGATATGCATGGCAGGCGAGAGGGTGGCGCAGTTAATGAACAACTTGCCGGATGCTTCCATAAACAAATTGTCGTTTGAATCAAAAAAGATTGTCTCCATCGCAGTATCGTTGGTGACAACCGTCAAAATGATGTCAGACATTGCAGTTACCTCGGCCAATGTGCTTGCATGGGCAGAGTCCAATTCCTCGGCCAATGCCCTGGCAATCTCTTTATTCAGATCATTTACGCAACTGATCTGATACCCCTTATCTTTCAAGTTTCGGGCCATATTCGCCCCCATTCGCCCTACGCCCACCAGCCCGATTTTTTTTTGTTTCGATATCATTAGTTCTAATTAATTCTTAGGTGTGATAAATCTTAAAAGTCTTTACTTTGAATGGCTTGTATGTTCGTTTGAGTCGACTTTTTTTTACCGCTTCTCCTGTTTTTTTTCTCCAGAAATTTTTGCACCACCTTCTTCTATTTCACGAAAAGTTAATACTAAAATATAATCTAAATATGTCTAAAATAGTACCTCTTATTAGTTCCGGAACCGCCGGTCCACTTGGTGTTCTTCACCTTCCCCGTCTTTGGCAGAAAGTTTCCCTGGAAGCCGCGGGAAAAATTGCCGATGGTTACCCCGGGATCGGAGCAGGATATGACTCCATGGTTATCGATGCTCTTGGTCTTAACGCGGAGGCCGTCCTTTCTTTTATCACCGATTCGAAACCCACTTATCCACAGTTTGAGGGATGGGTAAAGAGTCAGG
The DNA here is from genome assembly GCA_913048545.1 of uncultured Opitutia bacterium. The sequence goes on along the minus strand of CAJWWH010000101.1, from coordinate 3,898 downwards.
ACGGAGTAAAATTGGATGAATCCACGATTTCCTCACTGAATGATTCCATTACCGGATACATTCATGATGACGCAACACGGCAATCCATTTTGTCGGCCAATGGATTGACCGATGGGGATCCCAGGGACGCAATTAATTTGAATAACCTTGATGACTGGTTGGGATTTCACGCATCAGAAATTGCGTAAGTATTTAATTTTTCTATAGAAAGCCGGACTTCCTGGAGTACTTTTCTTATCTGGATTCCAACTCTACGGTGTTGACTGTGATCACGCGGTAGGAGTATTTCCTGCCGGGCTTTGCCTCAGGATCGGTAAATGTCATTTTTCTCAGGGGAAGTAAGGGAGTATCACTGTACAAGAGGCCCTGAAAGAGCGGGCGGCCAAACTTATTGCTTGGATCCTCGGGAACCTGACCGATCACTTGACCGTTCCGTTTAATCAGAAAGCGGGCAATTCCGCTTTCCAAATCGGCCTCTGCATTCCAGCTGATTACATTATCCTTCACCACCACATGGGTGGGTGCAGGGGGAGGGGTGTGATCCCATATTTTGGTATCCTTTACAAATTGCATCCAAGACCGGGCAATTTTTCTGTTGGGTAACCAGACTGCCTCGAGTGGATTGCCTTTAAATTGTAAAATGGGTTGGGCTTTTTTTCCTAAAAGGGGAGCAAGCCATGAATTATCTATTGGCATCGGAACGAGTTTTCCACCCGGACTTTTGGGTAAGCGTGCAGAGAGGCAGGCATCGAGCCAGGGAATTGCGAGGTAGCGGGAGTTTCCGCACTCGTGGGCGGTGAGGGGGTCAATTGCGACTCCAATCACCCCCCCCGCATTCCGTATCTGTTTAAAAAATTTTTCATTGGCGGGCCAGACCCGGGCAAACCGTCCGGTCTTCACCGTCACTCCCTCTTTTGTTCCCGGGTTGCACATTATCGGAACTTTCAGTGCACCGGGGTGAAGGGTATGTGGTTTAATGTGAACCCGTTCCGGATTTGCCTCCAACATAGGAACCCCGGAGCGCAACCAACAGGCCACCACCCGGTCAGGAAAAAGCATGGTCATCCCCCCCGCCCAGTGTCCGCCTCCGCTGTGACCCCAAAGTGCCCAGGGAACCTTACTTAATTCGGGATGTCCGCTCATTTTGCCCAGATCATGCAGTGCTTGTTGAAAGACCGTTCCCGATCCATTTCGTGGATCGCACCACATCTGACAATCCGCTTTTCCGGGTTGTTCATAGGACGGTGAGAGCAGAGCACAGTCATGCTTTTGCGCCAAGGCCTGCCAGTGAAGATCCCACGCTCCGGTCAATCCTGACTTACATGACCCCTCCCCGCATCCGTGTTGATGAACAATCACACCGCGCAATGTTTTGATCCCTTCGGGTATCCAGACTGTATATTGTACAGGAAATATGAGTTCCCCGGGTTTTACGGAAGCTTCGTATCTTACCCGGTAGTACGGTGGTTCCGCTTCTGGAAAAATATCATAGGGTGAACTTTGTCCAAAGATAAATGGGGATAAAAAACTGAAGAGTACGAGAATTTTGGTCATTAAAAAGTTTAACCATTGTTCAACCACCTAGTAAATAACTGAAGCGAATTCTTGGATTTTTTATAATCCAGCAGAACTGTCTTTTAGCATGAAAAATTTAAAATTGGGTACACGAAGAATTCAATCTGTAAGATTTATTTAGATAGACTTTTTCCAAATTCAGGACATTTTTTGGGCAATACGATACTTTGAGGGAGTTTATTAATAAAATGAAAAGATATTTTAATTTTCTTATTTGGGGGCTTTCGGTTTCTTTTGCATTTTTTAGCGGAAATGCAAAAGAGAAATCTCATTCGCCAGTAAAAAAATGGGAAGATGTTAAATTCATATCACACTCAACCGGTGATTTGCTACTCGATGTATTCCGTAGTGACGACAAGCAGATAAGACCGGCAATTCTTTGTCTTCACGGGGGATTTTGGGCAAAGGGTTCCAAGAAATTTATGCATCCGCTTGCTCTAGGTTTAGTGGAAAAGGGATATGTTGCGGTGTGTTCAAATTATCGCCTCACTAGTGTGGCTCAGGCTCCCGCTCAGTTGCATGATGTATTTTCCGCAATTCGCTTTCTTCGTGAAAATGCTTTCGATTATGGGATCGATCCAAAAAAGATTGGAGTGACAGGTTCCTCAGCTGGGGGATACTTAGCAGTAATGGCCGCAACTTTTGATAGTGAGAACCCTCTATCCCGTCCGAATGCAGCTGTTGGTATCGGAGCCCAAACGGATCTACTGTCTCCCCATATTCAAAATTCAACAGTTCTGAACTGGTCAAAATTCATGGGTGGATTTTATCACCAAGTTCCTCAGAAATACTTAAAACAATCCCCGATAAATCATCTGACGAAGGACGATCCACCTATTGCTATAATCTGCGGAGAATACGATAAACCATCGACTCGTGCGAACGCTTTTCGAAAAAAAGCATCACAACTGGGAGTCCCTACTGGGTTAACCGAAATTTCGGGAGCACCCCATGGACTACTCAAGGCTTCTAAACACAGAAGCATTGCGATCTCTGTTCTCGACGATTTTTTCAGAGCTCATCTTGGTAAAAAGGGATCAATCTTCGAGTAGAGAACTCCAAAGTACTCTTATCCCCTCATGTTTTTTTTATTACAAACATCATTTGAAAATTGCTGATGAGTAAGGCATCAGTAAAAATTTAACCTTAATGAACCTTCGTATATATATTCTTTCGTTGATCTTGGTCGTATCTGCATTTTCGAAAGAACCCTCTGAAGGGGAAAAGCTCTTTTCATTACACTTAAAACCTCTTTTTGCCGAGAAATGTATGGCTTGCCATGGTGACGACCCGAAAAAGATCAAGAGTAGTTTTGATATGCGAACACGGGAATCCATACTGCAAGGCGGAGAAATCTTTGAAGATGAAGTCCTAATTCCGGGACAGGGAGAAAAAAGTTATTTTTATATTCTCAGTACCCGCGTGGAGGAGGATTTGGAGATGCCTCCTAAGGAATCCGATCAATTAACCGAAGAAGAAACTGGATGGATTCGGGAATGGATAGATTATGGTGCTCCTTGGCCGAGTGAGCAGAGAATTACCGAGATTCAGGATAAGTATGCCGAAGGTGTGCAAGTGGCCACTTCCAAGGCACTTTCCGAGGATTGGCAGAACCGTAGATACGAATCGGAAAAGTTGTGGGCATATCGTCCACTAAAAGTTAAAAAAGTACCCGAGGGGAAACACCCAGTGGATTGGTTTGTTAAAAAAAAGCTCGAGGAGTCAGGGCTTGAGGTTGCTCCGGTTGCTCCGGCAGGTGAATTATACCGACGCCTGTCCTTTGGGTTAACGGGATTACCTCCTTTACCAAGCGAGGTAAGGAATTTTGAAAAAGATTTCAGTAAATCCAAGGAAGCACTTTCGATCTACGCCAATAAGTTAATGGCCTCCCCTCATTACGGTGAACATTTTGCCAGGCACTGGCTGGATGTCGCCCGCTACGCCGATTCCGGTGGTTTCGCTAATGATTATTCACGGCCTAATGCCTGGCGATACCGGGACTATGTGGTCCGGGCATTCAATCAGGATAAACCCTATAATCGATTCATCATTGAACAATTGGCAGGAGATGAATTGAATTCAAATAAGCCGGAGAATTTAGTCGGCACGGGCTTCCTCCGAATGGGGCCATGGGAACAGACCGGGATGAGTGTTTTTAAAGAGACCCGTCAACTTTGGCTTGATGATGTAACTGATTCAGTGGGCCAAGCTTTTCTGGCCCATGCCATGCAGTGTGCGAAATGCCATGACCATAAATTTGATCCGGTCCCGACCCGTGATTATTACGGTATGATGGCTGTCTTTTCGACGACGCAGTTAGCCG
>CAJWWH010000100.1 GCA_913048545.1 uncultured Opitutia bacterium | reverse complement strand
GGGGTAGGCATAAATTTTTACATTGTCTTTAAATAGCTTCCCAAATGCTTCAAGAATTCCGCCTTCAAGATTTGAGTAGTAATCTTCCTTAAAAATATCCGCCAGGTTATTGAGTCCAAGCACGAGTCCAATAGGATTTTTGACATACCGTCTGAGATAAGCGGAGAGTTTGAAGTATTCCAAATAGTTGGAAACGAGAACTCCATATCCACAGGAATTAATCACTTCAATCCGTGAGATGAAGTCCTCGTAATCAATATCTCCCTCATTGAGCAGGCTTCGCAGAGTGAGTTCCATAAAGACCTCAACACTCTTTTCCTCCACATCTTCACGAGAAACAAATTGCACCTTGGCCTTTTCCAGCATATCTAAATTCACCTTGGTTAATGGGCGAAAGCTTCCCCGTTCGATCAGGCAGGCTTTTTTATAAAGATTTTCCGAGGGTTGCACCACATGTCCAGAGTCATTGAACATGATTGCGTGAGTTAATCCAGTTTCAGTTAATTTGAGGCAAAGAATCCGGTTGTCCACTGATTCAAAAGAGGGACCGTTAAATTCAATCATGTCAACTTCGATCCGGTTCTCACCCAAACTGTCGGTCAGGCTTTTGATGAATGCATCCGGATCCTTGCTTAAGTGCATGGCTCCGTAAACCAAATTAACACCCAATATACCGATCGCCTCCTGTTGTAACTGGTTGTCCGTATCAAGCATACGGACATGAAGGATAATGTCGTGAAAAGGAGATTGGGGTGAAATTTGAAATCGTATCCCCATCCATCCGTGGCACTCGTTTGTTTTACTGTAGTTGAGTGCGGAAACCGTATTGGAGAATGCAAAAAAAGTACTATCCACACCGCGGGCAGTGGATAAGCGTTCATCCAATAACTGATACTCATGTGCCATCATTTGGACGAGTCTTTTTCGTGAGACATAACGGCCAGCTTCACCATAAATTGCGTCGCTGAATTTCATATCATAGGCAGATATTGTTTTGGCTACCGTTCCAGCTGCACCACCCGCCTGAAAAAAATGACGGGCGACCTCCTGCCCGGCACCAATCTCGGCAAAGGTACCGTACTTGGAGGAATCTAAATTGATGCGGAGAGCTTTTCTGTCCACCGATAGGTCTTCTTCATTCATATACATGAATAAATGCGTTCTTTTTGAATACAGGCAAAGTTTTTCTTCGACCTTACTCAAAAAGAGGTATTTTCTTGGTCGAAACAATATGAAAAATTTCTGGAAAGATGTACTGAAAAGAATGGCAGTTACTTTAGTGTCGACCCTCCTCTTTGTGGTCATTTCACTTTTTCTTTTTGAGGCGATTTTTTCTTCTCTTTTTGATCAGAAAAAGAAGGAAGCCATTCCGGGTTCTTTTTTAGTCCTCGATCTTTCCATGAATTTAACCGACCGACCTACGGAATTAACCTTTGAAGATCTGACACGGGAGGCAATTACCGAGCAGTCTAAAGCACCTCATTTTCATTTGAAGGAGGTTTTGGATTCCCTGGAAAAAGCTGCATTGGATTCTAAAATTAAGGGAATTTTTATTGAGGGTGGATTCCTGCCGGATGGATATGGATGTGGGTATGCTGCGATTCAGGAATTGGTTTCCGGATTACAGAAGTTTAAGGATTCCGGTAAGAAAATCACCGGTTTTTTCTCCGATCCTTCCCAATTGGATTATCTTGTGTATTCAATTTGCGACGAGTTGCACATGAATCCCAGTGGGACATTGATTTTAAATGGATTGGCCAATGAGCAGGTTTTCATGGGCGAAGCACTCGAGAGGTACGGAGTGGGAGTACAAGTGATTCGGGTTGGTGAATTTAAGGGGGCAGTCGAGCCTTTTATTGCAACCGGTTTCAGTAAAGAAAACCGTTTACAAATTTCAAGATTACTCAATGTGCGCTGGGATGATTACCTGCACTCCGTTTCTTTAAACCGTGGAATTGAGAAAAGTGATTTGATTCTTGATTTGAATAAAACTTTTATTTTCACACCCGAGCAGTGCCTGGAAAAAGGGTTTGCTGATTTTATAACTCCTTATGGAGATATGTTAGATAGTCTTCTTTTAAATGGCGTGAAGGATGATGATTCGGGCGAATTCGCCCGGATTGACCTTATTGATTATGTGGACCGCCCAAATTTATCCGAAGGTGATCAATCAATATCTAAGACAGATCAGAAAAAAGTAGCCGTTGTTTATGTGGAAGGAACCATTGTGGATGGCTGGGTGGATGATGGATTTTCCATCGGGGGGGATGAAATTGCGGAGCGAATTCGGGAAATTTCCAGGGACTCTGATTATAAAGCTATTATTCTTCGGGTAAACAGTCCTGGAGGCAGTGTTTCGGGTTCAGATACTATTTTGAATGAAATTTCCCGTTCTCGGGCCAAAGGTTTGCCTGTGGTCGTTTCCATGGGTTCAGTGGCAGCGTCCGGTGGATATTGGATCGCAATGGACTCCGACCGTGTTTTTGCTTCGGAACAAACGGTAACCGGGTCCATTGGTGTTTTTGGCTTACTTCCAAATCTTAAGGGCTTAATGGGGAATTTTAGTCTGTACTGGGATACAGTAAAGACTAATGATTCTTCGGATATAATGAGTGTTTCCCGCCCCAAGTCGGATAGAGAATTAGCCATTGTTCAAAAATATGTGGACCGGATTTACGAACGTTTTATTTCACTTGTCTCAGAAAGCAGGGATCTGAATGCCAGTGAGGTTGATCAAATTGCTCAGGGCCGGGTCTGGATGGGGAAGGATGCCTACGAGCTTGGATTGGTGGACGAATTGGGAGGATTACAGAATGCAATTGCTTACGGGGCAGAACTTGCCGGTGTGGATGATTATAAAATAGATGAATTCCCGGCCGCGAAAGATCCAATGGAGGCAATTTCGGAGCTTTTTAAGATGAAGTCCCTTCAACGGGCTCATAAACACAAAGACTCTCCTTTCATGTCGAGCCTGAAGGAAATGAGAACATTCATTACACAATTGAAAAATTTAAATGATCCCAGATCTTCCTATATTATTCTTCCTTGGTACCAAAATAGTTTTGGTTTTCCCCGATAATCACTATAACCATTTATTCTAATCAATGAAAAATGAAGTAACACTAGTAAAGAACTGCACCGCCACTATTATCCCGGCTGGTGATGAAGTCACTCTTGCCCAAGGCGTCACCTACAGCATTGCCCAGTCATTGGGTGGTTCAGTAACCCTTCGTGATGCCAATGGCATGTACCGGGTGGGGGAGGGTGAACTTTCCGCTCTTGGCGAAGAGGTTTACCAGGAAGTAACCAAGGAAATCAAATCTCAGTCAAGTGACAAGCCATTCAGTGAAGATGTGGTTTGGGAAGCATTGCAAGGATGTTACGATCCTGAAATTCCGGTCAATATTGTCGATCTCGGGCTGGTATACGATTTAAAGATAAGCGGGGAACCGGATTCAAAAAAGGTGGAGGTTCAAATGACTTTAACCGCACAAGGCTGTGGAATGGGTCCAGTCATTGCTGATGATGCGAAGACTCGAATACAGAGTCTGCCTCAAGTCAGTGAAGTGACCGTGGACATTGTCTGGGATCCGCCATGGAACCCGAAGATGATGTCTGCGGAGGGAAAAAGGGTACTGGGTTTGGAATAAAAGTCGGGATGAACTACTTTTTTATATCGTAGCACAAAATATATTCCTGATCCCGTAGGTATAGTTTTCTATCACAGATTACCGGGTGAGTCCAAATCCTTCCCTTGGGATTTCTCTGTTTTGTTTGGGGTGAGATTACGAATTCTCCACAGGGATTCCATCCCTTCGGACTTGCTTCAATCATAATAATCCTTCCATCTCCTTCACCCTGACAGTAAAGCCGACCGTCTGCATAGGCGATCGCACCTTTACCGAGAGCCTTTTTTTCATTCCACATCATCTCTCCCGTCTTAAAGTTCTGACAAACCCAGCCAACCCCATCTGAGTATCCATAAAGGTAATCTTTTATTTTAATCACCCCACCATGGTGATTTTTCATGACCTTGTTTTCATAAATATTTTGGGGTGCATTTTTGCCGATCCTTACCAGCTTACAACCCACTCCGTACCCGGAAGTGATATATGCATGACCATCGCTATAGATTGGAGTGGGAATGACCGCAACTTTTCCGGGCCATGAAGACTTCCACAAAAGAGATCCATCGTGAGAATCGATTCCCACCAGGTTTTTCATCACTAATTGTATGTACTGCCTTTGACCCTCATGATTCACCGCAATCGGAGACGAGTATTGAGCACCATCGGTAAAATCCTTTGATCTCCAAACCGTTTTTCCAGTATTCGCATCAAGGGCCGCAAGGGTTCCACTATTTCCACCCGGAGTGCAGATCACTTTTCCCTGATCAACAAGGACGGACTCGGTGTATCCCCACCCGGGAACTTTTCCTCCGAGATCATCGACCATGCTTTTCTTCCAAATTAACTTGCCCCTCCCAGTATCAGCACAGACCAAGTTTCCTTTTCCACCAAGTGCATAAATTTTTCCGTTCGCAATCGTCGGACTCATTCTCGGTCCGTCACCCCAACCGTTGGTCAAGAGTTCGCCTATTTGGAGACTCCATTTCTTTTTTCCTGAGTCTGCATCCAATGCAATCAACATCTCTTTTTTTCCGTAGGCTCCCATAGTGAAAAGAACACCATTTTGAATGGTAAAACCGGAATAGCCCAAGCCCGCTTCATGACTAGTCCAAATTTTCCTGGGTCCTCCGCTGGGCCATTCTTGGAGAAGTCCAGATTCCTGGGACACACCCGTTCGCTCTTCCCCACGCCACGATGGCCAGTCAAGTGAGAATGAATGCACTGATGTGCAGATTATTGTGAAGAGAGCAAAGAGAAAAATTTTCATATCAATATGAATTTGTCTGTTATTAAAAAGAGCAAGTAAAAACAGCTTAATTTAGCCAATAATAGCAACAAAGAAGGAGTCATGAGTGACTCCTTCAATGAAAAACAATCTAAATTGATTTAATTACTTTGCCTTGATCTTACCCACTTTTTTCCAACGACCTGATTTTGCGGAATCCAGCACCGCCTCGCATATATATTGGGTTTCAAGTGCGTCTCGGAAATCGGGACGGTTTGGACGTTTCTTACGGGAACCAAAACCATCCACAAAATCTGCAAATTGATTAATAAAGCTGTGCTCATATCCGATGTTGAGACCAGGGACCCACCATTTATCCATATAAGGATGCTCGCCACCATTATCGCTGACATGAATGGAACGCCATCCACGGGTCTTTGCGTCTTCCTTGTCATAGTCATAGTATTCAAGCCTATGCAAGTCGTGTAAATCCCATGCCAGGGATCCATCGGCACCATTGATCTCTAGGGTATATAATGCTTTATGACCACGTGCATAACGGGTAGATTCAAAAATTGCGAGAGATCCGTTAGCAAAACGAGCAAGGAAAGCACAGGCATCGTCAATGGTAACTTTTTGTTTCTTACCTGTCTTAGTATGTACACGCTCTTTAACAAATGTTTCAGTCATTGCACTCACTTCTACAATAGGACCATTCAACCAAATTGCGGTGTCAATACAGTGTGCAAGAAGATCTCCCGTTACGCCACTGCCAGCGACTTTTGCATCTAATCTCCATAACCCTTCACCGCCCTGAGGAAGATCCGTATTAATAGTCCAATCCTGAAGGAAGTTTGATCGATAATGGTAGATCTTACCGAGTCGTCCCTCTTCAATCATATTCTTAGCCAGGGAAACTGCAGGAATACGGCGGTAATTATACCAAACCATATTAGCGACTTTCGCTTTCTCCACTTCACGAACCATTTCCTCCCCTTCTTTACAATTCAGGGCAAGGGGTTTTTCACATAGAATTGCTTTCCCTGCCTTGGCGGCGGCAATGGCAATTTCATGGTGTACATTATTCGGTGCGGCAATATCAATCACATCGATGTCATCTCGATCGATTAGTTTACGCCAATCAGTTTCCACTGATTCATATCCCCATTGCGAGGCAAACGCTTCTGCTCGGTCTTTATTGCGGGCACAAACGGCAGCGAGCTGAGGTTCGTATTTTAAATCGAAGAAATTAGGAACTTTTCGAAATGCATTCGAATGGGTTCTGCCCATAAAGCCGTAGCCGATTAGTCCGATCCGTAATGGTTTTTTTGTAGCCATAATATTATGATATTTTGTTAATTAAGATTTTG
>CAJWWH010000099.1 GCA_913048545.1 uncultured Opitutia bacterium | reverse complement strand
CTGCGGGATACTTCATAAGAAAAATCAACATGCCCTGGAGTATCTATAAGGTTAAAAAGATATTCTTCCCCATCCTTGGAACGATAGTTCATTGATACGGGGTGACATTTTATTGTAATACCCCGTTCTCGCTCCAAATCCATTGAATCGAGTAATTGATCCTTCATTTCTCGAGCCATTACCGTTTGGGTACTCTCAAGCAGTCTATCCGACAAGGTTGTCTTGCCATGATCGACGTGCGCTATGATACAAAAATTACGAATCCTTTGAGTTTCCACCATTAAAAAGTTGACCACAGAAAAAATCCTGTGGAGAAAGAACATGTGTAAAAGACGGGAATCATCCTTTCTCACATATTTATTTCAAATGGACAAGAAACTACTTCACGGAGCGCACACTGCACTCATCACTCCCATGAAAGAGGGTTTGGTATCTTATACCGACCTTGAAAGCCTTATCAACGCCCAGTTATTATCAGGGATCTCGGGGATTGTCCCTTGCGGAACTACGGGAGAATCCCCTACCCTCACTGATAAAGAACACCTTCAGGTCATTCAAAAAACAGTCGAAATTGTTGACGGAAAAATTCCTGTAATTGCGGGAACGGGTGCGAATTCGACCCAGGAAGCACTTGAATTAACTCAAAAAGCGGACCGGGCAGGTGCAGATGCTTTCTTATTGGTTGCCCCTTATTATAATAAACCGAGTCAGGACGGATTATTTGCTCATTTCAGCGTCCTTGCCGAATGCACCGAAAAACCAATTGTCCTTTACTCGATCCCTTCGCGTTGCGGAATTGAAATTTCGACTGCAACCATACAAAGATTATCAGAAAAGTATCCCAATATATGTGCAGTCAAGGAAGCCGGGGGCCGTTCAGCAAAGGTTTCAGAAACGGTTGTTGCCATGGATCGGGATTTTGTTGTGTTATCAGGAGATGATGGCCTTACCCTTCCATTCATGGCCTGCGGCGCGAAAGGCGTAGTCAGCGTTGCCTCAAACATAATGCCAAAGGAGGTAAGTCATCTGGTAAATACTGCCCTTCAGGGCAACTATCAGGAAGCGCTCGAAATCCACCTTAAAAACTTCCAGTTTTTTAACGATATCTTTATTGAACCCAATCCAGTTCCTATCAAGACGCTTCTTTATTTAAAAGGTTTAATTGAATCTCCGGAAGTCAGGTTACCTCTCTCTCCACCCTCTGAAACTAACCTAAAGGTGCTCAAGGCAATGGCGGAATCACTTCATATTGCTTAAATTTCATGAGTTTGAAAATTTTATTAAGTGGAGCAAAAGGTCGAATGGGAAAAGCCATTCAATCAATTTCTTCAGAACATAACTGCCAAATTTGTGTCCCAATCGACTTGGGAGACAACCCGGAGGATGGAATCGCGGATTGCGATGTGGTGATTGATTTCTCGCTCCGCGACGCCACTCTTTCCCTCGCACGCCTTGCTCAAAAGTACAGCAAACCCATGGTAATTGGAACCACTGGTCATGATAAAGAGGATCGTCTCTCAATTGAAAAATTATCCCAATCAATCCCCATGGTTTGGGCGGGTAATTTTTCCACGGGTGTGAATCTTTTATTTTTTCTTACCCAACAAGCAGCAAAAGTATTGGATTCTGACTCTGATTTTGATCCGGAAGTTATTGAAATGCACCATCGACTGAAGAAAGATGCGCCAAGTGGAACGGCAGACAGGCTGCTTGAAATACTTAAGGATTCAAGAAATGCCGGTGATAACGATGTTTCTCATGGTCGCGAAGGGATGCCGGGAGAAAGAAAAAAGAATGAAATCGGATCACACGCACTTCGGGGCGGTGATGTTGTGGGCGAGCACACTGTTATGTTTGCCGGCATGGGAGAGCGCATTGAGTTAACCCACCGGGCAACGGATCGAGTGATATTTGCGGCCGGAGCATTAAAAGCCGCTAAATGGGTTGTCAATCAACCCGCCAAACTTTATTCCATGCAGGATGTGCTCGGATTAACCTGATAGATTAATATTTATGATCGCTTTTATTGAAGGAGACTTAATCGAGTGCCAATTAAATATGGCCATAGTTCAAGTTGGGGGAATCGGATACGAGGTGAATATTCCTCTCACTACTTCGGAAAAACTTCCCCCATTAGGAAAGGAAATCAAACTCTACACCCAGGCAACCTATCGTGAGGATTCTCAGACACTTTATGGATTTATTGATCGGGAATCGCGGGATTTTTTCCGGATGATTGTTGATAAAGTTTCCGGAATTGGTCCAAGGATTGCACTTAACTTACTAGGTTCACTCTCCTTACCAATGCTCAAAACCTCGATTGCTGGTGGGGATGTTGCCATGCTTTCAAAAGCACAGGGACTCGGAAAAAAGACCGCGGAAAGAATTGTGGTCGAACTCAAGGACAAAGTCCTGCCCAAAGGCTCGTCCTCCCCGACTGCACCTGTGGCCAAAAGTAATACCGAAGCTCATTCCACTGAATCGGATAATAACCCAGGATTTGGCTTTTATCACGACGCCGTTTCGGCGCTCCTCACACTAGGTTACAAGGCAACGGACGCAGATCAGGCAATCCGCAAAGCCTCTGATGAGATCGGTAAAAACGCATCCACTGAAGAACTTATCCGAAAAGCATTAGGTCGGTAACGGTAAAAAGAATCTATTCTACTTGTTCAGCGATATAGTTTTGCAAATAATCAATTCCTGATTTGACAGCGCCCGCCATGGTCTGGCCATCACCCAAGTAGTAAGCAATCGAGCTTGCCAATCGGCAACCTGTCCCTCTGACCTGTGTGCCATTTGAAATTCTTTGGTGCTCGAAAAAACTTTCAGAACCTCCAGAATCAAGAAAGAAATCTGTGCAAAGAATACTTTTTGAATGTCCTCCTTTGATCAGTACTGCCTTGGTACCAAAAGAAATAAAACCGTGGGCTAAATCAGGAAAGTCAGAAGTACTTGAATAGTTTTTACCGGTCAAGCGATTGGCCTCAAACAAATTGGGCGTGACCAAGGAAACGAGCGGAAATAAAACCTCCTTTAAATAACCCAGATCTTGTTCCCGTAAAAGACTGGCACCGGAAGAACTTTTGATTACGGGATCTAGAATAATTCGGGGACAGTTAATCCGTTCAAAAAATTGGGCCACCGCTTCTATTGATTCTTTATTTGGAAGCATTCCCACTTTGATTGCATCAATTTTTTGATTAAGAATTGAATCAAATTGCTCTTTTATGACTGAGGCTGGAATTACTTGAGAATTAAAATGTTGTCCGGGGCCCTGCACGGTCACCGCAGTAAAAACCGGAAAACATTTCCCGCCCAGTCTAAAAATTGTTTCCAAGTCAGCAGTAAGACCTGCCCCTGCGGAACTATCCGTGGCGCCAATAACCAAGATATTTGGCATTAAGCCAGGGGATAGCCTTCGGCCTCCCACTTTAAAATTCCACCGCTGAGATTAAAGAGATTCTTAAAGCCGTGTTCCTTGAGAACTTCGCAGGCCATTCTGCTTCTCACACCCGCTTTACAATAAAGCATAACCGTTTGTTCTTTGGAACATTCATCGGGTAAGCTTGGTCCATCGGATGAGGAAAACTCTCCCAAAGGGATATGACAGGAAGGAGAGATTTTTGAAACTTCCCTCTCCCATTGTTCCCGCACATCAATGACTAGGATATTTTCTGACTTTACCAACATCTCGGAAAATTGTTTCGGTTCAATTTCAATAATCATGGAATTCGCTAATTGGGAATCAGCTGAGCAACTGTACAAAGCATCTGAAAGCTCAACTATTTCACGGTTCTTTTTATTTGGTTTTATTTTGATGACTCGATTATTTTGTTTCAGGGCATCATAAAGTAAAACTTTGCCCGAAAGCACATCTCCGATTCCAGTAATTACTTTAATTGTCTCCATTGCCTGAAAGCTTCCGATTATACCGGGAAGCACTCCCAGTACTCCAATCTCGGAACAATTTGGTAAAATATCAGATTGGGGGGGTTCTGGAAATAGGCAGCGGTAAGTGGGTCCGTCATTAAAATTAAACACACTGATCTGTCCCTCAAACTGATAGATTGCACCGTAGATTAAAACCTTACCGTAAAGGACACAGGCATCATTGATTAAATAACGGGAGGCAAAGTTATCGGTACAGTCCACCACTAGGTCATATCCATCAAATATGGAATCCACATTCACCGCAGTTAAGCGAACCAAATGAGGAACAATCTCGATATATGGGTTTAATCGCTTTAATTTTTGGGAGGCGACATTTACTTTTGCTTCTCCAATATCGTCATGCGTGTATAAGACCTGGCGGTGTAAATTCGATGGTTCAACACTATCCTGATCCACAATCCCTATCTTTCCGACACCAGCAGCAGTCAGGTATTGTAAAACCGGACAACCCAAACCTCCCGCACCAACTATTAAAACTTTCGCTTCTTTTAATGAAATTTGTCCTTTTTCCCCAATTTTGGGAAGAGACAAATGCCTTTGGTACTGATTTTTTTCACCGATTGAAAGCTCCATTTCCAATACTTGCTCCTTATGAGATAAAGGGGTTATGAGGCAATTAACACTTTTTCTTTATCCCCACGCACTGAATACTTACTTGGTCCGGGAATCAATTCATGAGAATGATATGAGGAATCCCAATCTTTCCACACAGGCTCATATCCTTTATGACGAAGCATTGCGGCAATTTCAACCGGGCTTCTTTGATCAGATGTGGAGAATTGCTCCAAGGATTCCTCCTCGTCGAAATAACCACCCGGATTGGTCTTAGATCCCGCACTCATGGAAGTAATTCCAAGTGGCAGTAGATTTTCACGGAGTGATGGATTTTCGCGGGTTGACAGACTTAATTCAAGTTCGTGATTAAAGATTCGGAAAGCGCAAAGTAATTGAACCAAATCCCGATCATTTAAATCCACCACTGGCTGAACTTCTCCTTCACATGGACGAATTCGTGGAAAAGACATCGAAAAAGAAGTCTGCCAATATTTTTTTTCTAAATAATCTAAATGCATTGCGGCAAAATAGGCATCCGTTCGCCAATCTTTCGTGAGCCCGTAAAGACATCCCAATCCAATTTTATTGATACCGGCACGTCCCAACCTGTCCGCGGTACCCAATCTCCAGTTAAAATTCCTTTTTTTTCCCTTTTCGTGATGTTGGGCATAACTGTTTTTCTCATAAGTTTCCTGATAAACTAAAACCGCATGTAAACCAGCTCCAATCAAATGGGCATATTCATCTTCTCTCAAAGGCTGAACTTCCATGGAAACATTTGAGAAATATTCGCCCAAAAGTTTGATTGAATCATAAAGATAATCGACCCCTACCCGTTTGGAGGATTCCCCGGTAACCAACAGAATATGTTCAAATTTATTTTTCTTTAAAACCCCTATCTCACGAAGAATCTCAGCCATCGAGAGCGTTTTGCGCGGTATTTGATTCCCCATGCTAAAACCGCAGTAATCGCATACATTATTGCATTCATTTGAGAGATAGATCGGAGCAAACAACCGAATCACCTTGCCAAATCTTTGCAAGGTTAACTGGTGTGCGACTTGAGCCATTTCCTCTAGGTATTCTCTACCGGCGAGAGGAGAAAGCAAGGCAACCAAGTCACGTACTCCTCCATCACCCTTGCCCTCGATTGCCCTTTCAATTGAACAACGTTCTACACTGTTAATTTCAGTTGTTGATTGGTTCCAATCTACATTGTCAAATTCTTCAACAAATGAATTCATCTGTATATTTAGGAAAGAAAACTAGTTAATGGAGAAGTAGCAGAGGCTACATTTCTCGCTTTCCCCATACCTGCCAACCGCCCCGTCCTACCTGCTCTTACAGCTTTACCAAATGCGTCTCCCATTGACACGGGATCATTGGAGACGGCAATTGCGGTATTCACCAAAACCGCGTCGGCACCCATTTCCATTGCTTCTGCAGCCTGTGATGGTGCACCAATTCCCGCATCCACCACCACAGGGACAGTGGCCTGCTCAATTATAATACGCAGAAACTCTCTGCTCTGGAGCCCCTGATTACTTCCAATTGGAGACCCCAAGGGCATAACAGCCGCGGCCCCCGCTTCTTCAAGTTTTTTGCATAAAACGGGATCCGCATGACAATAAGGAAGGACAATAAAACCAGCTTGAACTAATTCTTTTGTTGCCAATGCCCTAACTGTTAAGGTTAGTGTTTGTGTTCCAGCATTTCCTCCCATAGAAGCTACAATTGGCATCAATACAGCAAGAGCAACCATTTTTTCAATACTTGCGTCAAAAAAACTAATCACAATTGAAGCAAGAATAGCGGTAAGAAGATTTAAAAATAACCAAATAAATCTCTTTCTAGTGGATTTGATTATTCCCTGGTTCATTTCTGTTTCAATTACACCACCCATTCTAAGTATATCTTCTTCAGCTTCTTCCTGAAGCA
>CAJWWH010000098.1 GCA_913048545.1 uncultured Opitutia bacterium | reverse complement strand
ATTCGTAATGCGTAGGTCGTCGGTTCGAATCCGATTCTCGGCTCCATTTTTTTGCAGTATTGCAAGTGCGATTATAAATCAGGATTATTGATAAACCGAATCAAATCCCCTTAGCAGGGCTTGCATTTAAAATCTTGTTCAAAATGAAACTTTCGATAATCATTGAAATTTAGAAAAATTTAACAACCGAATTACCGAAATATTTATGATTACTTTACCTGTTGCGTTAGAATTGTTAACGACGATTATATTTGGTTCTATTTCCTTTGTCTGGGTAGTGCGCTACAATAATATAAAAGATGAATTCAAGCATTTTAATCTGCCCACCTGGTTGCGGGATTTGGTTGGAATTCTAAAGCTTTCGTTTGCGATTATGCTATTAAGCAACAGCCCGGAAATCGTTCGAATCGGAGCGTTCGGTATTGCCGCCTTAATGCTGGCCGCGTTGGGGACGCACCTCCGCCTGAAAAGTGCCTTATTCAAGATGCTTCCTTCCTTTACTTTGCTTTGTCTTTGCTTACTGGTGGTGTATTTAATTTCACTGAGTTCCTAATTAACTAGGACAGGGAATTCGGTGATTCGGTTTAAAAAAGTATTACAGATCCTACTTTTTGCACTATTCACAATCGGCGGATTAGACCGTTTTTTTCAACCAATAGAAGTTCTGGCGGAAAGAATGCTCTGGGTCTCTTTTTTTGATCCTTTAGTGGTTCGGGCAATTGCGCTAACTGAAATTGCATGCGGAATTGGTCTTCTCCTTGCATTTTTTATTAAGAGCAGACGCTTCAAATTTGCTCTTTATTCGGGATCAGTTTTGATTGCGGTAATGGTAGGAGCGGCGGTGACGCATGTGATCATTGGTGATTACGATCAAATTGCAGTGAATCTGGTTCTAATCGGCATGATAAGCTATGTCATTCTTCCAGGTAAAAAAGTGGAAGTTGATCCACTGTGTGAGTAGTGCCAGAATTCAGAAAATAAAAGTAATCGAATTTTAAAAGCGATGAATGCACGGTTACCCGTAAAACTTATTATTTTGCTTTCGGCGCTCGTCTTTGCCTATTCACTTTTTGTGGTCGGGATGAGGGAGTCGGATAATATGAAGCTATTGGGCTGCGGAATTTCGGTGATATTAGCGGTCAGTGTTTGCCTGTCTCTACTGCTCGACTTTAAAAAATAGAATATACAGAAAACGGGGAAGCGTCCTCCTCGGATCAACAGCAACCGGAGGACGGATTACAACTTGTGTCCGAGGTGTCTTCGGTTTCCTCAGGAATGCCGCATTTTTCTTTGGCCAGGCAATCGGTTTTAGTGGGGGTCAGTTGAAAACGGGTTCCGTCGAAAGCGAGTCCATATTTTCCGACAGTATCGGACTGGTACTCCACCTCCACTTCGAGATCTTCCAAACCGAGAGAATTTTCAGCAATCTGAATAATTTCGACAATTGTTTTCGGGTCGATTCGGTGTTCAAAGTCATCGGCACTCCAGAGTTGGAAATTTGCAGTGCTTTCTTTGCGAACTGTTCCGCCGCAATCAACATAGTGCTTGGATATAATACCAACTTCAGTGACATGAAAATGGGGCGGCACATGGCTCCCGTTAGGGAGCACAAAGGTGACCTGTTCGAGTGAATCCAATGAATCTTTGAGCGTTGAGACTTTCATAATATGCCATCTAATCTATCGGAGGAGATAATTTTTTCAACGGACAAATAACCTTTGGCGTTACTTAATGCACTTGCGTTTGCCTGAGGAGGGTTTATTCGAACATGATATGAAATATATTGCGATGGGTTTTTTCTGTATCTCCATGGTCTTGAGTGGTTGCCTGGAAATATTTGAGGATGAAAAAAAGCAGGATCCGCAAGGAGGGGGAGAATCGGCGATTGACCGAAAAAAGAAGCTTAACGAAATGGAGTTACAGATTCAAAAATTGGAATGGGAAAATTCTCGTCTGTCCTTAAAACTTGTTACGGTGGACGGTGGGGCATTAGTTCGCGACAAGACAACCGGGCTTTGGCATTACGATGTGGAGCGTAAGCCATTTACCGGGAGGGCATTTCAAAGTTTCCCGAACGAGTCGCCCCGGGCGGAGGCAGATTTTCTTTTGGGAAGAAAAGATGGAATGGAAAGGTTTTGGTGGCCCAACGGCAAACTTCAGGAGGAAGGACAATGGTTCGATGGGATGGAGAACGGTATTTTCAGGAAGTGGAATAAAGAAGGGGCACTTACACAAATTATCCGTTATAAAAACGGTCAGATAACCGAAGTAATTTTAGATAACCGCTAATGCCTTTTTAATACGGAAAAGAGAGCCCTCGGGGCAGGGCAACTTCACCAAGAAATTTCGGTCGTTCGGTAAATATTGCACCGCGGGACGAGATTAACACTTCTTTGACCAGTATTTGATAAGCCCTGGCGGGTTGTCCGTAGGAAAATGTCAGCAGCAGATCAGTCCTTTGATTGGGTTTATCCATATCATCCAGATCTTTCACTTTGATCGTACCACCAGCCCCGATTTGATCGGGACAAAAGTAAAAAAGTTCGGACGGGGTACTGGAGTCAAAACGGATGAGAATATCACCCTGTCCGGAACCGTTACCTAGAATACCGGGTTTGAAAATTTCATCAGAATTTTCCGCTTCGGTACCGATCATCAGGGACTTGGAATAAGTCAATTTATTCAAGGTAATCCGATAATTTAGATTTCGATCAAGAAAAAGTACCCGTGCACTACTTTCATTGGAATCGAGATCAAGATCCCCTTTAATGTGAAAACGCCCGTTTTTCCAAGTTGCAGGAAGCAGCACTTCGATAGCAAGGAGTTTGGCGGTCTCCCATTTGATGCCGTATTCCTTTGCTTCCTGTAATATGGGATAAAATGTGTTTTGCTGGACCTTTGAGGGCAGATATCTAGCCAGGTGACGAAGTTCAATCCTCCATTGATGTTCAAAGGCGATCTCCCACTTCTCTAACTGGGAAGAGTGGGCGGGGAAGTCCTGCTTGTGCAGGGCGATGAGGTTTTCCCGGATAGACTTATTTCTGATATTTTTAAGGAAATACTTAAATTCTCCCTCATTCATCGAGAAAATGGAGCGTCGAAAGAAAGATTCAAAGTCCGCCTGCCTGAAAGAATCGTATATTGTCCTGCCCAATGCTTCCATAGGGTGAAGTTGGGCAACGGCTTTGTTTGCAGCCAAATTAAATAAAATGCAAATTGATGTAAACTGTACGAACTTTCGCATGGGTAAAAGTTATTGATTTCTTCCGCTTCAGACAAGCGAGAAGATTAATATTTAATTGGCTTTCAAAATCCGCTCGCGATGGGCAGGTAGAATATCCTGATTATTTTAAAAGATTTTACAAAAAGCTAATAAAATGAAAATTGGTTCATGATTTGCTAAAGTTGCTTTTTATATGAAAAGAATTCGACCATTCGACACGAGGCAATTGGAAGCGTTCGACGCACTTTGTCGCACCGGGAGCTTTACAAAAACAGCCAAGCATTTGTTTCTTACCCAATCGGCGGTGAGCCATTCAATGAAAAATCTTGAAGAAGAGGCGGGTTGCCGCCTCTTCCGTCGTCAGGGAAAAAAAGTAGCCCTTACGGAAGCGGGCGACCGTTTGTTGAGTTTTGTCCGCCCTTTTCTTCATGAAATGGAAAATGTCAGGGATGAACTGGATGGGTTTGAGAAATTTGGAACCGGGCGGATCCGTCTGGGTGCGAGTGCTCAGGCCTGTCGGTTTTTTCTTCCCCCCATTCTTTCAGAGTTTAAGGCAACTCAGGCGCAGTGTCGATTTGAAGTGAAATGTGACGACACCCCGGCCTGTTTTGAATTACTGGGTGAAGGAAAAATTGATCTGGCTATCACACTGGCCCCTATTAATATTTCTGAAATCGAATTCGTACCCTGTTTTAACGATGAATTACGACTAGTGACACTTCCCAATCACGAATGGGTAAAAAATCAGAAAATTAATTGGGATGATTCAGGGTCGGAAAATTTTATTCTCTACAATCGTACGAGTTACACCTTTCGAATCCTCACGGATTATTTTGATAAATTAGGAGTCCGACTATCCTCCTCGATGGAAATCAGTAGTCCGGAAGCGAGTAAGGAATTGATAAAAGCCGGTATGGGAGTGGGGATTCTTGCCGACTGGGCGGTGGAGGAGGAAGTACAACGGGGCGAACTGGTCAGTTTGCCTCTGGGGTCCAAAAAATTAGCCCGCACCTGGGGGATTTCGGTCCGAAAAGGAAGGAAATTTAACAAAGCAGAAAGGATGTTTATTAAGATTGCGGAAGAATCCGGTTGTCATTGGATGGTAAACAGAAAGTTGTGACCTCCACTCTTCCGAAAGGTTGACTTCATTAGATTTCGTATTCTAAGTGAGGTAATGTGGAAGATAAAAACTTTTTTATGGTTAACCATTTTACTCGCTGGTTGTTCCTCAAAATCCGGTGAAAATAATCATAAATTTAATTCACGGTTTCAATTGGATGTCACCATGGACATTCTTGAAACATTAGACGGAAATACCTTTGTTGCGAATCTGCAGCAAGTTCATCCGGTGTTTGGACGGGCCCTGACTGTGAAAGTCCGGGGGATTAATGTTCAATCAATTGACGATAAAAACACTGAAAAATCCAGGGCAGGGTTTCGCCAATGGCATGTATTTAAGAGAATGCTGGAAGCGGCAGAGACAGTGGAGATAAGAAACCTTGAACGAGGGAAAACCGGTTTTTGGGTGTGGGCGGATCTTTATCTGAACGGAAAATTTATTCAGAATTTACATGAATGAAACTTGCACGGGGGAATAATTTGGATCAAAACAAATAAATGAAAAGGAATTTATATTGTTTACCCATGGTACTTTTGCTTGTGGGTGCGGGAACATTTTTACTGTCTCAATCCCGTGCCCGTGACGGGGATTCCCGGAAGTTTCGGCTGTCTCCGGTTGTTCAGGTAACTTCGTCCAAAAATCCGACCATGGACGCGGGCCGATTGAATGTCAGCCTTCTCAAGGACGGAAAGCTTCCAAAAGATGGCTGGCGGTCAACCTGGACTGCCTGGTTCAAGGTCGATCCGGTTGTCACTTTTGATTTGGGAAGCGATAAAAAAATCGGGGTGATCCGGATATACTTTCAACCGACTGACCGGGCGGATGAGCTCGCCGAGATCAAGGTCGAGGTAAGCCGGGACGGAAAGCAGTTTCTTGACTTCAATGAATACGAAGGGTTTCTTACTGAAAAAGGAAAGGGAGCCTGGGCCGAGCTTGACCTTCAGGCGGTCAACGCCCGGTATTTCCGGATATCCCCCAAATTTCAGGGCTGGGGTCATTTGTGGGGCGAAGTAGAATTCTGGGAAATTGCCAACTAATTTCAACCGCTTTTTTTTTCAGGAGGTTGGTTCGCTTCCCATAATTCCTCCAAGCTTTGACTGTCCGGGGAACTTGAGCGGCTCAGTTGGCTATTTTCCTTGCGTAAGCGAAAAACTTCCCAAATCAGAAAAATATTGATGAGAATGGATGCGGAGAGAACGAGGGCAAGCTTGATCTTGAGCTTAATTTTCATGGTGGATACGATTGGGTTGGAGCCTATCCGAATATGACCGGCCGAGTCGAGGCGATTGCACGGGGTGCAACCCGTTTTTTCCCCCTCTTGTCGGTACTGGTTGGTTTCCTTGCCCTCATTGAACCTTCCCTTTTTTTATGGTACGGAAAGGACGCAATCGGATGGGGGTTGGGTGTGATTATGCTGGGAATGGGAATGACATTGGAGCCCGAGGACTTTGTCCGGGTCTGGAAGGAGCCTAAATTAGTGGGGTGGGGGGTCTTTTCCCAGTTTCTCATCATGCCCGGTTGGGGAGCTCTGCTCGCATGGATTCTTCAGTTGCCACCTGAAATGGCGGTAGGTTTAATCCTGGTGTCCTCCTGCCCGGGTGGTACTGCGTCCAATGTGGTGGTTTTTTTGGCCCGGGCCAATGTTGCCCTGTCGGTAAGCCTGACAATGGTTTCCACTATGCTCGCGATTATTTTAACCCCTTGGCTGACCAATTTGTACGCCGGTCATTATCTTCCCGTGGATGCCTGGGCCCTGCTCAAAAGTATTCTTCTGGTGGTCCTGCTCCCCCTGCTCCTGGGGCTGCTTTGGAAAAAAACCTTCGAGCAGTCCGCCCGTCGGGTTTCCACAGTATCTCCATTTATATCGGTTCTCTTTATTTTATTAATTGTTGGCTTTGTTTTAGCGGCTAAAAAAGATATTATTTTGGATCATTGGCAAATCCTGCTCGGTGCGGTGGTTCTTTTACATATGGGTGGATTTTTTCTGGGATTCATGGTCGGAGTTTTTTTGCGTAGAGATCAGTCGGAATGCCGGACATTTTCAATTGAAGTGGGGATGCAGAATTCCGGTCTGGGCATGGCATTAGCGAGTAAACATTTCTCTTTAATGCCAATGGTTCCTGCACCCTGTGCAATCAGTGCGG
>CAJWWH010000097.1 GCA_913048545.1 uncultured Opitutia bacterium | reverse complement strand
TTTTCGGTGCGGTGTTCACCACTGGTCTGGGAGATGATCTCTTTGTGCCCGCAATTGGATTCACCTGGGAACCTTCGGATCGTTCAAGTCTGCTCTTTGCCGGTCCGATCATTCGCTACAAATATGGATTGTCCGACTCCCTCGATCTGGTCCTGAGCGGCGGTTTTTCTGGAAATCGATGGAACACACAGTCCACAAAATACACCGGTACAAAACAGGAACGCAACTTCCGTCTACGTTCCTATCGTGTTTCTGCATCCCTGCAGTGGAACATGGACGAGCACCACGCCCTCTTTGCCACCGGAGGAATTGACTTTGCCCGGATTGCTGAGATTGAACTGCTCAATGAGACCGAACTTTTGGATCGTGACCTCAAATCCGCCCCTTCCCTGGAGCTCGGGTACAAGTACCAATTTTAAAGTTAAGTCTGATCAATAATTGCCTGAGCGGCGTCCCAGCCGGACATCGCCGCATTCTCAATTCGTTCCCCGCCAAAACTGTCTCCCGCCAGGCTCAGCCGATCCCAGGCGGATGTGTACTGAGTCGCTCCAAAGGTCACCAATGGCTTGGCAAATCCCCAACGGTGACAAGTCCATTCAGATATTTTCGACTGCAGACATTCCTCGGCCACTGAAGCAAGAAAGGGGCCGCGTTCCTCATCGGGGGCTTCCCAGAATTTCTGGGAATACGCATCTCCCGCGTGTACGGTACAGGCAGGAATTTCGGAAATTCCTTTTACCTGATTATCTGAGATCCAGTCAATATCCGGGTGAGGATGGGTCACCGTTCCGGGGGCGGTAAGAACGGATGGTTTGTCAAGGATTCCCAGCAGAGCGAGGCATCGGGTGTACCGGACCGCTTCCAGCCGATCCATCACCGCAGATTCGAGTTCAAAATTACTCCGTTTAAAAAGCTCGAGCATTTGGGGCACAGGAAGGGTAAGGACGAGGTGATCTGCGAACAACTTTCTTTTCGCACCCTCCTTCTCATTGATCTGCCATTCCTCATCAAAAAAAACCGAGTCCACAAAAAAACCACTCATAAATGAAAAGGAGCCGGACAGCACTTTGGCCGGTCCGGTCATTCCCCGTACCCCCCGGTAACGTATTCCCCGCGGAACATCTTCGCGACCGGGAATCGAATCATACCACGGCACGACTGCATCCGCCGCCTCCCACTGTGCGAGTAAATCCTTCATCCTCTTATCCCGCACGGTAAAGAATTGGGCTCCATGGTCGATCCGGGCACCGCCCATCCGACGGGTTGACATTCTTCCCCCCACCCCTCTTCCTTTTTCAAGAAGGGTCACGTCATGACCGGCTTCAGCGAGGCGAAACGCACTGACGCAACCCGAAATCCCTGCACCAACCACCACAATTTTCATTTTGAGATAAACATATTTTGGATACTTTACATTTAAGAATAAAAAATATAACTATTAAAGTACACTCCTGATTATTCAGTACAAAACCTATTCAAATGACCACGGAACCAGAAGACTATAATACTATAGTTAACTCGCTTAAAGGACAACTGCCCAGTCTTCCCATTGTCATGGACGAGTTGATGACCATCATCTCCGATCCCAACGCTGCGCTCTACGCAATTAAAGATATAATCAAAATGGATCCGTCCATTTACTCACAAATCCTTAAGGTGGTGAACACCGTACAATACCGGGGTGAGGGAGAGTCCAGAATTACCAGTCTCGATGATGCGATGCAAAGACTGGGATTGGAGAAAGTAAAACGGATTGCCCTAAACACTTCGGTGCTGACCCTTTTCAATGGCAATCAGTTTACCAATCATTTCAGTCCCGATACCCTGTGGACTCACAGTGTGGGTGTGGCAGTGGCCAGTGCAAGTCTCGCCGATTTCCTCCGCTTTCCAATGTCCGATCAGGCTTATTCCTGTGGACTGATTCACGATATCGGAAAGCTGGCCAAATTAAAATATGATCAGCAAAATTTTTGTGAGGAATTAAATAAAGCAAATGAATTAGGATTGAGTAATTTTCATACCGAAATGACTCACCATAAAATCAGACACGATCTACTGGGGGCCCAGATTGCGAATGCATGGGGAATTTCTCCACTCGTGGAAGCGGTCGCCAAATGGCATCACGAGGAGGATCGTTCGAAGCGGACTGATATCGATGATCCGGATACCCACAAACTCATTGATATCGTTCAATTTTCAAATTCACTGATCAATGAAATGAAATTTGGAAACAGCGGGCATACCAAGATCGAAACCCCATCCCCAACGATCATGAGAAGACTGAAAATCAGTGAGAATGACCTCGATGAATTTGAGGAAAAACTAAAAATTGAACTCGAACGGGAAAAAGAGCAACTCTCTCTCCTGAAAAAGAATTGAGGCTAGTTAATTCTTTAATCAGGTTACGAGCTTTCGAGAAGATCCGCAAAACTGCGCATGTATTCAACCACATGTTCCCGCCGATTTCTTTCCAGATAACGAAAACCACCGTCTAAATTTTCCAGTACTTTCCGGTCGGATAGATTTTCCAGTTTAACAATATCAGCATGGGTCAAACCCTGCTTTTCAATGGAAAGAAATATGTCATCCACCTTATTACCCGTACAGGAGCAATAATCCACCGCGTGTTCGGACCACTCATCGAGTTGGAAATCCACTGATTCCACAATTTCAAAGCTACTCATTCCGGTAAGTGTTTGAATAAGATGTCCGGCATTGCACTGTCCCATGTGCCCCCACTGGTATTGCACATCCTCATTTTCGAGTCGCTTGGAGGTGGCACGGAGTGCATCAATTAAAAAACTCTTTGTGGAAGTTCTGTTGACTGTGTGTGAAATGATGTTGGTCATGATTTATAAGTTATAATAATAGGAAAAACTATTTTTTCCAACATTTCAAATCCAACATTTAAAATTTGAAGATTTTGGAAGTCTGAAAAGTAAAATTTGAGGATTAAAAGAATGGGTGATAGAAGATGAAATTTATAATGAATTCCAAACAGCAGAGTTTCCTTCCAAAGGACCCCGAAAATTTTGACCTTCCCGATGCGTCTATTCAGTACTTTCCTGAATTTTTCCCCGCGGTTCAGGCAAATGGTATGCTCCAAAAATTAATCAGTGGAATTACATGGAAACAAAACACGATTAAAATGTATGGAAAAGAAAACCCCGTGCCCCGATTAGAGGCGTGGTACGGTGACCCGGGAAAAAGCTACACCTATTCCGGAATTACCATGCAACCAACTCCATGGAATGATGATCTGAAAATTATCAAAAATTCCATCGAACCAGTATCCGGGGTAATTTTTAATTCAGTCCTGATCAATCACTACCGGGATGGAAAAGACCGGGTTGCCTGGCATAGTGACGATGAAAAGGAACTGGGAAAAAACCCAGTCATCGGATCGGTCAGTCTCGGTGCGGAGCGTAACTTCAAACTCCGGCACAAACAATACAAAGTGAACGGACAGAAAAAACAGATTATACTCAGGCACGGCAGTTTTCTGCTCATGAAAGGTTCCACTCAACACCACTGGATGCATGAAATACCCCGTACCGCCAAAACCATCGGACCGCGAATCAACCTGACCTTCCGGGTCATTCTGTAAAATACTAGGTTTTTATTCTTATATCCCGTTCGCATTGCCTTGCGGAAACGGGGTAAACAACTCATCTTATTGTGAACCAAATACAGTTGGTGAACGAATCATTATTATGTACAAAGCATTACTTTCAGTATTTTTATTTTCGATTCCCTTATCATTACAGGCCTATCAATCGATGTACGAGAAAACTCCAGTGGGAAAAATTATGGTGATCGAACTCCCCGAGCGACTTGCTTTGGAAGCTAAATCCGACGGAACTTATTTTGATAAAGACAACGGGCTATTTCGTAAATTGTTTCGTTATATATCCAATAATGATGTGGCCATGACCACCCCGGTGGAAGCGGATATGAATCCGGGGAAAATGCGTTTTTTCGTGGGTAGTGAGGATAAGAACAAAGCGCTGAAGTCAGATAATTCTGTCAAGATTGTTAAAATGCCTGTTCGCACAGTCCTATCAATCGGGATACGCGGGAGTTACACCGAAAAAAAATTTTCCACAAACCAAAAAAAATTAACGGACTGGATTGTGAAAAACAAAGATTTTGAACCTACCGGCGAATGTTACGGGGTTTATTGGAACGGTCCTTTTATTCCGGGGTTTTTCAAGCGATCCGAAGTTCATCTGCCCATTCGGAAAAAAAACAGTACACCAACCAAATAAATTTTACCATCAAACAACCAATGAAAATAATCACACTCGCACTCATGACTGCACTTAGTTCACTTCACGCATCCAACCTTTACGATCATAAACTTAAGACCATCGACGGAGAAGAAACCACACTTTCCGAACATAAGGGAAAAGTAATCCTGTTGGTTAATGTCGCTTCCCGGTGCGGGTTTACCCGTCAATACAAAGGTCTGGAGGAGTTATACCAAAAGTACAAAGGAAAAGGCTTGGTGATCTGTGGTTTTCCCTGCAACCAGTTTGGCGGGCAGGAACCAGGCACGGAAAGTGATATTAAGGAGTTCTGTTCGACCAAGTTCGGGGTGACCTTTCCGATGTATTCCAAAATTAATGTGAACGGTCCGGACCGGCACCCCCTATATGAGGATATTATTGGCGATAAAGGGCCGCTTAAGGGAAATATTAAGTGGAATTTTGGAAAGATCCTTCTGGGTAAGGACGGTCAACCGGTTGAGCGGTTCGGCAGTATGACTTCCCCGAGTTCAAGAAAACTGGTCAAACTGATCGAAGATTCTCTCCAAGGCTGAATTTTCTTACCTTTACAGAGTGCAAAAATTAATTTCACTCCTACCCGTACTTTATTTGCTTTCCGGGTGCGTAGGCATGGAGTGGAGAGGGGGCATGGTTCCTCATGTCGGATTTGAGAATGAAACCGGGGAAGAAGGTATGGTCCAATTCAAAGAAAATGCATCAATCCGTGCTATCCCTCACTCATGGAGCCAGTTCCGCGGTCCCAATCGCGATGGCGTGATTCCAGATCAGGGTTTGTCCATTGCCTGGGATCAAAAACCATCTCCTCTGTGGAAAGTGCCCTGCGGATTGGGTCACACTTCCATTACTGCGAATGAAAATTCGGCATTCACCATCGAGCAGATGGGCAGCGAGGAGTGTCTCATATCCCGCAGTATTGCGACTGGAGAAATGAGTTGGAAATTACCGCTCACCACAAAATGGGACGATATGATGAGTGGAACCGGTCCCCGGGTCACCCCTACCCTTCACAATGGGAAACTCTATGCACTTTTCTCAAATGGTTCTCTTTACCGGGTGGATGCACGGACCGGAAAAAAGGAGTGGCAGGTCAATACGACCGAAAAAGGCTATGAGTTTCCCGACTGGGGGATTGCATGCTCTCCATTAATTTGGAATAATACTGTTATTGTCGCACATGGGGGCGAGAAAAGTGCCGCCCGATCCTACAGTATTACATCTGGTGAACTGGTCTGGGAATCAGAATTCCATGGGGAAGGCGTTTATGTCTCTCCATCCCTGCTCGAATTTTTTGGTGAAAAACATCTCATCGTTGCTGTGAAAGGAAAGGTTGCATCGCTCGATCCGAAAAATGGTAAAACAAGATGGGAGCATCCGTGGAAAATTTTCCTCAACAATGCCCTGATTGCCCAACCCACAAAAATTGGGAATGATCGGATTTTACTTTCTGCCGGGTATGGGAAAGGTGCGGAATGCCTGAAGATTTCACGAAACCGGAACCTGTATTCCCTCTCCACGGTTTGGAAATCAAAAAATTTAAAGACCAAATTCTCAAGTCCCGTTTTAAAAAACGGATATTTGTACGGATTTAATGAAAATTCGTTCTCCTGCCTGAACGCAAAAACCGGCGAGTTACAATGGCGCGGAAAAAAATATGGTTATGGAAAAGTTTTACTGGCCAAAGAATTTCTGATCATTTTGGGCAACACCGGTGTGCTCAGCGTAGTCGAAGCCAAACCTGATGAGTTTTCGGAAGTTTTTTCCGGCCAACTGCTGAGCGATGCCCGTTGCTGGAACGGTCCCGCTTTGGTGGGGGGTTACCTGCTGGCCATGAACGGACGGGAAATCGCCTGTTTTGACTGGGCAAAATTCCCTAAGTCAAAAAACCTCCAGTAAATCATCCCAGTTCGTGGTATAACGGGGTGTCCGCATTTCCCGGCGCATACTCCATTTTTTTCCCACTCCCTGAGCACCCAAAAAAGCACAGGACTGTCCGTAACGAGCAGCCACTTCTTCCAAAGCATCCACAAATTCACTCCGGTGAGTGCTTCCATGTTCCTGAAAAAGAAGAGCCTGCTGGGCACCCTTGGGCGTTAAACCGATCAGTAAGACGCCTGCTTTTTTGTAGGCATACCCCTTTCGGAAAATCGAACCGAGCAGGTGCTTGGCGTTTTTAACGATTCGAATCGGATCATCCGTGGGTTCATCAAAAGCAAGGGTCCGGG
>CAJWWH010000096.1 GCA_913048545.1 uncultured Opitutia bacterium | reverse complement strand
AAGGACTGTTAATGGCATCGATATAATCACGAAACTGCTCTGGTTTGTAACAAAACCCATTCCATACGGTTTCAATCAGTATGTGTATCTTTAGTTCGCTTGCCAAAGGAAGCAGTTTGCGAATTTGCTCAATGGAACGGTCCCATACATGTTGATGAGTTTCCTGATCCCCCTTAACCCGACCGGGAACCAAAAGGACTGATGTTCCACCGACTCCTTTTGCCTCCCGCATGGCCTGTGCTAGCCCGATTCTGCTTTTTTCGCGAACCTCCGGATCCGGATCGGACAACCTAACCTTCCAGTGTTTATTGTAAACCACTCCGTGCATAGGCAAACCGTACTTCGCACATGCTTTCTTCATTGGTTCGATCTGCAAACCTGGTCCAGATCCCTCTATGCCATCAAAGCCCAAATCCTTCAACTTTTGCATTTGTTTTTCATTGGGTTTAGTCCCGAATTTAACCGCCTTTTTAATTTTCCCTTTAAAGGAGTGCTCTTCAGCCCTTACCAGATGAGAAAAACATAAAGCACCTGAACTTGTGGTCAAAAAATTTCTTCTTTTCATAAATAAACTTCTATTTTTAAATGGGTTGTGTCGATTTTTTTTATGCTTTTAAATAACTTTAATTGGCAAACCTTTGCAATTTTGGAGTGTAATATAAATTGTTCATCATTCTAACCTTCTCCAATCTCGATTATTTCGGGAGCACATTCACAAGAACTCCCAATAAATATAATCCTTTTTTAGCGAAATGAAATTTTACCTTTTCAACTACCTCATCATCTTCAATTTTGGAATTTATATTGGCTCTGCCGATATTCAACGCGGACAGGAAGTCTACAATCAAATTTGCTTTAATTGCCATGGCCCGAAACTGGATGGCGGAATTGGTCCGAGCTTAGTGGATTCATACTGGAAAAATGGGGATTCCTACGATGCTGTTTACCGAAGCATAGCCAAGGGGGTGACCGGTACTGAAATGATAGGATATGAATTAGTCTATCCTGAAAAGGATCTCCATTCGCTCACCGAATTTATTATTGATAAGCAGGAAGGAAATCGGCAAACACTCCGATCGGCTTACGCTCGGGACTATTTTAAAGGGAAAAGGTTACAACCCGACCTTTTCGACTCGATTGAATCAACCTCTCAAACCAGATTACCTGAAAATTTTTACTATGTTGGTCGGATGTTTGACGGTATTCTGCGTGGCCAGTCAAAGCTCTATATTTCATCGCACGGCAAATTTCGTTTCACCACGGGGGGAAGAGGACGTACATCCATCTGGGTCAATGGAGATGAAGTACTTTACAGTAACGATAAAAAAGATAAATCGACCCGAATCAATAACGACTTTGAATTATCCGCGGGGATCCATGATCTAGAGATCATTCACGAAGAGCCTACATCTCATTCAATGAGATTTTATGCGAGGCTTCAAAAACTGAATGGTGAACATTGGATGCTGACGGGGAAAAGTTTAGAGGGAAGCGTGCCTAAAGTAGTTCGTTCAGGCGAAAAAGCAAAAGTCATTCGCAAATGGATTGATGGCTTACCCCCAAGAACATTGCTTCTACTTTTGCCCAATCAAGTCTTATTGGCCTATGACTCCGCAAGCGGTAAAATTATTAAAGGTTGGGAATCGGCGTTTATTAATCAAACCCCCTCTCTGGACAGTCGAAGTCAAAAAAAATCTGAAGTAAAAGGAAAGGAATTAACCGGTATCGCTAAGAGGATACTGGAAGGTGATCGATTTAATCTTTTACATTATGAAACCTCTGGAGACTCAGTTACAATTGCAACCCTTGTGGACGGGCATCAAAAGAAATTCAGCATTAGCCCAGAAGGTAAAAATTCCTACAAACTCTCTTTCTAATTTATTTTTAAATCGATGAACATACTTTCTGCACTCCTTATCTTATTCAGTTTCTCAATTTTATCTGCACAGATACCAGATGGATATAACATTCAATCTGTTTCCTTGCCCCGAGGTTCAGTTTCCGTTCTTGGATTATGCCACAAACCAGACGGTACACTTGCGATTTGCACATGGGAAGGCGATGTGTGGGAACGGAAGGGAGAGGTGTGGACCAAGTTTGCTGAAAACTTAATGGAACCAAACGGGATCTATTTCGACGAAAAAGAAGATGCATACTATGTCGGACAAAAACCTGAGCTCACCAGACTCATTGATCTCGATAAAGACGGAGTTTGCGATCGTTACGAGTGTATAACCGATGCATTTGGAATATCCGGAGAATATCATGAATATCATTTTGGTCCGGTCGTTGATTCATTGGGCAGAAAATATGCCTCTCTTAATCTAGCGGCTCGTGGCGAGTTTACTGTACCGGATGGTAAACCATTTGGGAAAGGTGGAGGGAATATGTCCTACAACGCACCCTGGCGCGGCTGGGTTTACCGCTCCGACCGCAAAGGCCATTTTCAACCTCTCGCCAGTGGTTTCCGCTCTCCCTGTGGAATTGGCATGAGCCCCGAGGATGAACTTTTTATTACTGATAACCAGGGTGACTGGGTTGCGGATTGTGCACTCTATCATGTACGTGAAGGTAATTTTTATGGTCACCCTGCATCCCTGCCAGCTCGTCCTGATTTTACGAAAGACAAAGTCCTCTCAATGAAAGCTGAGGATTTTGAGAAGATTCGAACTCCACCTGCAGTTTGGTTAGTACGAGAGGAAATTGCCAATTCTCCAGGTAGTCCGATATGGGATACTACGAATGGTAAATTCGGTCCGTTCAAAGGACAAATGTTTATAGGTGACCAAAGACAATCCAATTACTTTCGAAGCGGCGTTGAGAAAATTAACGGAGAATACCAAGGCTGGTGCATCGATTTTTTGCGTGGCTTAGAAAGTGGTCCAGTTAAAATGTCCTTCGATACACAAGGTCGCCTTTGGTCCGCACAAGTGGGTAGAGGATGGTTCAGCAAAGGAGGAAAGCGTACTGCCATTCAATATGTAGAGTGGGACAATAAAACCACGCCTTTTGCAATTCATTCAGCAAGCCTCACCAAGACTGGGTTCTCTGTTCGCTTCACCGAAAAGATTGGAAAGAAGATGACCCCAAAAGTTTCAAGTTGGGGATATCATTACTATAGTACCTATGGGTCTCCTCCCGTTGATGAGCAGGAGTTAAAAGTGAGTAATTATCAACTTTCTCAAGACCGTAAAACGGTTACATTTGATGTCCCTTTGAGTGAAAATAAAATCTACGCCATTAGTTTTACCGAGCAAAAAAACACTGAAGCCAAACTGCTGGATTTCCATACCATCTACTACACCTTAAATCAATTACACCCAGCCCGTGAACCCAGACCCGGAAGAAATGTGGGTTGGTCACTTGTTGGCTCGAGTTGGAATCGAAATGATAAAAATCGTCCACTTCCCCCCGTGGTTACTCCACTACCTGTTGCCAAATGTGCCACACCCGCACCCCAAGAAGCTACTCAACTGGATTCCACTCAATGGACAAATCCGAACTGGGTATTTGATAAAAATGGGATTATGCCCCGGGGGAAAGGGAATAACTCCACAGAAAAGGCTTACGGGGATGCACGAATCCATTTGGAATTTCGGTTTGATCCCTCCGATAACCCGGACTGGAAAGGTCAGCTCTATGGAAATTCGGGAATCTTTCTCATGTCAGGCTATGAAATACAAGTGGTCAACAGTTTCCAAAATCCCACATTTGCCGACGGCACATGCGGTTCCATTTATGGTCAGCACCCTCCCCGTGTAAACGCATCCCGTAAGCCTGGAGATTGGCAATCCTATGATATTCTTATGAAAGCTCCCGTTTTTTCCGAAAAGGGAAGTGTGGATCAGCCGCTCCGTGTCACCGCATTTCATAATGGAATTTTAATCCATAATGACACATGGGTGTACGGAGAAGTGGGAGGACCCTACAAGAAACATGGTAAAAGACCTCTTATGATACAGGATCACAAAGGAACCGGTGTATCATTTCGCAATCTTTGGATTATCGAAGATTTCTCCTACGATCTAAACTTGCCCGCTTTTCGGAATACCTTTCCAAAGTCCTCGGCCTCTTCAATCTAAGAAAGCCTAAACGCTTCCTTTGGATTGCCTTCTATGGGTAATCTCGTAGTGGTATTTGTATGAATTCTCTCATTCGTGCCCTCTCCTTTATTACCAAATTTTCAAGTTCACTTGTGTTGATAGTGATATGTTGCAGCATACCCACACAAGCCAAAGATCATCCCCGAAAGGATACAAAAAATATTCTCTTTATAGCCGGGGATACCAAACACCGTCATGGATTTCATGAATACAAAGCGGGTTCCATTTTACTTGCTGACGCACTTAATAAAAGCGGACTGCCTGTTCAGACTAAAGTCCACTGGTACGGATGGCCGGAAGATGAAACTATCTTTAATGATGTCGATGCCTGCATTATCTATGCAGACGGCGGAGGAGATTTTGGCGAAAAGTATGCATTCTTAGACAAGAAAGTAAAAGCCGGTATGGGGATTATGTTTATGCACTATGGTGTTCATCCAACCAAAGAAGTGGCGGAGAAATATTATCGTGATTGGATCGGAGGATACTTTGATGATGATTTTTCCGTCAATCCATCCTGGGTAGCGAAAATCCAACCCCAAAAAGGTCACCCTGTTGGCCGAGGGGTGGGCTCACTTACCGCATACGATGAATTTTACTGGAATTTAAATTTTCCTGATCCTGAAAATTGTAAACACTGCTACCCTCTCGCCACCGCAATCCCTACCGAAAAAAATATGATTCGCTACGGTAGTTCCAAATTTTGGAATAAAAAGGCAGAAGATAAGCTAGGTACTCCACAAGCCTTGCTCTGGTGCTCAGATCCCGCAAAAGGATCAAGGGGTGCAGGGTTTGTAGGCGGACACTACCACCGGAACTGGGCAATTGAGAATTACCGAAAGCTCATCCTTAACACCATTGTCTGGGTTGCTCGTGTCAATGTACCTGAAGACGGAGTTCCATCCAAGGTAGTAACCAAAGCCATGCTTAATCAAAATTTAAACCGTCCTGACTTCCCAGAAGAAATTGAATTACCTACGAGTGAAATTCTTACACAGGAACCGGGTAAGAAACCAACTCTTGGAGCTGACGGACGGATGCCTCCACGTGCACCGAGGAAACCAAAAAAGAAATAAACACCCTCTTTGCAAACATGAAGCTCTCAGCTCTAATACTGATTCCCACTATCTCATCTCTTTTGGTTGCACTTTCAGCAGCTCCCAAGAAACCTGTCATGTCATGGCCTCCGACGACCGAAAACAACCATGTCAATGTGGATAAATTTGATTTGGATCCTGACCTAGAGATTACTTTGTGGGCAAAAAGTCCATTATTTTACAACCCGACCAATATGTCTATTGACCCAAAGGGAAGAATATGGGTAACGGAGGGTGTCAATTATCGAGAAAAATTAGGAATTCGACGAAATGCCGGAGACCGAATCATGGTTCTCATCGATACTGATCAGGATGGAAAGGCAGACCAATCGAAAGTATTCCTACAAGACCCATACCTGGAATCCCCCCTTGGCATATCTGTTTTTGATAACAAAATCATAATCTCACAACCGCCGGATATTGTAATTTACACCGATGTAAATCGGGATCTCAAATTTGATCCTAAAATCGATAAAAAAGAAATTCTGCTCACTGGTTTTAATGGTCGTCAACATGACCACTCCCTTCATTCTTTAACATCCGGACCGGATGGGAAATGGTATTTCAATAGTGGGAATTGTGGGGCGATCTTTACCGATAATTCAGGGAAAACTTTTAGAATGAATACCAATTACCGGGGCGGTGCCAGTGAAAAGTATTTCTATACCCCCACTCATGAACTTAAGGGTGCTAAGAGTGATGATGGTCATGTGTGGACCTCTGGTTTCAGCGTGCGAATGAATCCTGATGGCACCGATGCAGAAATTATTGGCCATGGATACCGGAACAGTTATGAACAGGTGGTCAACTCACTTGGTGACATGTATCAAAGTGATAACGACGATTATTCAAGTTGCCGAAATTCATATGTCTTGGAATTTGGATCAGCAGGGTATTATTCTCTGGACGGACAACACAAGTGGCAAGCTGACAAACGTCCTGGGCAAGCAATACAAAGGGCACATTGGAGGCAGGATGACCCTGGGACATTCGACGCAGGTGATGTCTACGGTTCGGGCGGCCCAACCGGTGTGACATTCTATGAAAATGGGGCTTTGGGTGACAAGTGGAGTGGCACTTACCTTTCCTGTGAAGCTTCAAGAAATACTGTATTTGGATACCATCCCAAGCCTAAGGGAGCCACTTATACTATGGATCGTTTTAATTTCCTTTCTACCCGGAATTTATCTTCTAATATTAGCGAAGAAGAAAGAGATGAACGCGTACACTTCCGACCCTCTGACATATCAATTGGTCCGGATGGTGCCATCTATGTTGCAGATTGGTATGATCCGGGATCTGGGGGGCACGCCGCCCGCGATGAATCCTCCTCGGG
>CAJWWH010000095.1 GCA_913048545.1 uncultured Opitutia bacterium | reverse complement strand
TCCCGCTTTTCCTCCACGGCTTAATGGGACCGATCGAAGGCAAGAATTACTCGGCTGGATACATGGCACCCGCCAAAGCATTTGGAATCGAACGGGAGGATCGGCTCGCCGAACTTCTTACCTACATTCGATATGCATGGGGAAAAGAGGGCGACTGTGTGGAAAAAGAAACAGTCTCAACTATACGCAGGAAACATACCGAGCGGAAAAATCCTTGGACCGATCAGGAATTGAAGGAATTGTAGAAAAAAGTTTACTTCACTTTTTCAGATAATCGATTTGGCTGACTTTCCAGTCTCCATCGACCTTGCTCAGTTCCACCCTGGAATGTGCATTCTCCCGAACCACATTTCCGCCTTTGCCCGTCCATCCGGCATAGAATTTGACCGAATACACCGCCAGGCCATCGCCAAGGGAAATCTTTTGCAATTCTTCACATCGGAGCTCCATTCGACGAGATGCCACGCGTAACCGGCCATAAAGCTGGGCCAGTCCCTGATTGGTGTGCTCCCCCGCAA
Source organism: uncultured Opitutia bacterium (assembly GCA_913048545.1). The sequence continues at coordinate 6,144 of CAJWWH010000095.1, read as the reverse complement.
TTCTCGCCTTACTCCGAATGGAAATGACCACCTTGGGTGCGAACATTTGCTTGAAATCTTTCACCACCATGGCATCGGAAAGAGTGGATGCATCCTCGGTCTTGGATGCAACCTCACTGAGCTCTTCAAATAAGGCCTCGATCTGCTCCTCATCACTCGGCCAAGCAAGCCAGCCTAAAACGCCAAGTACTATAAATATTATCGGGATTCCAAAAACGATTCGCTTGCTCATGTCCTCAAATTACCGCAAAGATTTGCTTTCATCCATACTTATTCCAATGAAACTAATCGTCTTCTCCTTATTTCCAATTATCAGTCTACCAAGCTTATTTTCGGATGCCCGCCCTTCCGTTCATGAAACGGAAGAGTTTGTTATGGTTGGAACCGTAGAGGGAAGACCGCTTTTCGAATATCGGAAGAAACCCTCGGAGGAGGCAAAGAATCATGCCTCCCATTACTCCCGCACGGGATACATCCATCCACTCTATTCACCCTCCGGTAAAATTATCACCGGGGACTATGCACCTGATCATCCACATCAGCACGGCTTGTTCTTTGCCTGGACCAAGTCAAGTTTTCGCGATAAGCCCACCGAGTTTTGGAACCAGAAAAAGAAACTCGGTGATATTCGCTTCCACCGGTTTTTGGGAAAAACCGAAAACAAAAAATCATTGACCCTTCAATTCGAACAGATCTTTTCCGCAGGCAAAGATTCCGATGAACCGATTCTAAAGGAAATCTGGGAAATTACGGTTCCCGGAAAAAAACTTCCATATCATCAGTTCGACCTTACTTCCATTCAAAGCTGTGCCACCGAGGATCCGCTCATTATCCAAAAATACCACTACGGAGGAATGGCAATCCGAGGAAATGACCAGTGGCTCAAATTAGACAAAGATGGGAACCCTCTTGGGAAAATGATCACCTCGGAAGAAAAAAACCGGGATAATGGCAACCACACAAGACCTCGCTGGGTGGCGATGCATGGACCGGTCGATGGACAGGAATGTGGAGTTGTGGTGATGAACCATCCGGACAATTTCCGTTTTCCCCAATGGGTAAGACTACACCCTTCCAAGCCCTACTTTGTTTATGCCCCCATGGTCGAAAAACCCTTTAAAATCACCCCCGATAACCCCTACATCTCAAAATTCCGCTACCTCCTATACGACGGAACCCCCGATCACGAAATGATCGAGGGTTCCTGGAAAGAATGGGTTAAAAACTAGATTCTTCTATCCTTAGAAATCAAACTTCAAACCAATTTCCACGCTTCTTCCGGGAAGAGGTGCAAACTGTTTCAGTACGGATGAATGGTTATAAGCAAGTTCATCGGTTAGGTTATATCCTTTAACAAATAACTCACCTACAGAATTGCCGAAATTAACATCAAAAGAAGCAAAGGCATTAAGCAAAGAGTAAGCAGGGGTTGTGTCTTCACTGTGACTACCATGTACGGCAACCTTGTCCTGTTTCATGGAACGAGTAAATCTCATTCCATAATCGAACTTATCTTGTTTAACCTCGAAGCCTAAACCGATTCGTGCTGGAGCTATCCTAGGAAGGTTTGTTCCTTCTGATTCATTGGTTGCACGTAAAGTATCGCCATATGCTGAAAGAAGTAACGACCACCCTGGATTTTCAAGTGCGAGCCAATCAACTTCTATTTCCACACCATAAAACTTAGCCTTGGCTGCTTCATAGACTTTTTCGGGTAACTCTTCCTGACCGGCAGCTGGAGGTGTATTTCCGTTTGGATCTCTCTCGACTCCGGTTTCTTCAAGGAAAATATAATTATTAAACTTAGTATAGAAACCTGTAAGCTGACCAGTAACCTTACCAGATGTGCGACGCACTAAGACTTCAACACCGCGGGCAGATTCCTTGCCAAGTGCTGAGTTTCCGATTTCGAAGCTCTCAGTAGCATGGTGTGCTCCGTCACTAAATAATTCTGCAGAATCAGGAATTCTTTCAGAATAATTAAGGTTCCCACCGAAACTCCATAATTCGCTAAGTATGCGGTTAAAACCGGCACTTGCACTAAATGTTGAATCATCACGATCAGAGGTTCCGGCGAAATCCTTTCCAATATGATCAAAGCGAATTCCACCGTCTAATTTGGTGTTTTCGTCCAATTGGTATTCCTCAATAATGAAAACACCTAACTTAGTCCTGTCTTCGGATGAAATAGATGGGTTTGTACCGGTGGTACCCCCAAAAATAGACTCTTCGCCAACGATTTTAAACTCATCAAGAAGCCCGTGAAAACCTATTACTCCATTAAGTTCACCGATTTCATGATCAAGAACAATCCTGCCTTCGAAACCTTCCCTCAAGTAGGAAGCATGGGTATGCCATTCTAAGCCACTGCCTTCATCTTCAAAGCCACTTTCACTGTGCTTATAATCCCCATAACCAATACTCAATTCGATCCCGGTTAACCAATCAGAGTCAGTAATTTCGATTTCAGAACGAAACTCAAAACGATCGCTTTCCATTTCAATGAGAGTATCACTTTCTGCATGCTCTCCTGACACACCATAATCATTATTATAACTCGAGAAACTCAAACCGGCATAGCCTGAATCCAACATGTAAGATCCACCAAAGCCAATCGAAGAACTTTCGCTGTGACTGTTATCCACTCTTTCGAATGGACCAGAAACCGCACCTGTGTGATGGTCTTCTGTATAGAAAGAGGGCGTAGTGTAGTCATTGTAATCGCGTTTAAGCCCATTGACCTGAAAATTCAAAGAGCCATTGCTTCCATAACCTATTATTCCTGAACTCCAACCATCATTGGCACTATTGAAACTCGAAAGAAAGGACCCGCCCGGAGCACTGTATGGTTCAGTTGGTATACTTCGGTCTATCACATTAACAACCCCACCAATTGCACTTCCTCCATGAAGTAGAGAGGAAGATCCACGAAGAACCTCAATACGATCGACCATCAAAGGATCAGAAGGTACCGCATGATCTTCTGATTGGGCTGATACATCAAAGCTATCTGTTCCATTTTGAAGCATTCGAACCCGGAATTTGTCTAAACCACGAATGATCGGACGGTTAGCAGTCGGACCAAAGGATGTTTGGCTGATACCGGGAGTTTCAGATAAGGTTTCGGCTATTGTCGCACCTTTAGTTTTGTCCAGTTCGTCGCCAGATATAACACTCCAAGCTTGAGTGACATCAGCAGTCGTCGTTCCTGTGGGAGATGATTCGATCGTCAGAGCTTCTAACTCAGCAAATGAATCGCTTTTAGACTTTTCCTGTGCAATAGCAAAGGAAGAAGCTAATATTATAGGGATTGATAAAATTTTCATAGTTTTTGTTTGTTTAGGTTAGGGAAAGGTTGTGAGGAATGCTTAATATTAGTTTACACGAATCCTTGAACAGCCGAATTGGCTTGAAAAGTGGGGTACTGCGCAGGCAGTGCCCGAGTAAAAAGAAAGATCTTTAAACCAGCTCGGGAGGGCCACGAGCCCAATGATCATTGACTCCTTTTGCAGAGAATATCTTTTTCGAACCTAAGTTGGATACACCCAATTCCAGCAAAACTGCACTTGATGAAGTCGATAAAGTAAAGAAATGCTCGGATGACTCTCCAAATAAAACTACTGCACAAAGCCCACGATCATCCTCAGAAGATTCTTTTTTGTGAGAAGAACAGGATTTTCCATTATCTCCGTGGCTACATTCACCACCTCCATGAAACAAGGATGAGTGAAGCTCAGGAGAAACCACAGATATGGACAAACAACTGATGACCAATAAACAAACTGAGGTAAGAAAAAACTTCATAAAGAGAATAAAATACTCTTCATGCAAATTACTTGCAATAAGAAAATACCAGAATCCCGACTAGTAAAAGAATTGTTCCTGTGAAGAAGGACCCTTTATCCCCGCCTGGTTAACAATGGATATTTTTTTATTGGATACTAATGAGCCGATATATCCTTAGCCCATATCATTTATAACTATTACGATAGAATCAGACGGATGAAAGTCCTTGGTAAGAAAGCTTCCAAACTGGCCCGATATTAAAAACAAAAAGGATGGAAACTTTTACATTTCCACCCTTTGCAAATCTAGGTTAACTTCGGTCAATTGGGTTAGACAATTTACTCTGGAATGACTTCTTGAATGTCTATGACCATGTCTTTAAATCCATCCACGATTAACTGAACATCATCCTGATCAATCCCACTGGCTTCTGTCAATTCATTCACACTGTCATTCATCGCCTCAATAGACTCCTCACTAACGCCAGCACTCATCATTACTTCACCCATAGATTCCTGTATGGCTTCCATTTCTTCAGGAGTAATTGTACCGTCCCGATATGCTCTTTGGAATTCCAAGGCCATGCCAGCAACAGCTTCATCAGATGGCTTTTGTTCAATATCGGTAAGAACCGCCATTGTGCTCATTTTTACGGCTTCCGCTTGCTCGGGGGTGACAGCCGAATCGGATTGAATAGTCGCCAAGTCATCAACGATTCCATTCATATTTTCTTCAAAAATGACAACAACTTCCTCTGCAGTACTTTGAAACTGAGCGGCGGCAGCTTGAAATTCTGCCTGTCTTTCAGGTGCTCCAGCTTGCCACTCGGCTCGAGCAGCTTGTAATTCTTCAATTAACTCTTGGGCAGCAGCCCGACGCTCGGGTGCTCCTGCCTGAAACTCGGCTCGGCCAGCCTGCACATTTGATCGAAACTCCTGAGCAGCAGCCTGTCTTTCGGGTGCTCCTGCCTTCAATTGTTCGACCGCTGTCTGTGCATTGGCCTGAGAAAATACAGTTGTGCTAGAAAGTACATATACACCTGTGGTCATCATGGTAGAACATAGTAGAGTAATAATGTTTATATTCATAATATTTTTAAGTTATTTTTGTAAGAAATTAAAAAAAAAATGAGCTTAGTTCACATGCAATATTTAGCAAGAGTACATTGAAAAATCTAAATTGAAGTAAGGATATTGAATTATGAAACTAACTATACAAATTTAGTTTTGATCTTATGATTAAAATTAAAAAAATCAATCCTGTAAACTTTTCTTACGGACTGCCCAATTTAACAATCACCTTCTAAATCAATTATTCAAATCAAAAAAAGGATAATAAATTCACCTTTGTTTCTAAATATAAATTATAGGAATACTTCCTCGCCAATAGAGTGAAATATAATTTGTATTACCTAAACGGATCGAAAACTAAATTCTCCGTTACTACTTCTTTCCTTATTACTCACTTACAAAAATAGATTTAATCCAATGACTAAGATACTTACCACTTTCTCTTTTCTATTTTCAATACTCTACCTTGGAGCTGCCCGTGATCCAATCCGACTGACTCATGGGCCGATGCTGGGTCACCCCACAGCAGAAAGTGTACGGGTTTGGGGACGAACTTCTGATTCCGGAGAATTTTCTGTCCGGTACGGCGTGACCGAGGGAAAACTTTCTCAAATTTCAAAGTCTGTAACTACAAGGATTGAAAATGACAATACCGGCTATGTAACCCTTGATGGATTAAAGCCCGACCAGAGATACTATTATCAAATTCAGGTCAATGGCCGTCCTCATGGTATGCCCGGATCTTTCCTCACCCTTCCAAGTGCGGAAAAAACCCGTAATGCAAAATACAACCCCGAAGGTCTGTTCAATTTCCGCTTTCAAATCGGATCCTGTGCCAACCAAAACCCTGTTCACGGAAACGGTCACCGAGCCAAAACTTATGAGACTCTCAATCGCGATTGGGCGGACAAGACTCACTTTCACATCATGAACGGAGACTGGCTCTACGAGGAACTGAGGGAATACCCGGCGGAAGCCTGGCGTCTGCGATCGGGCATTGATAAAATCCCGCCCGTGGTCGAGCATATGCCCACCGTGGTCGGGGTTTGGGAGAATTATAAACTCTACCTCAGTCGGGGAATTTCTCTCTCCCAATGGCATCGAAATGTGCCTAGCTACTTCACATTTGACGACCACGAACTCGTCAACGACATCTGGGGAGCCGCCACCGCTGGCCGACGTGACCGCCGGGCCGTCTTTCGGGATATTGGAACCCATGCTTTTTATAATTACCTTGGCTGGGCCAACCCAACCGAATACGAACACCCCATCCACTTTGGAAAGGCCC
>CAJWWH010000094.1 GCA_913048545.1 uncultured Opitutia bacterium | reverse complement strand
GGAGCTTGGAATGCCAGTTCTTATCGTGATGGAAGGATGGAGTGCAACAGGGAAAGGATCCCTGATCAACCGGATTATTCAACCGCTTGACCCCCGTGGGTTTAAGGTTTCCTGTATTGCATCTCCAAACCGCGATGAACAGTTACGACCTTTTTTATGGCGTTTCTGGAGAAGGACGCCATCCGCAGACCGGATGGCCATTTTTGACCGGAGTTGGTACCGGAATTTACTTGATGATGTGGTGGATGGAAAACTGGGTGAGCAGGAGGTCGAGAAAATGTATTCTGATATCCGTTTTTTTGAAAGACAGCTTCGGGATAGTGGGACGATTATCTTTAAATTTTTTCTGGATATTTCAAAAAAGGAGCAGTCAGTACGTTTACAGGCTTTACGCGAAAACCCCAACACTTCATGGCGGGTGGATGATGGTGTGCTTGCGAGGCATTATAAGTACGATGATTATAAAGCCGCAAGCAAGCGGATGTTTAAAGAGACAGATGTTAGAGATGGTGCACATTGGCGGGTAGTGGATAGTACAAAGTTGCTTTCGGCATCCGTTGAAGTGATGGAAACAATGGTTTCTCTGCTTAAAAACAAGGTGGGTAAAAGAAAAAAGGGTATTAAGTTTGAGCGAAATATTCCCTCTTCAGAATTACCCTCGTTTGAGAATGCACCTTTTTTGTCCAAGGTCGATACATCTCTTAGTCTTGATAAGGGGGAATACCGTGAAAAACTTAAAGTCCGACAGCAAAAAATTCATGCCCTGCACAATGAACTTTACCGCCTGCGAATTCCGATGGTGATTGTTTATGAAGGCTGGGACGCTGCTGGAAAGGGAGGGAATATTCGTAGGTTGATTGAGGAGATGGACCCAAGAGGGTACGAGGTAATTCCGGTTTCTGCACCCAATGATGTTGAGAAAGCACACCATTATCTTTGGCGCTTCTGGACGGAATTTCCCAAGGCGGGGCATTTGACGATTTTCGACCGTTCCTGGTACGGCAGGGTATTAGTGGAGAGAGTGGAAGGGTTTTGCAGTCAAAGTGACTGGAAGCAGGCATATCGTGAAATTAACGAGATGGAGGAAAACTTCCACAATTTCGGAGCCGCATTGGTTAAATTCTGGGTGCATATTGATAAGGATGAACAGTTGAACCGTTTTGAAGCACGCAAGGAAAACCCCGCAAAGTTGTGGAAATTACACGACGAGGACTGGAGGAACCGAGAGAAGTGGGACTTGTACGAAGAGGCTGCCGAGGAAATGTTCCTGCGTACACACACCCCTTTCGCTCCCTGGTCTATTATTGAGGGAAATTGCAAGCGCTATGCCCGGATCAAAGCAATGGATGTGGTAATCGAAGCGATTGAAAACAAGATTAAAGAGAAGACTTAGGGAAATCTGCTATTTTTTGTCGGTTAATTCATCGATCTTTTCAATTCCCTTAACCGCTATAATTTTATCAATATCCGGATTTGCACCGCTCACTCCAATTGCACCGACAAGTTTTCCTTGGTAATATAATGGAATGCCCCCTTTTACCCCACGAATTACTTTCAGGCTGCCAATATCCATAATTTCAAGATTTTGTCCATTACGAGCTTCTAAATCCTCTGTCGCTACTCCTTTAAAACAGGATGTTTGCGCCTTGAATTTTGCGAAATCGTAAAGGCCCGGATCCATTCTTTCACTTTTTGAACTCGCAAGTATACGACCATCTATTCCAACGACAATAATAGCCACATCCACTTTCTGATTAAGGGATTCCTGATGGCAGGCTGTAAGAATTCTCAATGCGGTGGTTGTATCAAGCCGCGGGATTTCTTCCAACTTTACCTTACCAAAACAAAGCATTGCTGAACACATGTTTAATAGAAGGAAAATTTTCATAGACCGATTATTGATTTAGCTGACAATAGAATTAAAGGTTTTATCTTGATCGGTTGATCCAGGTATTACCTGATTCATTTTATTTAATTTTAGGATTGAGAGGAATGAAGTATTCGTATGCTTTCAATTTTGTTTTCTTTGCCCTGTAAAGACAAATCCCAATTTTTCACTTTCTTTTTAAACTCCTAACTTGTTGAAATTACGATGAATCAAGAAATTCCCAATAACCGTAGTGGCCTCCTTGCGGGCGGAAACTGGATTATAGACCAGGTCAAAATGATTGATGTTTACCCCAAGCATGAACAACTTGCAAATATATCGGGGCAATCCCAGGGAACGGGTGGGTCGCCTTATAATGTATTACTCGATCTGGCTAAGCTTGGGGCAAGTTTTCCTCTGGTCGGTGCGGGCCTGGTTGGCCAGGATGCACTGGGGGAATACATTCTTAATGATTGTCGATCCAATGGAATCGACCCTGAGTTTATCTCGGTGTCTCCCGGAACTTCCACTTCCTACACGGATGTTATGACTGAAATTGAGGGTGGTAGAAGAACTTTTTTCCATAACCGGGGTGCAAATGCGACTTGGAATGGAGGCGATATCGATTTTTCCAAAAGTCAGGCCAAAATCTTTCATCTTGGCTATTTACTTTTGCTCGATGCTATTGATGCAACTGATCCGGAACATGGAACAGTGGGGGCGGCGTTATTGGCAAAGGCCCGGGATGCTGGTTTTAAAACAAGCATCGATGTGGTCAGCGAGGACAGTGAGCGCTTTTCCAAAATTATTGGCCCTGCTTTGAAGCAGGTTGATTATTGTATCCTCAATGAGATCGAAGCGAGCAAGGTAACCGGTGTTGAGGTGCGACGGGATGGTAAACTTTTGGAAGAGGGAATTGAAGAAGCGAGTTCAAAACTTTTTGAACTCGGTGTCACTGATCTAGTGGCGATTCATTTTCCGGAGGGATCCTATGGTCAGCGCAGTACAGGTGAAAAATTAAGACAGGGTTCCTTGGCCCTGCCAAAGGGCTATATCAAAGGTGCTGCGGGAGCGGGCGATGCATTCTGCTCGGGCGTTCTACTTGGTGTACATGAAGACTGGGCCCTAGAAAAATGCCTGTTGACTGGAACCTGTGCCGCTACTGCGTGTATGTCCGACCCGACTTGCACGGATGGTTTACGTTCGCTCGAGGACTGCCTGGCACTGGCCGATGAATTCGGGATTGGCGAAGATGAAAGCTAATTTCTCAGTTCCTATACTTTTTAAAAACAAATGACAGAAGATACAGTAAACAATTTTGATTTATCCACGCGTCGGCAGGCACTGACTAAACTGGCGGCGGAGGAAGATTTTCCTGCAGTCGGAAATTTTGTCAATGCTCACGCTCATACCTTCTATTCTTTCAATTATAAAGGGTATTCTCCTAGCCGGTTTGTTCTGGAAGCCAGGCGCGAGGGCCTGGAAATGGGAGGCATTGTTGACTTTGATGTACTGGATGGGTTGGAGGAATTTTGGGATGCAAGCCGGTTACTTGACTTGAAAGGCTGTGTGGGTATTGAATCCCGTGTGTTCGTCCCCGAATTTTCTGACCGTGAAATTAATTCACCTGGCGAGCCCGGAATCAGTTACCACATGGGAACGGGATTCACCACTACTGATATACCTGAAGCCGCTCAGGCGTTTTTGGACAACATGAGATCCACTTCTGCGGAGCGAAATAAGGCAATGGTTAAACGGGTAAACGAATTTCTTTCCCCGCTTGTTTTGGATTACGATTTCGATGTGCTTCCCCTTACCCCGAATGGAAATGCCACGGAGCGCCATTTATGCCTCGCCTATGCTCGAAAAGCCGCGTCTATGTTTCCTGAGGAATCAGATTTACGAACATTCTGGAGTGAAAAGCTTGGAGTAGCACAGGAGGATATTAAGGAGTTGCCCGAGGGTAGGCCAATTACCGATCTAATTCGGGCCAAAACAATGAAGCAGGGCGGGGTAGGTTATGTAAAACCGGATTCGGGATCATTTCCCAAGATGGCAGAGATGAACGAATTTTCGTTACTCTGTGGTGCCATTCCCACTTTTACCTGGCTTGATGGTTGTTCGAATGGTGAGCAGTCGATTGAGGAGTTGGTTGAGGTTGGTCGGTCAACTGGAGTAGCTGCATTTAATATCATACCCGACCGAAATTACACACCCGGCCAAAAGGATCAGAAACTTGAAAATTTGAATCAGGTGGTGAAATTGACCCAGGACTTGGGACTTCCCCTACTCGGGGGCACAGAGATGAACAGCCCGGGACAAAAGTTTGTCGACGATTTTTCCTCCGCTGAACTTGCTCCCCATCACAATCTCTTTCTGCGGGGTTCCTGGATTTTACATGCTCATTCAACCCTGCAAAGGTATGCTGGGATGGGATATCTTAGTGACTGGGCTGAGAATCAGTTTTCCGGGGTTGAGTCAAAGAATGACTTTTATGCTTCTTTTGGAGAAAGTTTTTCTCCGAGGGGGGACCGTATTCTTCAGGATTCCCTGAATGCGGAGATGGGTGCTGGCGAAGTCAGCGAATTAGCGGCTCAGGCAATGTCCGCCTAGCGAATTATGTCGACATTTGTCGGCTTTGGCTTTGGGGCAATCCAGGGCGGGCTTTTTTTACCGGAGGCTTTTGCTTCGGGTTTTTTTAACAGGTTAGTGGTTTCTGAAATCGATCAGGAAACAGTGGACAGGGTTAGGGCAGGAAGGGGAGCTTATTTTTGCAATATTGCACATGCTGACCGTTTACAGCAGCGGAAAATCGAAGGGATTGAGATCTATAATCCTTTGGTTCCAGATGACCGGGAGAAATTAGTAAGTGCGATTGCTCAGGCTCAGGAAATGTGCACCGCATTACCCAGTTTTAAACTTTATGATATGGGAGAAGCCTCAGTGGCTAAACTTATTTCTGACGGGCTAAAGAGGAAAATATCTTCGGAAGAACTTCCATCTGTTGTTATTTATGCAGCCGAAAATGATGCCCGAGCAGCCGCCCGGCTTCGGGAAGCCTGCTTAATTCATTTTCCCAATCTGCCTGAAAATCGAATTATTTTTTCCGAGACAGTGATTGCCAAAATGTGCTCGGTGGTAACCGATCCCGTTCGTATTTCAACTGAGAAATTAAACCCAATGGTTAAGGGCTTTGATAAAGCATTCTTGGTGGAAGCTTTTAATCGAATTTTGATCGATGAACAGGTTCCCCAAAATTTCACCCGTGGCTTGAATGATTTTGTGCCCAAGTGTGATTTGGAACCCTTTGCCATATCCAAGTTCCTCGGGCATAACGCAATGCACGCACTGCTTGGGTACTTGGCCCGGGATGAAGGAATTGCTTACATGCACGAAGCGGGGAAGCGCCAAGATTTAATGGAAACGGTTCGCCGTTCATTTATTGAAGAGGCAGGGGTGGGGCTTCGTCAAAAATACAACCAAATTGAGGATTCCCTATTTACAGAAGATGGTTTTCGGGACCATGCAGAAGAGGCACTGGTTCGAATGGTGAACCCATTTCTCAGGGACCCGGTTGCTCGTGTTACCCGTGACCCGGTGAGGAAGCTTGGTTGGGATGACCGATTGCTCGGAGCGATGAGGCTAGCCTTAGATGCCGGGATTCAACCCGGTATTCTAGCCCGCGGAGCGGCCTTGGCCTTGAAGTTTGCATGCGAAGAGAATAATTGGACTTCCATGGAGGAAGGCTTGGGCCAAATCTGGCAGAATGTGCCTCCTAAGGAGCAGAATGAATTGCGTGGTTTAATTCTGGCGCATTCGTAAGGAAGCCTCCTTTTCATAATCCCTCTATTTTTAAAATTTAGGTTTTAGATGTTGCAATTCCATCAAAAACGATCAAAAACAATCTTATTCGATCAATATGATTCGTGAAGCCTGTCCAACCTTAGCCCCTCAAAGAAGAGAGCATATCCGTTTACTCGTTCGGGAAACTGGAGTTGCCCGCGTGGAGGATTTACGAAGGGAGTTAAAAGTTTCAGTAGCCACGATTCGCCGGGATTTGGAAATTTTGGAAGAGGAGGGGAAAGTAAGACGGGTTCATGGTGGTGCGGTGAGTATGGAAAGCCGGCTAGATGAGGCAGTTTTTGATGATAAAACCAGTCAGTTCACCAAAGAGAAACGGGCGATTGCTGAGGAGGCATTTCAATTAATCGGTCAGGAAGAATCGCTCTTTTTGGACGGTGGAAGCACGACCTTGTGTCTTGCCCGATTGCTTAAGGAGCGAAAAGATTTAACCGTGGTGACTAATTCGCTGCGGGCTGCTGCTGAACTTGCTGATTCCGGACCACGTGTGATTTTAACCGGTGGTGAATTACGAAGGATTAGTCAAACCATGGTTGGTCCCCTGACTTCAGCTGTATTAAGCAAGGTGAGGGTTGATAAGGCATTCATGGGGACAATGGGATTTTGTTTGAAAAATGGTCTCACCACCACGGATCCAAACGAAGCTTTTGTGAAAAACCTGGTTGTGGAACAGGCGACAAAAGTGGTTTTATTGGCTGACTCCAGTAAGGCGGAGAAGGTATCCTTTGCCCGAGTTTCAGATTGGGACAAGGTTGATATTTTAATAAGTGATACGATGCTCCCGAATGAATTTTCAAAAACGTTGCCCAAGCTCGGGGTTAAAACCCAGCTTGCCTAAATTTATAACCCAAGAAATAGAATATTATGGCTACACCCGTTATAATGCCCAGACAGGGCCAATCCGTTGAAAGCTGCATCCTTACCGAATGGAAGGTTCAACCCGGCGAC
>CAJWWH010000093.1 GCA_913048545.1 uncultured Opitutia bacterium | reverse complement strand
AAAACATTCGGATCTTGGTGAAAGCCTGGCTTGGTGGAAGGGTGAGGCCAATAAATGAGTGCATCATAGCTCTTATTTAATGGAGGGACTTGAAGAATACATGAAAAAAAAGAAAAGTTTTCTGGAGGTAAGTCGTTAGACCACTTGACAAGAGGAAAAAAATACTGAGCTTCTCCCAGTTGGTAAGAATGTTCAGGGAAAGAAACATTAAGAGTACCTGGAAAAAAAGCTGATAAATCTAAACCCCTTTGAGTAAAAAATGGTATTTGCATTGAAACAGTACCCTTCGGAAAACGTACATCATTACTTTTTCCAGAAGCTACTCCGTATCCCTGTTTTATAAAACCATTTGCAGCATTAATCACATATGAGATTAAGGACAAAAGCACTTAAAGAAACGATTCCCTGTCCCACCCGGACCGATCCTTACTCTTATGGGATGCATGCAGCGGGGACAATGCCCAGAATAAGCCGTGCCCTGGTGATTTTTATAAATACGGCCATAAGTACCACACTTTACATAATGAATCCCGAGAAACTCTTTTCCCTTTCCCCCTGGTGCAGGTGAAGAAAAAGTCTGTCCATCTTTCATTCCTGAATCAATCCCTGCAAACCCTGAACTAACCCGTCCACCCGTTTGGTGATCAGATTTGCCTGTACGGACAATCCGTCCTGTCCGTCAATGACTTCGGATACCCATGTCTTCACTCGTTCCTCAATGTATTTGAGTTTTTTGTGAGCTCCCGGATCTGATGCCAGTGCCTTAAAACTTGTCTGTAAATCTGTCTCCGCTGCATCCGCCTGGCCAAGCATTTCCTGCAGTGCCTGAAGACAGTTATGGATTGTTTTCTCGTCCACATCCTCTACATCTTCCTGAAGCGGTTCGAGGTAGTGTGGCGCGGCATGTTGCTTGAGCACTGGGGCGCTCGGACCGGCGTCTTTAAAAAGCTTAAAAGCAGTGTCTGTGCCGTTTTGACTAAATAAATTGCGTTGATTAAATTCCAGACTGGCAAGCCAGTTCAATTCCTGCCGTAACTCTTTAAATTTCGCACGGGATACTTTTTCGTCGTTGACGGAAATGGATCGGATAACATCGGCTTTCATGGTTGGAGCAAGAGAGGTAATCTCCTCCAGTATCTCCACAGTTCGCTCCAACACATTTTGCTGAGTCTGCAAAAAAGAAATGGCCGATTGCAGATGTTCTTCCAAATTTTCCTTCGTTTTTAAAGGAATTTGATCATCTTTGATCGGTAATTTTTTTCTGGTTTTTTTAGAAAGACGAAGTCGCATAGTTAAAATACTGGTCCCCTTTACTTCTGATCGATATCATTCAATGAATCAAGCGGAAATCTCGTGGATTAAGCTTTGGTCAGCCCGACCAAGCTTACTGAGGCAGTAAGTTCCACCCCCAATTAACCTTTCCTCCTCGTAGAGTGCCAATACTTGCCCGGGTGTAATCGCTCTCTGAGGTTGGTCAAAAACAATTTCAGCCTTACTCATTCCAAGAGGACGGAAAAGCAGGGAGACGGAAGGGTCCCGATAACGGACTTTGCCCAAAAGCCTGGTTGGACTAACGGGGGGGGAGTCGGTCAGGAAGGAAAGAGATTCGATTTCAAAGCGCTTTCCCCACAGGGTGTTCTCTTTCTCACTCTCAAAAGCAACAATTAACTGGTTATTTCCTTCGTCCTTTCCGGTCACAACAAAATTTTCGTGATCGGTATTGGAGGGAACTCCAATGCCCCGTCTTTGCCCGAGGGTGTAACGATGTAATCCTTTATGCTCACCGACTACGCTTCCATGCGTTGTTACAATCTCACCCGGTTTGTCCTCCAGGAAGTTCGAAAGAAATTCACTAATTTTAACTTTACCCAGAAAACAAATCCCCTGACTGTCCTTTTTTTCGGCAACTGGAAGATTAAATTCTCTCGCAATCTGACGCACCCTTGGCTTGGGCATTTCGCCAATGGGGAAACGAGCTTTTTCAAGTTGTTTTTTACTGATCCGAGCCAAAAAATAAGACTGATCTTTATTCTTATCAGCTCCCTCCCAAAGCTCTGCTGGCGAATTCTCATTTTTCCTTCGTATACAGTAATGACCCGTGGCGAGTGCCGAAAAACCATGGTTTTCCGCGTAGTCAAGTAATGCCCCAAACTTCATCGCACGGTTGCATAAAACATCGGGATTGGGGGTGATCCCTTCCCCGTAACCACGAACCATTGGCAATACCACCTCATTGTGGTAGAAATCAATAAAGTTAACCACATGGAATGGAATATCTAAGAGACCCGCAACCGCCCGGGCGTCCCGTAAATCCTGTGCTCCCGGACAGTTACCCAGAACATCGTCTTCGTGCTCCCATGTTCGCACATAAACTCCCGAGACCTCCAAACCTTGTTCTTTAAGCAAAATCGCTGCAACCGCACTGTCTACTCCGCCCGAAAGGGCAACCAGGATGGGTCCGTCAGGAAAATCATTCATTGTTTAATTTTAGTTAATTTTTTTGAATTGGGCAAAATTTTTCGATTGGCTCGAATCAAAGAGTGGATAAATAGATAGGGCATGTGTTCTCGAGGTGGGTATGTATGCAAAGAATCAAATACCAAGGGCTTTGTCTTTCTGGACCAAGACTGGGATGGCAGCCGCCTGCCCGAAGATCTAGTCGAGGAAGCAGGGCTGATGGGCACCTCATTTTCTCTCGTTAACCAAGAACAATCCGCCCGTATGAACGGGTATTTCAGAGCAGGAGGAAAAGTTCGATTTACCTTGGACACATCCATTTGTCCGCAGTTCGATGCCCTTCAATCAAAAGTTTTCCTCGCATGCGAATTCAATCGATGGGAAGAAGCGGCAGGACAGAAGGATTGGGAACTGATCACAAGTCGGGGCGAAAAAAATATACTTAGCCTTGAGATTGATTGGCACGCAGATTTTCTCTCCGAGCCTTTTCCGTTTAAATTTATTACCGCCCGGGGGAAATGGCTTGAGCCCACCGCACCGGTTTTGAGAGCTGAGAAGAATGATGTGGGAACAAAAAATTTCGTTTTTAATCAATCTAGAAGCGGAAGAGACATTTTCGAATTCGATCTTGTCGAGGGACCCGGAAAAAAAGATTTGGAACCTTGGATTCACTTTTTACCCCAAGGTAAATTTGGATTTAGTGAGACCCAAAATGAATCCTGTTTTCGTGTGTTTGCTCCCAGGGCGGTCAAAGTTGAACTTCTACTGAGTCAATTACCCCACGAATCCGAGCCAGTTTTTGATCGATATTCAATGAATAGTAATCCGGACGGCAGCTGGGAAGTAATTCTTCCATTTCACTGTCAAGGATCATTTTATAAATACTCGGTACAGCAAATTGTGCGAAACGGAGACTCGAAAACTTACGAAAAAGAACTAGTTGATCCCTATGCCCGTGCACTGGCGGGCAGAAACGGACCCGGGCTTGCGGTCTCCGTTCAGCCTCCCTCTCAAAAGCACCCCTTTAAAACGCCCGCGAGAGAGGATCTCGTCATTCTTGAAACCCATCTACGGGACCTGTTGGCAAAATCACCGATTTCCTTAACGAAACATGAAAGAATGGAATTTCGCGGACTTACCCATTGGCTCGATTCTGACAGTTGCTATCTTCGAAAACTCGGGGTCAATGCAATTGAATTTCAACCCGTTCAGGAGTTTGATGCCCGAAGCAAGGAAGAGTACCACTGGGGGTATATGACCGTTAATTTTTTCGCACCTTGTTCCGCCTATGCGAGCAATGCTCGGAATGGTTCGGCTATTTCAGAATTTAAAGCACTCGTGGATCGTCTCCACGATCTGAATCTGGCTGTAATTGTGGATGTCGTTTATAACCATGTCGGTATCCCTGCTCATCTTTCTTTCCTTGATCGGGAACTCTATTTCTCAACCGATCAGGACGGTAATTTATCGAACCACAGCGGATGTGGAAATGACATTCATGCGGAATCCGGAGCAGTCCGGAAACTGGTGATTGATAGTTTGCTTTCATTGGTGACTGATTTTGAAATTGATGGTTTTCGATTTGATTTGGGAGAACTTCTTGGACTGGATCTTCTCCGTGAAATTGAAAAGGCGCTACTCGGTATAAAGCCTGATATTATTTTAATCGCCGAACCCTGGAGTTTCCGGGGCCGTTTACCCGAGGGGATCAGTAAAACAAAATACAGCCTGTGGAGTGATAATTGCCGCGAGAAACTTATGGAGTTTGCTCGAGGAAACGCAGAATCAAAAGAAATTATTGATTTACTCAGGGGAAGGTTGGATCAGCAAAATATTCATCCCTGGCAATCCATCAATTACCTGGAATCCCACGATGATTTTTCTTTTATTGACCGTTTGTGTTCACCGGAAGATTGGTCGGACGGAAGACCTCCCTTCGATGTGGTTCGTCAATCTAAACTTGCCATTGGTCTGCTCCTTCTGTCCCCGGGCATCCCAATGATTGCATCGGGGCAGGATTACCTTCGCAGCAAGCAGGGTGTCCAAAACACTTATCAACGGGGCGATTTAAACGCACTTGATTATGAACTTTTTAAGAAAACTAAAGATTTCCATGAATGGACCAAGTCATTACTTTCATTCCGTGCATCCAATGAAGGTGCACTTTTTCGACTGGCTGATTTCCTGCCCGAGAATCAATACATTGCATCTCGTGGAGAAAATAATTCGTTCTCACTAATTTTGCTCCCGGGAGAGAACGAACCGCACCTTCAGATTATCGCAATTTTAGTAAATCCGGGTAAGGTTGAAATTGAGATTCCGTTACCCGATTGCTGCGTGGGGAGAAAATCGTCCTTGGTCTTGGGTGATAGGGGAAAACACCTGGGATCTGTTCCTTCGATTTGCCTACAAGTTTGGAAGTTTGAAATGTAATGTAACAGTCATAAAAGAACTTCCAAATATGTTTTTAATTTGAGGGGGACAGAGCCTCCAGCATTTCCTTTGCCGCCCCATACCGTAAATTATTGAAGGAATGAGTGAGACTGGAAAGATTACAAAATTTTAAAAGTTCCAGAATGACCACCAGGGCAGCAGGAAAAACATCAGCCCGATCAGATGGTATCTGGGGGAATTGACTGATCCGCTCGCTCAGACTGAGAACGGATACTTGCTCCATGACTTGATTAATAGCAGATGCAGAGAGAATATTTTGTGTGCTCATCTCAGCTTGATTAAGAGAGGAAATCAGTTGGCGGAGAAAAACAACCGAACCACCTGACCCAACCAAAAGAGAAGCATGTTCAAGAAACCCGGAACATCGGTCTTTAAGCATCTGAGAAACATATTTTTGTAACTCACCAATATCATTTTGGGCTGGTTTCACACTCAGGTCACCCAGGAAATTTTCCGCTAACACGACTGCTCCCAATGGGAGACTCATTACATTTTTACAACCATTGTTTACCACTTCGATTACTTCCATACTGCCTCCACCCAAGTCGACCGCACAAAATTCCGGAATCGAGGATAAAGCAGGGTCTGTCATTAAACCTTTCCCAATTAAAATTGCTTCCTCTTCACCACTTAATACTTCCAGGCAAAGCCCGAAGCGTTGAAGCACTTCTTCAGTTAATAATTCTCGATTGCCCGTTCTTCGCAATGCTTCGGTTGCAAGAACCCTGATTTTCTCAGGATTGAAAGGTTTCATGAAGGAAAGAAGAGAATCGATAACTGTTGCAGTGGACTTCACCACACTGCCAGAAAGAAAAGTCTGATCCTCGGACAACCCGGAGGCTAATCGGCAGGGATAACTCTTTTCCCCCAAAGAGTGAACCATGCCAGCCCGATCTTTTTCTGCGACTAATATCTTGGTTGTATTAGAACCAATGTCCAGCACCGCAACTTTCATTAATATTTCCCGGATTACAGCGAGTAACCTTCTGGTGCCAAAACAAGAGTGAATTCGCCTTTGGAGCTACTGGTTTTCATTTTTTCCAAGACTTCCAAAGCTTTGCCCACATGAAAAGTTTCGTGTATCTTGGTCAACTCTTTGGACAGACAAATAAAGCGCTCAGGTCCCAATGTATCGATGATACCAAGCAGAGTTTTTTCAATCCGGTGCTTGGATTCATATATAATAATCGATCCCTCAAAATGTTTCCAGGAATCAAGCACTTTTTGTGCACCGGCTGATTTTTTGGGCAGAAAACCGAGGTAAAGAAATTGATGAGTCGGCAGGCCTGAGCATGCCAAAGCAGTCACAGCCGCGTTGGGACCCGGAACAGGACGAACCTCAATTTTTTTGCGGCGGCACTCCCTCACCAATCGAAAACCCGGATCACTGATACCGGGATAACCCGCATCGGATACCAAGGCAATTGAGTGACCGGACTCAATTAATTCAACCAGTTCAAGCGATTTCGTTTTTTCATTTTCCTCCCGGTAAGAAACCAGAGGTTTATTGATGCCAAGAAAATTGAGGAGCTTGCTCGTTACCCGGGTATCTTCACAGGCAATTTGATCGACCTCTTCAAGTACTTTGCACCCACGTGGAGGAAAATCAGCTAAATTCCCAATCGGAGTAGCCACCAACCACAACTCTCCGCAGGGATGAGCCATGTTCATTCTTAGAAATTACCGATCTAGCGGCTCCCCCGGTCAAATCCTCCCGGCAAGCTATATTCCCAGCTGGCAGGTCGTCCCTGTGGCATTTTAGAATCATCCGGTGAGGC
>CAJWWH010000092.1 GCA_913048545.1 uncultured Opitutia bacterium | reverse complement strand
CAGGGCCATGAGATGTAATTCACCGGGGTTCCATGCACATACAATATGCCTCCGACTGTCAGGATCATTTCTTATCGAGTTAACCACCTCCTGAATTTGATTAATATGCATACCGTCGGGCCGTTTCCATTTTGTCCACTGGGCACCATAAACCGGTCCTAGGTCTCCATTTTCATCAGCCCATTCATCCCATATCTTCACTTTATTCTCCTGCAGATACTGAATGTTGGTGTCCCCCTTAAGAAACCAGAGTAACTCATGAATAATAGAGCGAAGATGAAGTTTTTTTGTGGTTAACAAGGGAAAACTCTCATCCAAGCGAAATCTTTCCTGTTCTCCGAAAACCGACCAGGTTCCCGTTCCGGTACGATCATCCCGGTATGCACCATTTTCAAGCACTCTCTTAAGCAAATTTAAATAATTCTTCATTTACAGAATAACAAAAAAAGTTGAGTATAAATAGGAACTGTTGAGATCATGGTTTAACTTTATTTATACTTGCTCCTGAAATGTCGAGAACTTCATTCAATTTGTCCCTCATTTCCTTCATTTTGTTTTTCGGTGCGGGAAGCATTGGCTATGCACAGCAGCGGGCAAACGACTTTACTAAAAGAGTTCGTTCGCTGGATGGAAAACTTAACGCGATGTCATCCAAAAGACTATCCACCAGTCGAATAAATTCCGTCTCCAGTCAACGATTTTCTGTGCATGAATGGCCCAGTCGATTTTCTCCTTTTGGGGGTAAGCGATTTCCCATGCAAAATAAAAACACACTGGGTTCTGAACGAATTAAAACATCCGTTCTGGAAGTTGAACTTCCCCATAATCAAAATTATGCCACCGAAAATTCCAAAAGGGCATTCAGTTCGAATTCCGAAAATAAAAGTGTGGCAGCGGCTTCGGTTGAATTTCGCGACGCATATTACGCACAACTTGACAAGCGGGTTGATGACTGGATGAGTAAAGTAAACAATATGTCGATGCAGGACATCAATCGATTTCAATTTCGCAAAGGGCGCTCGAATGAACCCGGTTTTCCCGTGCAAAAAGCTGGATCGGAAACTTTACCAATGACCTCGTCCGAACAGAAACTGGGTAATTCAAATGTGAGGGGGGTAATTCCATCCGGGCAGGGAAATGCGGGTGCCGGTAGACCAAGTTACTGGCTGGGTCCCAAGAAAATGGTTTCCTCCACTACATCCGGTAGGGTTTCTGGTTCTGCTTCTGCTCAATCGAATTCCGCTCAAACGAGTAAAAGATTTCCATCCCCACTCAGGCCGGTGCTTGGACCCAAAAAAATTCGGGTCCAGAAGAAGTAGGGTGAGTAGATTATTCACGCTTGCCACAGGCAGGTGAATCATTACCATTGTCAGTCTTTTAAATTTTAAACCTTGGACGACTAGCTCAGTTGGTTAGAGCAACTGGTTTACACCCAGTAGGTCACAGGTTCGAGTCCTGTGTCGTCCACCATTCCCTTTTACTCCATGCGTCACGTTATCTCCGTTCTGGTTCAAAACAAATTTGGTGTTCTTGCAAGAATTGCCGGATTATTTAGTGGTCGGGGATTTAACATCGACACATTAAATGTTGGCCCCACTCACGAAGACGGACGATCCAGAATCACGGCGACATTAAATGGTGATGAAAAAGCACTTGATCAATGTATTAAGCAATTAGATAAACTAATTGATGTGATTGATATCCAGAATTTTATGGGATCGCAATCCGTTGGCCGCGAGCTTGTGATGGTCAAAGTTAAAGCCGATTCCTCAAACCGTTCTGAAGTCACTCAAATTTGCGACGTTTTTCGGGGGAAGATTATTGATGTGGCTAAGGAAAGCCTTGTCCTGGAGGCCACGGGTAACGAGAATAAAATCGTTGCTTTTTTAGAACTGATAGAACCTTTTGGTATAATTGAGCTCGCCCGTACTGGCACAGTTTCACTCAGGCGCGGACGAACCGAAAGCTAATTTTTAATTTATTCACAATAACTAAATACTAACCAATAAATAATATCGGCCATGCCCGCGAAAGTATACACTCAAAAAGAGGCTAAAATTACAGCCATTAAGAAGAAAACGCTTGCCGTTATAGGATACGGATCACAAGGACATGCTCATGCGCTCAATCTAAAGGAAAGCGGTCTCAATGTAATTATTGGTCTTTATAAAGGAAGTAAGTCAATTCGAGTGGCCAAAAAACATGGGTTTGAAGTCGTCGATGTTTCGGAAGCTACCCAGCGTGCAGATGTTATCATGATTGGTGTTCCTGACATGAAGCAGGCTGAGGTTTATGAAAAGGAAATTAAGCCCAATCTTTCCAAAGGTAAAACCCTCTTGTTTACCCACGGATTTGCGATTCATTTTGGTTTAATCAAACCACCAAGAGGAGTCAGCGTTATTATGGTCGCGCCGAAAGGACCGGGTCATATCGTACGCTCACAATACAAGGAAAAGAAAGGGGTACCCGCTCTGATTGCGATACTGAAGGGATCCGCAAGGGATTCCAAACAAATTGCCCTTGGCTGGGCGGCTGGTATCGGTGCAGCCCGTGCCGGTATACTGGAAACAAGCTTTAAGGAAGAAACCGAAACCGATCTTTTCGGCGAGCAGGCTGTGTTGTGTGGGGGAGCATCCGCATTGGTGGAGGCCGGATTTGAGACACTTGTGGAAGCGGGTTATGCTCCGGAAATGGCCTATTTTGAATGCCTGCATGAACTTAAACTTATTGTCGATCTTATGGTGGAGTCTGGAATTGCAGGTATGCGTTTTTCAATTTCCGAAACCGCCAAGTATGGTGATGTGACCCGTGGACCCCGTGTCATTAACGGGAATGTTAAAAAATCAATGAAATCGATTCTTAAGGAGATTCAGTCTGGAAAATTCGCCAAAGAATGGGTGAAGGAGCACCAAAACGGCCTCCCGAAGTACAATCAACTCTTAGAAGATGGAGAAAAACATCCCATTGAAGATACTGGGCAACGTTTGCGTGAATTAATGTCATGGATTCCTAAGAAAAATATTAAAGGTGCACAGGCTTCATATTCTTAAAAGATTTCGATGAGATTGCCCGTGGCATGATCCATTATACCCGTGGTATAATGCCCAATCATATATATGGCGGTCTCTGAAGGTAAACTAGTTGTTGCGACGAGAAAAAGTCCCCTTGCGCTTAAGCAGGCTCATTGGGTGGCTGGTTTGGTTGTTGATAAGATGGGGTATGAAGTTGAACTTTTGCCCATGTCCACCACAGGAGACCGGCAAGCGGAGTGGTCTTTGCAGGAAAAAGGTGGAAAGGGATTATTTACCAAAGAACTGGAAGTTGCGTTGTTGAATGGAAAAGCTGACTTGGCTGTGCACAGTGCCAAAGATTTGCCAACTGAGAACCCGGATGGTTTAGTGCTTCCTGCTTTCCCCATTCGTGAAGATCCCCGAGATATTTTGGTCATTAACGAACAGGTCGACGATCCGCAATCACTCGCCTCCGGAAGTCCAAGAAGGCGGGCACAGTTAAAAAGACGATTTCCGGATGTGTTGTGGAAAGAACTGCGTGGAAATGTCGAAACCAGACTGAGGAAAATCTCAGCGGATAACGAAGCGGATGGAACAATCCTCGCCGCTGCGGGACTATCTCGTTTGGGTATTTCCAGTTTTCCAGGGTTGCGATTTGAGAAATTATCAGTGGAAGAAATGGTTCCCGCTCCCGGTCAGGCGGCAATTGCCATCCAGGCTCGGTCGGAGGAGACTGAAAAGTTTTCGGTTCTTAATCATGCTGAAACGAGTAAGGCAGTTTGTATTGAACGATCAATCCTCGAACAGTTTGGAGGAGGTTGTCAGGTTGCGCTTGGAGTACATGTGAACCAAAACACTTTGTATTTTTTTCATGAAAATTGTGGTATTCGTATTCTTGAAATAGAAAATGATTCAATAGATATTCTAATGGGAAAAGTTTTATCATGGGTAAATTGAAAGAGAATAATTCAGGGAAAGTATTTTTAGTAGGGGCTGGACCGGGAGATGTCGGGCTTGTAACCCTCAGGGCACATGAGTTAATTCGAGACTGTGATGTCTTAGTGTTCGATCACCTTGCCAACGCTGAACTCCGCAAGCGAGCAAAGCCGGAATGCGAACAAATTGATGTGGGGAAAGCACCGGGCCGCCATACCATGATTCAGGAGGAAATTGGGAAAATCCTTGTTGAAAAAGCCCGGCAAGGGAAAAAAGTAGTCCGTTTAAAAGGAGGCGATCCCTTTGTATTTGGTCGTTGTGCAGAGGAAATGATCGTGTTGGATGAGGCGACCATTTCCTATGAAATCGTTCCCGGTGTAACCGCCGCTCTTGCTTGTGCTGCCTATGCAGGGATCACTCTTTCGCATCGCGAATACGGATCATCTATTTCATTTTTAACCGGCCATGAGGATGTGGAGAAGGAATCTCTGCGGGTAAACTTCAAAAAATTTGCCGAAGTGGGGGGAACGCTTTGCATTTATATGGGAATGGGGACGATCAATGAAATTACGCAAAAGTTGATGGATGGAGGATTACCCAAAGATAAGCCCGCCGCTATAGTTAGTCACGGAACCTTACCGGCACAGCGAAAAGTGATCAGTACGGTGGGTAATCTTGTTCATGACGCGGAGCGTGCAGATTTGGAAGCACCGGCGATTATTTTCATTGGTAATTCAATCGGGTTAAGCACGAAGGGGAATTGGTTTGAGAGAAAACAATTATTTGGGAAGCGGATCGTAATTACCCGTCCATTGGAACAAGTGAGCCGGTTAAAAGTTATGCTCGAAGAAAAAGGTGCGGATGTTCTGGAACTTCCGCTCATCAGAATTTTGCCTGTTGAGGACAGAAATTTGGTTGCAGAGACTTTTGTCGGGATTGCGACCTATGAGTGGGTAGTTTTTACCAGTGCCAATGGTGCCAGGGAGTTTTTCAATGTCTTTTTTAAGGCTTTTGGTGATATTAGAAGTTTTGGTCCTATGCGAATTGCCTGTGTGGGAGAAGCCACTGCGGAGGTAGTGAGAAAATTCAATCTTGAAGTGGAGTTGATTCCGACCCGCTCGACGGGGGAAGATCTCGCTCAAGCATTGGTGGCGACCAATTCTTTAGATAGTGCAAATGTTTTGGTTGTGACTGGTAACCGTAATCGGGAGGTGCTGGTTGGGTTACTTGAGTCGATTGGGCATGCAATTGTAGATTCCTTACCGATTTACCAAACCGACTTTGCAAATGTGACGGAGGCTCCTGATCTTGCTCAATACTGTCAATATGGTGCGGATGCCATTGTTTTTACAAGTTCCTCCACGGCATTGTCCTTTGTCGAGCAGGAGGAAGACTTAAAATTGGCAAATGATGCGACCAAGCCAATGCTTTGCAGTTTCGGGCCTGAAACATCGAAGACTCTTCGTGAAAATGATTTGGAGGTCAGTCTGGAGATTGAAAATCCGAGCGTTGATTCAATGGTTGAGGCATTGGTGCAAAAAATTGGAAATCACTGAAGATTATGTCATCTTTGACGATAAAAATCTGTGGTATTACTTCATACATGGATGCCCAGATGGCGACGAGTTTTGGAGCAACGCATTTGGGGTTTATTTTGTACGAAAAATCTCCGCGGTATATTGATCAATATCAAGCCGGTGAAATTTTAGGTCGCCTGCAATCGGTCACCTTTTCATCCGTTGCCGTGATGGTGAACCCAAGCCCTTCTTTCTTGAACGAGATCAAGTCATGTGGGTTTGATTTCTTTCAGGTGCATTTTCAATCTAATGTTGAGACATGTAAAGTCGAGGAATGGTCAGATATAGTAGGCCCTGAACATCTTTGGCTGGTACCCCGAATCTCGGCTGAACAAAGATTCCCCGCCAAATTACTTCCGTGTGCGAACACCATCTTACTCGATGCGTATGACGAGGAAAAACATGGAGGTACCGGAAAAATTTCCGACTGGAAACGATTTCGTGAATGGAAAAAAGAACAGCCCAGCAAGAATTGGATTCTTGCTGGAGGGATTGGACCGGAAAATTTGGAAAGGGCATTGGTCGAAACTTCGCCCAATGGAATAGACTTAAACAGTGGTGTCGAATCTAAGCCTGGCGTAAAGAGCCGGGAAAAAATTTCGCAAGTTTTTTCAATTCTAAATCACTGAAAACCTAGCTTTCGGGCTGGCCTAAAATTTGTGAGGTAAACATTATTTTATGTTACATTAATTAAATTTTGAGTTAAAGTCTGTTGACTATAAAATTAAAAAATATGATTTTATAGAATCTTTTTGTAAAATTTACATTTTCAAAATAGATAAGCATATTATTCTAACTGTCCTAACATTATTCAACTATGAGTACTGATCAAAATAATTCTCAATCCTCGGGTGGATGCCCATTTAATCATCAAGCGCAGGCAGCCCCGGTAACTACCGCCGAACAATGCCCGATTCATCAAGCTGCCGGGCAGGGAACATCAGTGCAGGATTGGTGGCCCAACCAGCTTAAGGTGGATATTCTCCATCAACACGATGCCCGTTCAAACCCCATGGAAGTCAACTTTGATTATGCGACTGAATTCCAAAAGTTGGATTACGATGCCCTCAAAAAAGATTTACATGAATTGATGACTGATTCACAGGACTGGTGGCCAGCTGATTTTGGTCATTATGGTCCATTCTTTGTTCGAATGGCTTGGCATGCCGCGGGTACATATCG
>CAJWWH010000091.1 GCA_913048545.1 uncultured Opitutia bacterium | reverse complement strand
AGTTGGCCGAGCTTTTCCAAAACTCTATTATTCCATCTCTCGAACAAGTGGATGCTCATTTTGCTAAGATACCGAGTGGCAGCGTGATCAAACTGTCCCAGGATTTGACCGGTACCGAGGATGAAGTTACTGTTGATTATGCGGATGTATTAGTACTGCGGTCGATTGTTAACCTTCTTTCCACTTTGGCTTCCATGCAGTCGGCCTATGACTGGAGTGCCAACGCCGGATTCTTGGATGATTTGGATGAAAATCCTGATCCAACTATCGAAATTACTGCGGAAAGTTTGCGGGCACATAATTTAAATTTTGGCGGAATTCGTGATGCTGGACAATTGGTAAAAGCTAAAGATTTCTTGGATAAGGTAATTGCTTATTATGGACAGGCATCTTCTCTTTTGCGTGATTCCGCGAGATTGGACAATTCCAGAATCACCGGACAGGCTGCTCCGGATAGGCTTTTCGTTCTTTCATCCCAAGATCTCTTTGAAGAGAGGGAATTTCGCGATGCCCTAGACGAATTAAGCAAAGCGATCAATGGTACATACGAGTTGAAGGATGATGATTGGGGATTAAATAAAATGCTTGTTTCGGGTGGTGTTCCTTCATCTTCTAAACCTTTTACAATCGAAGCGGTGAATGGTTCAGGAAATCGGGAAATAAGAATCAAATTACTTTCGTGGTACTGGGGCTGGGGCGGTTCCGAATTAATCATTCGGGATGCCACCTCCAAGATTGTATATAATGGCACTTTATCGGGTGCATCGGAATCGAGTGAAATAATCTCCCTTCCTGCGAATCAATCCTACACCGTTGAGGTTTTAGAGGGATCAAACAGCTGGAACTCCAATTCAAAATTTTGGGAAATTCATTATTACGATTCGGTGGTTCAAAATACAGACGATGATATTATTGCCGAGAGTGAAACCATTGACCTCAGTCAATTATTTGCTGGAAAGCTTGATCTTGCAACGCTTTTGCCCGCGAGCAAGGGGAATGATTTTACCACTGATATTGTGACTGACCCCACAATGGCTGGATTATTTCCTCAATTTACACAGGTTCGAGTAACAAATGAACTTACTAAGGCCAAACTCGTACCCGGAGAATTCGAAGTCTCTGTAACCATTGTTGGTGCTGGGCATGTCACGGGGGATGGGGTTTATCCCGAAGGTTCTTATGTCGGTCTTTTGGCTAAGCCATATGCGGGGTATGCGTTTACCGGGTGGAGTGGGGATGCCTCGGGGGGTAACAATCCGCTCACACTCCGTGCCTACGGTTACACTAAAAAGAATCTGGTCGCTAATTTCGCCCAGGTTAGTACGACATCTCAATGGAAGTGGCACGGGTCCTTTCCTTGGGTCTACTCTCATGGCGAAAATTCATGGTGGTATATGAAAGCAGGGGCGAACGGCAATTTCCTCGCTTGGAAGCAGAAAGATAAAAAATGGTATTCCTTTGATGAAGCCAGCCAGACGTGGATCGTCATCTCGGGGCAAGGTTCGCAGGACAACAAAGCGGGGGATACTTTTACGATACCCGATCTGTCTTTGGAAATGCTTTGGGTGGCACCGGGCACCTTTGACATGGGGAGCCCAACGGATGAAGTCGGTCGAAAGTCAACCGAGACACAGCACAGAGTTACCCTGACCAAAGGATTTTACCTTGGCAAGTGCGAGGTTACGCAGGCTCAGTACGAGAAGGTGATGACAGGGAATGTGGATGGACTCAGTGCCACTCCCAGCTCATTTGGAGGTAACCCGAACCGTCCAGTAGAACAGGTGAGTTGGAGTGATGTTCAGGTTTTCCTGACACGACTAAATGCCCAGCAGTCGGGTAAGATTCCTGAGGGCTGGGCATATGTTTTGCCTACTGAAGCACAATGGGAGTACGCCTGTCGGGCAGGCACAACCACGGCTTATTCTTGGGGAAATATAATTAGTTCATTCAATACAAATTTTCAATATTCGGGCTTTGGTCAAACTCGCGATATCGGTCAATATGCAGCCAATCCGTGGGGCTTCTATGATATGCACGGAAATGTTTGGGAATGGACAGCGGATTGGTTCGTTAGTCACTCAAGTGATTCGGTGAGCGATCCTCAAGGCTCGGTCTCGGGTTCGTCTCGGGTCAGGCGGGGAGGTTCATGGCACAGCGTCGGGAGTAACTTGCGTTCGGCAAGGCGCCATAAAAGCCTCCCTAGTACACCCCGCGACAACCTTGGCTTCCGCCTCGGTTTCGAAATGCAATAGTAGGAAACTATGCGGTTTGAGGAGTCTAGGTAGCGTAGGGGATGCGGTGCCTGCAAATGTAGTTGCCGGAGCCGAACATAGCACCTTTTTTACTGCCAATTGAATGGTTTCAATTAGCACCAATTCACAGTACCTTAAAATGTTATGACTTTCAAGGTTCCTTAAGTTTCAACATAGCAAGAATCCGTACTCGAGCTCGCACCAGACTGGAGTGCTTTGTTTTTTTAGGCTTCCTCGGAGAGGTAGCGGAGGGCGGACATATAGCCATGGTGGCTCATTCCGGCTACAACCGCTGCCGCGATACCGGAAATGAGGGATTTGTGCCGAAAATCCTCCCGTGCATGGATATTGGAAAGGTGAACCTCGACTGTTTTTAAACCTGAGGCGACCACGGCATCCCGTAGTGCCACACTGGTGTGGGTTAATCCACCGGGGTTTAAAATGAGACCCGAAAAGCCGTCATCTCCCCATTCATGGATTTTATCAATGAGTGCACCTTCGTGGTTGGACTGAAAGGAGTCTACCTCGCAGTCGCAGGGTGCGGCCTTGTTTTTTACCTTCTCTTCGATTTGGGCTAGCGTAACCGAACCGTAGACTTCCGGTTCGCGTTTGCCTAGGCGGTCGAGGTTGGGGCCGTTTAAAAGTCCGATCTTTTTCATTCTTGTAAAATGAACAATTTGGGCTTAGTTCGCAATGATTGAGTTACAGAGGGCATTCGGTTTCAATAAACTCATAGGGTAAGTCAAACTTTTCCGCAACTTTTCGGGCGAGGGCATCCACTCCGAAGGTTTCGGTCGCGTAATGCCCGCAGGCATAGAGGTTAAGTTTGAGTTCCTGAGCGAGGTTGAAGTGCTGTTGTTTGAGTTCGCCAGTGATAAGAGTGTCGGCACCGGCATCGAGAATTTTATCGACTGCACTTTGTCCCGAACCAGTTAGAATGGCAATTTTAGAGGGAGTATCAGAGCCGAACTCCATTGAATGAATTCCCTTAGGGAAAAGAGAATTGAGCCGGTTGGCTAGGTCTTTTCTTGGCTGATTATTTTCGGTAATTAATCCGATATCGACTCCTTCGTAGGGCAGGAAGCTTGCAATCGGTTCTAATTGAAGCTTTTGAGCGAGGATTGCATTATTCCCAATTTCCGGATGGCAATCAAGGGGTAGGTGAGAGCCGTAAACCGCCAGATTATGATCGGTGCATAATTTAATCTTTTCATAAGCTGGTCCTGTTAATGGAATGGGAGGTGTCCAAAACAGGCCATGATGGGTAATGATAAAATCGATCTTTTTTGAAATTGCATTTTGAAAAGGAACTAATCCGGCATCGACGGACGCACCTATTTTGGAAACACTACCTGAGTTCTGTATTTGCAAGCCATTCAAAGCACCGGGGAAGTCTTTAATTCCTGAGAGATTTGTTCTTTGATTACAAAATTTTACAATATCTTCTGTGCTTATCATTGTTATATCTATTCTTAAGTTAAGGATACTTTAATCTCAATGATTTAAAATTTTAATAATCCAAATTTTTGGATTGCTTCATAGTATATTTTCGTTACTTTGATTCTTTTAAATATAGCAGGGTGGAGCAGTCTGGTAGCTCGTCAGGCTCATAACCTGAAGGTCGCAGGTTCAAATCCTGCCCCTGCTCCCAATTTAAACAGCCTCAATCAACCCAAAAAAGAAAATTATTTCTCCCTGTCCCGTTCGACAGGGCTTTGAAAAATCACTATGAACATTACAGTTAAAGATCTCTTAGATGCAGGAGTCCATTTTGGACATCAACTTAAAAGGTGGAATCCAAAATCCAAACCTTATGTTTATGACAATCGTCATGGAATTTCAATTATTGATCTAGAAAAAACCTACGACTTACTTGAAAAAGCATCGGTTGCGGTGGAAGAGGTCATTTCCAAGGGCAAACAAATTTTACTCGTAGGTACCAAAAGGCAGGCACAGGAACCAATCCGTGAATTGGCCGCTGCTACCAGTATGCCTTTCTGTGTGAACCGTTGGATGGGAGGCTGTCTGACCAACCATGAGACGGTAGCTACCAGCCTCGCAAAGTACAAAAAGTTTCTCAAAATGGAAGATGATGGTAGTCTGGATAAACTACCGGGTAAAGAAGGTGCGGCTATCAAAAGACAAATGAGCCGGATGAAACGCAATTTCGAGGGGATGTTAAATTTGCAGGGCATCCCCGGTGCATTGTTCGTTATTGATTCGCACAACGAGGCGATTGCAATCGCAGAAGCGAACCGGTTAAAAATACCAGTGATCGCATTGGTTGACAGTAATTCTGACCCTTCTCTTATTAATTTCCCGATTCCGGGCAATGATGATTCAACAAAATCTATTCGCATCATTGTGGATGTTATTCTTGAGGCCATTCAATCCGGTGCATCCAAACGGGTGGAAGCACCCACGCGGCGTAAAGATATTACCCCGGTTACTCTTGAACCCGATTTTATTGATCAGGAAGACGAACCGGAAATCACTTTACCCGAAGGATATGAGGAGACAGACTTTGATGACCGTCGACCCAGAACAGACGAGGCAACAAAAGTGGAGGAGCCCACCGTGGTAGCTGAGGAAAAGCCCGTTGCGGTTGAACCAGAACCGGAAGCAGCGAAACCCGTAGCCGAAGAACCTTCAGCCAAGGTTGAAGAATCCAAAGCCGAAGAACCTGCTGATAAAAAAGAAGAACCAACTCAAGAAGAGCCCCAAAAATCGTAATCCTTAAATAGAATTTTAACCATTAAATT
Organism: uncultured Opitutia bacterium; assembly: GCA_913048545.1. The sequence continues at coordinate 1,785 of CAJWWH010000091.1, read as the reverse complement.
GATTTCCCATGTCAGCAATTTCCAAAGATGATGTATTAAGCCTCCGTGAAAAAACCGGTGCCGGTTTAATTGATTGTAAACGTGCATTAGTTGAGAGTAACGGCGACCTTGAAGAAGCAGTCTCAATACTCCGTAAAAAAGGGGTTGCCACGGCGGCCAAAAAAGCGGGCCGTGATGCGGGCGAGGGCATAGTGGCACAATGTGTCAGTCCGGATCAGTCTAAGGGAATCTTGGTTGAAGTGAATTGCGAAACTGATTTTGTTGCCAAAAACGAGGATTTTATAAAGTTTGCTTCCGAAGTGGCCAGTCAATTATTGGAAAATCCGGATGTTGATTTAGAAGCACAAAGAACCGAACAAGTGGCTAAGATTGGTGAGAACATTCGAATTTCTCGTTCGACCTCACTTTCTCCAAACTCCACCGGATTGGTTGAATCTTATGTTCATACCGGTGGAAAAGTCGCGGTTCTTTTATCGATGGGCTCTAGCACAAGCGATGCTGGAAGTTCAGACAAGGTTAAGACATTAGCCAAGGATTTATGCATGCATATTGCGGCCACTTCTCCAGTTTGTGTATCACGAGATGATGTGCCGGAAGAATTGGTAGCCAAAGAACGAGAAATTGCCACTGCCCAAGCGGAAGGAAAACCCCCACAGGCTATTGATAAGATTGTTCAGGGTAAATTGAATAAATATTTCTCCAACTCCTGTTTTTTAGAGCAACCATTTGTGAAAGACCCCGATCATTCGATCAATCAGTTGCTTGAATCCACCGGCAAGGAGATTGGGGCGGAATTGACCGTAGAAAAGTTCGTTCGATTCCAGGTTGGAGAAGAAGTTTAATTTACTTTCCTATTCTTACTGAAAAGTAAGTGGGTGGGTTGATCCCGCTAACTGTTGAGCATCCAAGTTGCCAAAATTGCTCCAAGATAGGATGATAATAAAAATATTCCATGCTTCTTGTTCAACTGCTTTCCTTTCAGCCAAATAATTAGAACTCCGGTCAGGATAAGCAGCGAAATATAGTCAATCCAAGGGTAGGCTGTGTTTGCTGAAATGGGTCCAAGAATACCCGCGACCCCACCGACTAATCCAATATTAAAAATATTGGAGCCAACGATATTCCCTAAAAGCATACCGAATTCACTCTTTTTGGTTAAAGAAACCGATGCAGCCAACTCTGGCAAACTTGTCCCAATTGCAACTAAAGTGAATCCGATTAGTTCCTCGGGAACACCGGCCAGGGTGGCTAAATTCTTTGCACCAAATACAAGTGTGTCTGATCCCGCCCAAAGTGCTACAGTCGCAATTAAAATCATGATGCAGGAAAGATAAGTTGAGGGTAACTCCTCCTTATCCTTTTTTTCAGATTCCGTTTTATTGAGGCTGCGGTTCTGTAAGGCGTTTTTGGTCAGAAAAAATAAATAACTCCCTATAAAAAAGAGTAGAATCATTCCCGGGAGTGTGCTTAGAGAGTGCGAGGGGTGAAAGAATAAGTAGGCGGTAAAAGACAAGCTGAGAACAAGGAGCACAATGCTTTGGGATTGGGGAACGGCCCGCGTGGTGTTAATCGGAGAAATTAAAAGTGAAATCCCCAAAATGAGGCCAATATTTGCTATGTTAGACCCAATGATGTTTCCCAGGATTAATCCATGTGCTCCGCTTGTTATTGCGGCAATGGAGGTAAAGAGTTCCGGTGCTGATGTGGCAATTGAAACCACGGTCAAACCGACCACAACGCTGGGAATACCTACTGATTGTGCGAGATTTGAGCAATGATCGCTGA
>CAJWWH010000090.1 GCA_913048545.1 uncultured Opitutia bacterium | reverse complement strand
GATTTGTTTTGGCAACGGTAATACTTCGCGTTGCGATTGGAGCACCTGGAGTATCCGGAATGGCTTTATTTATATTAAGCGGTGTTCTTGGAATCATAATTTTAAAAATTACTACCCATTTTTACACCCCTCCCAAAAAAATGGGTTCAATAATTTCGTGAATTAATTAGACGGGTTAAACCCTATCCTGTCATTTTTTAGCTAAGGGATAAGCGAGAATATTTTCCTTGGATTCTTGCTCCCTTACTCCATTGGACTAATTAAATTTGTGCACAGCTAAATGGACGGTCGGATAATTTCTTATGTATCCCTGTTTTTGTTTCATGTTTTCCATTAACCAACAAGGTTATCTGTATTTCAACTAATGTACTGCTAAAATTAAAAACTGCCCCCTGGTGTTAGTATTTGTTTTCATTAGTTAGAAAAGGAAATTTATCATAAAAAAATACAGGAAGGGATGAAATGTTAACCTATAAATTGTATACCCAGTATTTAAATGAATGAACAAAATGAGTGATCTGTAATTATCGACAGAATTCCACTACACTATTAATTCCTTTATGTATTAAATGCTTACTGACCAAGTTTTCTTTTTTTCAGGAAAAATGAAAAACGACGAATTCGGTTCAATGATAAAAACTTTTCTCATTGAGAAGCGGTTTAAAATCAAAATTAAAAAATGATTTAAGTCCAGACCGGGAAGGTGACTTGGTAAATAATGGCGAGGAGCAGGAGGTTGCCGATGATTTGTTTATAATCTCCAATGATAACATGGGTAATTGCGGCACCGAGCATGGTTAGCATGAGCAGGCATCCGGAGTATAGGAGCAAGGGGATAGTTGAGTCGAAAAAGAGGAGAGCGAGGAGCATACCCGAACCACAGAGCACTTCAATGACGGCAATCGTGCGTACGGTGATGGGCTTGAAGTAATTGACCCAGAGCATGCGCTTAGCGAGGACATCGATAGGTTGAAAGAATCGATAAGCTCCGCCCAATGCGAAAATTAAAAAAAGCAAGACTTGGAGTGATTCTTGCAAAGTGGGCATCGGGCAATCAGGCCGGGATCAACAATTGGGTGCACATATAAGCAATAGCGATGCAGGCACAGAGCAGGGAGAAGGACGGAAGCATGCGAGGGGTGTCACTTTTTAAGCGAACATGGGTGAGGAGGGCAGCAATCATGAGAACGGCAATTCCTAGGGCTCCGAGGCGCACGACTTCAAGGTTTTCGTTAAATAACATGATCGCGAAGGAAAATTTGAATATACCGACCAGGTCGCGTAACCAGTTGGGTAATTTAAAGTGTTTAAATTCATCCTTTATATTGTTGTAGCGTATGCCCCATACAAAAATGATGGAACCAAATACCAGGATGGAGAGGATTTCTAAAGCGAGTGGCATAGTAATTGTCATTCTTGGATCATCTAGTAAATCGGAGTTTCCGTAAATCGCAAAAGGCGAGCTTCTTTTCGAGGTACCGATCCCCAGATTAATAAAAGTGATATTTTTTAGCTTAACTTAAAATCATTATCTGCTAAAAATTAGCATCCATATATTTTGTTACTCTGCCACCTATGAATACCTATCAAGAATACCTCACCGAGATCGAAGAAAGAAAAACTCAGGGTCTGAGCCCAAAGCCTATTGACGGTAGCGAATTGATTGCGGAAATTATTGCCCAAATTAAAGACTCGGGAAATGAGCACAGAAAAGAGTCACTCAACTTTTTCATTTATAATACTTTGCCAGGCACAACCAGTGCAGCTGAAGAAAAGGCGGCTTTTTTAAAGGAAATTATTTTGGGAAGTTCTGTGGTGGAGGAAATCACTCCGACTTTTGCATTTGAATTATTATCGCATATGAAGGGCGGGCCTTCGGTAAGAGTTCTTCTCGACTTGGCTTTAGGCGAGAATGAATCCATTGCCCGTGAAGCGGCTGAGGTCTTGAAGACCCAGGTTTTTCTATACGAAGCAGACACCGGTCGTCTTGAGGAAGCCTACAAAGCAGGCAACTCAATTGCAAAGGATGTTTTGGAGAGTTATGCCAATGCGGAATTCTTTACCGATCTTCCGGAGGTGGATGAGGAAATCAAAGTGGTGACATACATTGCCGGAGAGGGAGATATTTCTACGGATTTACTTTCACCTGGAAAACAGGCCCATTCGCGTTCTGATCGTGAACTGCACGGAAAATGCCTGATTTCGGAATCGGCCCAGGAGGAAATTACGGCGCTGAAAGAAAAGCATCCCGATAAACGGGTGATGTTAATTGCGGAGAAGGGAACGATGGGCGTGGGCTCGTCCAGGATGTCCGGGGTGAATAATGTGGCTTTATGGACGGGTATGCAGGCAAGTAAGTATGTACCGTTTGTAAACTTTGCACCGATTGTTGCCGGAACCAATGGAATTTCCCCGATCTTTTTAACTACAGTGAGTGTGACCGGGGGAATCGGAATCGATTTAAATAACTGGATTAAGAAATTGGATGCGGATGGAAATACCATTCTTGATGCCAATGGAGATCCAGTATTGGAACAGACATACTCGGTGGAAACCGGTAAAGTTCTGACCATAAATACAAGGGAAAAGAAATTATATGAGGGGGAGACCGAGTTGACGGATATCTCCCCTGCCCTGACACCGCAGAAAGTGGAATTCATTAAGGCGGGAGGATCCTATGCGATTGTGTTTGGTAAGAAACTCCAGAGTATTGCAGCCACAATTTTAGGACAGGAATTGAAGCCTGTATTTGCCGCTGCCCGGGAAATCTCGCATGAGGGACAGGGTCTCACTGCGGTGGAAAAAATCTTTAATAAAAATATGGTCGGGGTGAAAGAAGGATCAATTTTACATGCCGGATCCGATGTACGGGTAAATGTAAATATTGTCGGATCTCAGGACACCACCGGTTTAATGACTTCACAGGAATTGGAAGCAATGGCAGCCACGATTATTTCTCCCACCGTGGACGGGGCATACCAGTCAGGTTGTCATACCGCATCGGTCTGGGATAAGAAGGCACAGACCAACATTCCCAAGTTGATGAATTTCATGCATGACTTTGGACTGATCACCGCACGCGATCCCAAGGGAGAATATCATGCGATGACCGATGTGATCCACAAGGTACTCAACGACCTTACCGTCGATGATTGGTCGATCATCATTGGTGGAGACTCTCACACCCGTATGTCTAAAGGCGTGGCTTTTGGAGCTGACTCCGGAACGGTTGCTCTCGCGCTGGCCACAGGTGAGGCGACCATGCCAATACCAGAATCGGTTAAGGTAACCTTTAAGGGAGACCTGAAGAGTCATGTGGACTTTCGTGATGTGGTTCATGCCACCCAGTCCCAGATGTTAAAGGAATTTGGAGATAATGTATTCCAGGGAAGAATCATCGAGGTGCATATTGGCACCCTGCCCTCTGACCAGGCATTTACTTTTACCGATTGGACCGCAGAAATGAAGGCAAAGGCTTCGATCTGTATTTCTCAGGATGATACTCTGATTGAATCCCTCGAGATTGCAAAGAAGCGGATCCAGGTAATGATTGATAAGGGAATGGATAATGAAGGACAGGTACTTCAGGGACTGATCGATATTGCGAATAAGCGCATCGGAGAGATTCAATCCGGCGAAAAACCAGCCCTTGCCCCGGATGAAAATGCGAAATACTTTGAAGAATTTGTAGTCGATCTGGATCAGATCAATGAACCTATGATCGCTGATCCGGATGTGAATAATGATGATGTGTCCAAACGATACACTCATGACACAATCCGTACGGTCTCATACTACCAAGGTACCAAGAAAGTGGACCTCGGATTTGTTGGTTCATGCATGGTGCATAAGGGAGACCTGAAAATTGTTTCTCAAATGCTCAAGAATTTGGAAAAGGAAAAGGGAAAAGTTGAATTCCAGGCACCCCTCGTAGTCGCCGCTCCCACCTACAATATTATTGATGAACTGAAGGAGGAAGGTGACTGGAATATGCTCCAGAAATATTCCGGCTTTGTATTTAATGATGATGCCCCAAAAAACACCGCCCGTGACGAGTACGAAAATATGATGTATCTCGAACGACCTGGTTGTAATCTATGTATGGGTAATCAGGAAAAAGCAGCCCGTGGAGACACCGTGATGGCTACATCCACCCGTCTGTTTCAAGGCCGGGTGGTGGAAGATTCCGAGCGCAAAAAAGGAGAGTCTCTACTTGCCTCGACTCCGGTAGTGGTACTTTCTGCAATACTTGGACGAATCCCGACCATAGAGGAGTACGAAGCCGCAGTTCAGGGAATCAACCTGACCAAATTTTCACCGCCCCTTGAGGCGATGTATAACTAGGTTTATCTACCTTTGAATTCGCCCATAACTGGGCAAACTTGAGCGAAAGTAAGTTCGAACTACTTGACGGCAGCTAATTGCTTGCGTAATCGAGTGGCCGCTTTGCCATCCAATACTTGCCAACAGGCTAAACCATTACCGACCAGTTCGAATTCATTAAACTCCCAGACCACTTTTTTATCACGGGTGATTTCAAAAATCTGAGGATTATCCGGACCGGCATGGCAATTACCCACGATAAAATTTCCATTATCCATTTCCTGCAAGCAGGTCATCCATTTCAACTCGATTTCTGTGCCGGGCACTTTTCCCTTAATTTCCCAGACCACTTTCTTTTCGGGGGTCACTTCGACCACACTGTTTCCACTTCCCGATGCAATCAGTGTATTTCCATTCTTTAAGCGCATGGCACCATACACCCGGGTATTGATTAAATAATCCCAGACCACTTTTCCCTTTTTATCGTACTCCGTAACCACACCGGGTTGCTCAGAACAAACGAGTAATGTGCCCTGCGGAGTGGCACGGGCCCAGCGGGAATTCTGAGTGCCACCTGGCTTAAGATTAAAGGAGTGTTTTAATTTTCCGAAACGATCCACATTGATCACGCGCCCCACTCCACTCTCCACAATCTGGGTATGTCCATTAGCCAATCGAGAAAAAGCATGCACATTTACACCCTTACCTGCATTGCCGTTGGCAGTGGCACAATCGTAATCCATCACGATTTTCTTACCAAGGGTGATTTCTTTCACATCCTGCCAGGTCTCATGAAAAAGAATATTTCCATTGGGGAGCATATGCACATCGTGATGCCCGGCATGACCTTTTTCAGGGCCGGAGGTTTTGTAGGACCAAATCACATCCCCATTGGCTTCGGTAATCGCCAGAATATTTTTCCCATAGGATGCACTGACCAGTACCAAGCGGTCTTTGGCAAAACTACAGATCGCTAGGAAAAAAGTCAGAGGAAATAAAGCAAGACATTTTGGTTTCATAAAATAAGCAGAACAGGATTACTCATGGAGTTCAAGGTACTTCCCTCTGCTCTAATTGGTTTTAACCAACAATTCTGACATATCTGAAGGGCACCTATCCCGTTGCCATTTCAAAAGCTTTTTTTAAACTTGTTCTTATGCAAAAATCTAGAATTCTGCTGATTTCCCTAGCTACTTCCGTCCTCCCCTCCTCTTTCTTATTATCCAACGCACTGAATGTTGCAACCGCTGGAAAGTATCCATATTCCCGTCCTGAAAGTGGAAGGTCAGGATATGAATTGGCAGGTGAAACCGTCAATGAGGCAAGAGTCTACGACTTTTATCAAAGACAGGCTGATTACTACATGGCCAACCCCGATAAAGTTCCGGCTATCATTCCCGCCTTCCCTGGTCTTGATGGTGGACTGCACGGACATTGGGGCAAACACAATCAAAACGGGCACAATGATGGCAGGTGGAACGATGGAGACACCGGAGAACATTTCGCCCATGTCATCAAAGGAATCAAAGGCTTAAATATCGAAAAGGGGGTCTGTGTAAAACTGGGTGCCGACCATTTGCTCTCCACCTGCTTTGATCCCCAGACTCTTTCCTATCGTGCTGTTTGGTCAGATGGATGGCTCACTTTTGGCCCCTTCCGTTGGGGTTCCTCCCGCGGAGCTACCATCCAGGGTGAACCCTGGTTTCAGATCGATCAGGCAAAATTGCCGAACGGAGGCGAGTACCTAGGACTACGCAGGTTTGGCAGGCGCGTGGTCTTCGAATACCAAATCGGTTCGATCCAGATTCAGGATGAACCATGGGCATCCAAGAATTCTTTCTTTCGACGGATCGACTTTTTGAATCAATCCGACAAAGCCACAATACCCTGCCGGGTTGCTGACGAGAGCTTTTCAGTAAGCTTTATTGAAAATCAGGGGATCAAAAGTATCCGATGGGAAAACGGAGAAGTCATTGCCCAAGACATTCAGAGAAATGCCAGCGTTATAATTCGAATTTCCAGATATGCCGAGGACCCGGATACCGCCTCCGTCATCGCTCATTTAGAAAACGATCGAAAAATTCAAAAACGATGGAATGAAATTTTAAAGATTCCAGGTAAACTGGGAAAGACTAAGAGCGGATCCAGTTATGCGGTCGATACTTTAACCGTCCCGTACGACAACCCATACAAAACAGTCATGCAATTGACTAGCATCGCCTTCCTCCCCAATGGAGATGCGCTTGTGGCCAGCCTGCTCGGCGACATCTGGCTGGTTAAAGGTATCAATCAGGATCTCTCCCAAGTCACCTGGCAACGATACGCCACCGGATTTAACCAACCGGTGGGCATTCATATTGATAAACAAGGGATTTTCGTTCTCGATCGGTGCCAAATCTCAATCTTACACGATACCAACAACGACGAGGAAGTGGATTACTATGAAAAGTACGCCAATGATTTTGGCGGCTTCAACCGCAGTCACACCCACACCTTCGGGCTTCATCGAACCGGGGATGGTT
>CAJWWH010000089.1 GCA_913048545.1 uncultured Opitutia bacterium | reverse complement strand
ATCAGGAAACCGGGCGGGCGGGACGGGACGGACTGCCTTCCAATGCCTACATGATTTATGGAATGGACGATGCCGCGATGCAGCGTAACTGGATCGAAAATTCCGAGGCTCCGGATATCCAGAAACGGATTGAGCACCAAAAACTCAATGCCCTGCTCGGCCTGTGCGAAGCGGCAATCTGTCGTCGGCAAATACTGCTTGAATATTTTGATGATTCCTGTGAACCCTGTGGAAACTGCGATACCTGTGACACCAAACCGGAAACCTTTGACGGTACAATCGCGGCCCAGATGGCACTCTCCGCAGTCTTCCGAACGGGACAAAGGTTTGGGATGGTCTATGTTGTCGATGTGTTAATGGGTAAGGAGGATGACCGTATCCAACGATTTGGACACGACAGGCAAAGCACATTTGGGATCGGGGATAAACTGAGCAAGAACGAGTGGCAAAATATTTTCAGGCAATTGGTTTCCCAAAATCTGCTCATGGTGGATGTCAATGAACACAACGGGATCAAGATCACGGATAAAGGATTTCTTTTTCTAAAAAAGAAAGACGAGGTGAATTTCCGCAAACTGACTGAGAAGCAGAAATCCAAAAAAGAAAAATCACCCAGAAAAGCACGGATCGCATTGGACAATGATCTCGATCAGGCACTGTATGAAAGCCTCCGAACCGCCCGTCAGCAAATGGCCAAAAAGAGAAGAGTGCCCGCTTATGTGATCTTCCACGACAAAACTTTGATCGAGCTCGCCAAAGCTAAGCCTCAGAGCTTTGATGAAATGCTCAACATCAGCGGCATTGGAGAGGCCAAACTAAAGAAATTTGGGCAAACTCTGCTCGATGTCATCCTTGCGGTCTAATCGTATCTCCCCAATATTGAGCAAAACTTCAGCACCCACCGATCGAGTAGAAAAAGTCTACATCGATCTCTTATATTCATCACTCCCATCCCCCATCTCTTTTTTTTAGCCATAATGAATGGATAGGTTTGAGAATTTACATACACCATACTGCCAAATATTTTAAAGTTCCAAATGTAAGCTTAAAATCAAAAAATTTCTTTCTTTGTAAGATATTTAAAAATTTCAGGCTAATTTAATCTAATTTGTAACTTAAAGGTTTTGTTCGCAATCAATAATACGATTAATTTTTTTGTAATAACATATCTCTACACGACTTTGCTTACTGTAAAATGTTTAATAAATTAATAGATCGGCTCGGAACCACATTAAATATGAGCCCAGATGAAGCTCTCAGATCGGATTTTATAAAGAAGCTTTGTACTGATCTTATTCTTGGACATGTTGTTGTGGTTGATACTAAAAGAAATAATGTATTTGCGATCAAAGAAGACTCTGAAATACATAAAATCGATTCCGTTTAGTTAAAACTCTTTTAGTTGATAAGTAAAATATCGGGCTATCATTCCATGCCGTAATTTTTTGTTACAACTAAACTCATGATCTATGATCTAACCAAAACATTCATACACTGACATATTTAGTTTTTTTAACCTTTCCCAAACTTGAATTTTTATGAATTTTAAATATGCTTCAAAATAATGAAAGTTTTATTCACAATTATCCTCACAGCTTTTTTATTATCAAATATTCACGCGGTCACTAAGGTGACGATATCCGGTAATGACCAGATGCAATTTAGTCTTAAAGAATTTGAAGTAAAGGCAGGCGATGATGTTGAGCTTGAATTTAAAAATGCAGGTAGCCTACCTAAAATTGCAATGGGGCATAACCTAGTCATTCTTAAAGAGGGTGTTTCTGCAATTGCATTTGGTGGAAAAGCTTTGCAGGCTGGTGCAAATGCAACTAACGCTCTGCCCGATGCCGTCAAGGATGATGTATTAGCCTTCACTAAATTATTGGGCCCTGGCGAAGTGGAGGTAATCAAGTTCAAGGCTCCTGCAAAGCCGGGTATTCATCAATTTGTATGCACATTCCCAGGTCATTATGCAATGATGCGTGGGGTAATGGTGGTGAAGTAAACAATGTTCCTACTCAACTCTTCAATCTGAGAGTTTTCTCTGCATTACTTTTCCATTCTTGATATTGCCTAACCTCTTCCAGTGAAGATATTGCTTCTAATTTTAAGTTAAATGTGGGAATCATTTCTTTGAGCTTTTCCTTTTTCGTATTACACAATCTTGGAAAGCATTTTTGAGCCACATCAAGGACGATATTGACGCAGACTGATGCACCCGGTGAGGCACCTAACAGAGCAGAAATCGTTTTATCTTTAGTGGTCACCACCTCAGTGCCGAAGTGAACAATTCCGGCATCCCCGTCTTCTTTCTTAATTGCCTGCACTCGTATACCGGCATCAATAAGTTTCCAGTCTTTGGCCTTCGCATCAGGATAAAAATTCCATAGTTCTTTCATCCGTGTTTTCATGCTTTGCAGTCCCTGCTGAACCAAATAAGAGACAAGTGGAATATTACTTATCCCCACCTTTATGAGCGTAAGAATATTATGAAATTTAATCGAACCAGGTAGATCGAGAAAACTTCCACCGCGATGTAAAAACTTGGTTGTCCATGCGGCATAGGGTCCAAAGAGAAGGGTTTTCTTCCCCTCCAACCATCGACTATCTAGGTGGGGAACCGCCATGGTCGGTGCCGCTCCGGGAGAAAGTCCATATACTTTGGCATCGTGCATTTTAACAATTTTCGGATCATCGCAAACTAGCCACTGTCCACCAATAGGAAATCCACCATATCCCTTAATCTCAGGCACTCCGGCTTTCTGTAAAAGTGGAAGAGAACCTCCCCCCGCTCCGATGAAAACAAATTTTGACCGCCTGTATCGCGTGGTTCCCTTCTTTAAGTCTATGATCGTGAGTTCCCATCCATCTTGAGAACGTTTTAAATCAGTGACCCGATTTGAGGAGTAAAAAGAACAGCCTTCCTGCTCACCCAGCCAATGAATTAATTTACGGGAAAGTTCACCGAAATTAACGTCGGTTCCGGCATCCATTTTAGTCGCAGCCACCCGCATACCCTCTCGACCTTCCATCAAAAGAGGGGCCCATTGGCGAATTGTTTCCGGATCCTCTGAATATTCCATTTTGGAAAAAAAGGGGTGAGCAGACATTCCCCGGTGACGGGATTTCAGAAAATCGACCTGTTCCTTCCCGTAAACAAAACTGATATGGGGAACCGGTTGAATAAAATCTCTCGGATTATCAATCATACCGCTCCGCACAGCGAAGGCCCAGAATTGTTTGGTCTGTTCGAAATGTTCGAATATTTCCACCGCTTTGGACACCTCGACTTCACCATCCGGTCCACGATCTGGCGTGTAACTTAGTTCACATATCCCGGCGTGTCCGGTCCCAGCATTATTCCACCCATTGGAACTTTCCTGTGAGAGCTCATTAGTGACTTCATAAAGTTCAATCCTGAGATTGGGATCGAGGCATTTGAGCAGAGCACCCAGGTTGGCAGACATGACCCCGCTCCCGATCAGGGCAACATCTATTGTTTCGAGTTCTTTTTCAGTACTCACAATCGAAACTGATTAGGCTTGAGTACCAAACATCCGATCACCTGCATCGCCCAACCCGGGAACAATGTATCCGTATTCATTAAGTTTTTCATCAAGCGAAGCAGTAAAAATCGATACGTCGGGATGGGCCTCTTTCATTCGGGCCACTCCTTCTGGAGCAGCAAGCAGACAAAGCAAACGGATTTCACTTGCTCCTTCTTTTTTTAATCGATCAATCGCAGCGACAGATGAATTTCCGGTAGCAAGCATCGGATCGACTGCAATTACCAGACGGTTTTCCAATTCAGCTGGCACCTTACAATAATATTCGACTGGCTCGAGAGTTGTCTCATCCCGATACATACCCACAAAACCAACTCGAGCTGCAGGAATGACTTCCAGGATCCCATCAAGCAGGCCATTACCCGCACGTAAAATGGAAATAAGGGCAAGTTTCTTTCCATCCAAAATAGGAGAACGGGTCCGGCAAACCGGAGTCTCAACTGTAACATCAACCAATGGAAGATCATCAGTGACTCCATAGGCAAGCAGCATCGAGGTCTCCCACAATAACTGCCGAAAGGTTGAACTGGGAGTCTCCTTTTTGCGCATAAGTGTAAGTTTATGCTGAATCAAAGGATGGTCTAAAACGGTAAGATGAGTAGTCATTGGAATAAAATTATTTTACTTTACAAGTTCTCCCACTACGGGAATGGGATTAAATTTCGATTCACTAATAGTAAAAGCAGATAGCAAATTTTTCGAGACCGAATGCATAGAGTCTTCATCCTTTGCATGAATCCGACATAAGAGATCTCCTTGTTGAACAGCCTGACCAAGGCCGACAATTTGATCCAAACCAACTGAAAGATCAAGAATATCATCCTGTTGCTTGCGCCCACCACCCAATTCAATCACTACCTGCCCGACCGCACGCAGATCAATTTCGGAGATAAATCCATTCTCTTTTACAACCAAATCATATACGATTGGAGCTGTAGGAAGATGACTAGAATAATTCTCAACCAGATCATTCGGACCACCCAAAGCGGAAACCATCTGTGCAAATCTTTCGGTTGCATTCCCGCTTGCAATAGCCTGATCGATTTTAATTTCTCCCTGACTTGAGTCTTCAACTAACCCACCCAGCCAAAGTAATTCTCCTCCCAAGGAAAGCACAACTTCCCGTAACCTTGAATCCTGGTTTAACCCATTGAGAAACTCGATTGCGTTTCGACATTCAAGTGCATTTCCGGCCACACGGGCAAGTGGTTGATCCATATCAGTCAACCGGGCCGATGTTTTACACCCCGCTCCATTCGCTCCGTCAACCAAGGACCGGGCCAAACGCTTGGCTTCATTAGGATCACTGATAAATGCCCCATTCCCAACCTTGACATCAAGTATGAGTCCCTCCAAGCCAGCAGCCAGTTTTTTGGAAAGAATGGAGGCGGTTATCAAATCAATACTTTCCACCGTGGAAGTGACATCGCGTATCGCATACAACCTCTTATCCGCAGGAGCAATCCCCTGCCCCGCACCTACTATTGCACAGCCCACATCCGTGACAATTCTTTGAAATTCAGCTTCAGGAAGTAAGGTGCGATAACCAGGAATGGACTCCAGCTTGTCCAATGTACCACCAGTATGCCCAAGTCCACGCCCGGAAATCATTGGAATATAAGCCCCACAGGCAGCCAGTGCCGGAGCAAGAACAAGGGAGACATTATCACCAATTCCACCGGTTGAGTGTTTATCTAGAACCGGACCGGACAAATTCCACTGCTGAACATTCCCCGAATCCTTCATCGCTAAAGTTAGGCCCACCCGTTCATCTTCACTCAGTCCATTTACACAGACAGCCATTGCAAAAGCACCAGCCTGAGCATCGGAAACCTCACCGGAAACTAACCCAAGGGTAAATTCACTCAACTCTGTGTTCGAGAGAAAAACCCCATCCCGAACTTTCGATAAAATTAACGGTATGTTCATTCCCCCGGCAAGTGGGAATTTGAAAAGGCATGCGGTAGAAGTTCGCCTACCGTAACTCGTTTTGTTTCCCCCTCTAGATCAGCAAGAATTACCTCTACTTCAGGGCTGGCAAACTCGGCAATTTTTTGCCGGCATCCTCCACAAGGGGCAATGGGAACCGGACTGTCGGCAACTACACAAACCTGCTCAATTCTTTTTTCCCCTGCCGCAATCATTGCACTAATCGCCCCGGCCTCCGCACAAGTTCCCTCCGGATAAGCTGAATTTTCCACATTACAACCGACAAAAACCTTCCCACTGGCAGATCGAACAGCAGCCCCCACCTTAAACCTGGAATAAGGAGCGTGAGCGTTCTCGCGAATCGCTAGGGCATTTTGAAAAAGTGACATATAATATTTTCCTAAGGGTTTATTTTGAAACGAAGCTTCAATTCTGGCAAGCGAATGCGAAAAACAAGAAACTTGCCACAGGACCAAGGAATTACAATGATTCTAAATTAATCATTCATTTAACACTGTGTACCATTCTAATAGCAACTCAATCCCAACAAGTCATTCCCTGAAAAGAAACCCAGGTGTGAAACTCGACCTGGACTGGGCACTTTCTGTGCAGGTAAACACATCGGCAATTGAACGCCGGTGCAAAACACTACCGGGTAGACGTTCGATTAAGAAAGCCAACCAAGCGGCTTGGTTGCTCAAGGCCATTACCTGTATTGATCTGACCACCTTATCTGGAGATGATACCGATCAACGGGTTCGGAGATTATGCCAGAAAGCCAAGCACCCAGTTCGAAAAGACCTACTGCAAGCAATGGAGATTGAACCGGGGACGATCCATACCGGTGCAATCTGCGTGTACCACGAAATGGTTCCTGCAGCCATTTCCGCTCTCGAAGGAACCAATATTCCAGTGGCAGCAGTATCCACAGGATTCCCTGCCGGTCTTTCACCCTATACCCTGCGGTTGGCCGAGATTGGAGAGTCCGTTAGGGCAGGTGCCCAAGAAATTGATATTGTGATTTCACGTCGCCATGTGCTGACCCAAAACTGGCAGGCTCTGTACGACGAAATGAAAGCTTTTCGGGAAGCCTGCGGAGATGCCCATGTGAAAGCAATTTTAGCCACCGGAGAACTGGGAACACTTCGTAATGTGGCCCGTGCCTCTATGATCTGTATGATGGCGGGTGCGGATTTTATTAAAACTTCAACCGGAAAGGAAAGTGTGAATGCCACCCTTCCCATCAGCCTAACCATGATCCGGCAAATTCGCGACTATTACGAGAGAACCGGGTACCATGTTGGTTACAAACCGGCCGGGGGAATATCCAAGGCAAAGGACTCCCTCACCTACCTTTC
>CAJWWH010000088.1 GCA_913048545.1 uncultured Opitutia bacterium | reverse complement strand
ATGCAAGGCAGCAATAGGAACAAATCAAGGTCAATTTTTATCAATAAGAATTTCTCCGTTGGGAATTTTCTGTGCTTCCCATACAGGCTGATTCGGTGTCTTACCTTCCAACTGGAATTGATAATGAAAAAAAGAAATCCGCAAAAAATTGGGTGATTGAAGAACGAAAGGTACAGTTTCAAGTTCATTCAAAATGACTAAGTTTCGCTCAAGACAGGCTTGGAGAAATTCTCCAAACCATTTGGATTGCCCCAGAAAAGCATTCATCAAATTTTGAAAGTTTTGGATAATTAACTGCTTTTGCCTCGGTGGAGCTTGTGCAAATGCCCGCATTTCCTGCTCTCCAAGCACATAGTTCAGATCGAAACATTCCTTCTGTCCGCCACCATTGGCGATGATATTGAGAAACCGACCATAAAGAAACCTGGGGAATGGCTGACTCAGATAACGTTCTGCACGCAGTCCCTCAAACCACATTTGCCAGTCAAGTCTGGGCATGTGCGGGCCGGCAAAGCCCGGGGAATCATCGACATGATCCGGTTTCCATTTGAAATCATAGAGTTTCCATTCTTTCCCGTCCGCACTTCCTTCCACTATAATTTCTGGTCGTTTTTTAGTCATCACCCGGAATAATCCGTAAGAATTGACCGAGCGCAGGGGTTGAACTACTTTTCGCACTTCTCCAATCCAGTTTACCTCGGCTTTATGCACCGATGCGGAACGGTTCCCCTGAAGATCGGACTTGAAGTATACCCAGGCAGTGGAAAGAAAAATAAAGTAAAGAACTCCAATGTGAGAGAGATGAAACCCATTCCGGACAGTTTTCTTCACCTTTTCATTCGACCCGCAGGACGGACGGAATTTTTGTGGAACCATACCATCGTCGATCAATGGAATGCATAGGGTCAAGGTAAGCAGGTTAAAGAAACCGTAGTTACCGGACAGAAGAATGGCGAGTTGAAGGATTACCTGACCGAACAGGGCAAATCTCCGCCAATTTTTGGGAAGAAAAAAGAAAAAAGGCAGAATGAGCTCAATGAAATACATTACATTCAGTGAAATCCAGTCAAACCAGGAAGGAAGGGAATGAACCAGTGGACTGAATGTATGAGGAAGTGGCTGCGTCCAATAATGGAAATTAAGTGCGGTGTAATCAATCCATGCGTTACTTTCATCGGTATCAAAATAAGTAAACTTAACCACTCCGGATTCAATCATTAGTTTCGCCAGTAAAAGAAGGACGAGAACTCTTGCCCATTTTGAATAGTGAATCGGCTCGGATAGACGGTGGCGAGGAATGAAAGGGAGAAGAGGAAGGGACAAAAAAAGGGTCTCAAGGAGCAGTGCATCCCATTGAAAGCTAAGGAAGGGATCCCCGACCACGCTGAGGGAAAGATAACACAACCACGACAAGACGGCTGACGGACCAGGCATAAAACCGAAGGCAAGAGCGATCGAGGAGATGGAACCAAGGGTAAAGAGCAAATGATGGTTATCAAAGTATGAAAACCAGAGGAGGGTGGGGCGTAGGCTGAATTTACTGGGCTTCTCCTCGTTGACCCCAAGAAAGGATTCAATGCGATCCAGTTCACTTGTCCATGGATTAAGACCATTTGGTCCAATCAGTGCATCCGCCTGGCTCCAATAGGAAAGAAAAGCGATCAGTGAAACAACACCCAGGCATCGGCCAAAAAGCCAATGGGCAAACATAAAGGAGGGTTTCTGCTCCTTTGCACTAGTAAAAAATTTCAGCACGATAGAATGTGAAAAATAATAAGCACCCAATGAAAATCTCCCGTGGTAAGGAGAAATTCAAACAAAATCCGATTCTATGGACTATTTAAAAGACCGATTCAGGGATTCGACACGATTCATCAGTTCGGCATATCTTTCCGGGCAGACAGCAAAGGATTCCACCGCAAGCGGAGGCTGTTCTGATTTAACCGTTGGTCGTTTGAGATGAAAAGTTTTTCGACTCTTCCTGGTGGAAACGGTGACTTCCACACCGACATGTTTCGATGAAGGTTCAAAAACATGAATTTTCTTGTTAATCATAACAACATGTTTATCCCCCTGAACCCTTAAAGCAATTTAAACTGGACATAAAAAACCCCTACCGCTTGAAACGGTAGGGGTTTAAAAGAGTAAAGATATTTAAGACTTACTCGGCTGCAGGAGCTGCTTCTTCGGACTCAGTGCTTGCATCTTTGCAGCACTCTCCACCTTCACCACAGCATTCCTCACCTTCTTCATGAGCATGGTCATCACCTCCACCACAGGAAGAGAAAAATAACATTGATAATACGGTCAATAGAGACAATAGGAATTTCATAATAGTGTACTTTGTTTTGATATAATAATTAACTTATTAATTGAATATAGAATGGTGATATCAGAATAATCTAATCACGGCAATAGCTTTTTACGAGTTAAAAATGTGCCTCTATGATCTCCGTTCGATTAGTCATAAATATTCTGTCACCCAGCTCGGGTCTTACTGTGCTTAGCCCCGTGAATGAACCAAAAGCGGGCAATACAATCCTGGAGTGCGCAAGGTGAAAGCAGGCAGCACGAATTGAATTTCGCCCTCGACCTTTTAGGGTAAATCCAGGATGCACATGCCCGGCAAGGTAGAAATGGGGGGATTGCCCGACTGGGGAATGCCTGCATTCGAGCCCGCGAAAAGTCCAAGGATCTGAATGACAGTCAATTGAAAGTTCTGTCCAGGGATCCCCGGCACTTAAATCATGATTTCCACGGATAAGATGCATTTCAACCTCAGGAAAATGACCGCGCCAGAGGAGAAGAGAATCACGAACAGTCTCGGTTTTTCCGATCCTTGAATGAAAGAAATCACCAAGAAAAATCAATCTTCTTGATTTTGTTTTAATGATTAATTCAGCCATGCGCTCACAATCATCGCGAGTGGTTTGCTCCGGAACGGGGATTCCAGCCTCACGAAAAGTGGCGGTTTTACCAAAATGGGGATCGGCCAGGAAAAGGGTTTCTTCCTGCCGCCAATGAATCGCACAGTCTGCCATCAGTTCCAACTCGATTCCGTTCCATACCACACTTTGAGACTGACTCATACCAGTTAAGAAAAGGACTCCAGCTCCTGTGACATTTTCCGGACCCGGTCGCTCCACGATTCCGAACTCACCTGGGCCCGCAAGGATTCCGCCCACAATGGGAAAGCAAAAGGCGAAAGATTATCCGGTGAGGTGAGCACGAACTGCTGGGATTGGATTTCAGTAAGCTTTTCCACCAGCCGTTTTGCTTCAAGCTGGCGCTCAAGCACTTCCCGTTGAGCCTGATTAAGTAAAAGATTTTCGGGGTCGTATTTTGCAAATACATCGAAAAAGAGACTTCCGGATGCCTGGACTTGCTTAATTGACTTCTGAGCACCGGGGTAGCCCTGAAAAATGAGTCCGGCTACTCGGGCCACTTCGCGAAACTGACGCTTGGCCATTTCACTCTGATTCATACATTCGAATAATTCCTCAACCAAGCCTTCCGGACTAAGGAGTTGACGCCATTCGGTCTCGCTCAGTTCGATGGTGGAGTTGGTGGAAAGACTGAGTCCATAATCGTTAAAAGAAACCGAAAGGGTCATCGGCTCAAGCTGGGACATCCGGTAGGCAATGATCGAGGCCAATCCCTCGTGGGCCAGTCGACCGGCAAAAGGAAAAACAAACCAGTGGGTTCCCTCTCTGGAAAGTGTTCGCTCAATCAGAAAATCGGAGAAGGAAGGAAGGTGAGACCAATCAGCCTGGCGGGTAAGGATACCCTTCATTGCTTTCATTTCAGGCTCACGGCACTGACCAAGCCGAAACTGCTCAATCATCTCCCTCACTGAATTGGACAGTTCCGAGGAGAGGGGAGACTTCCCTCCACCCCACACGGGAATAATCCCTTTTCCTCCTTTGGCCAGCTTGACCACCGCGGTGAGATCCCTGACCCGGATCAGGGTTAGAAGCTTACCCGAAAAAAAGAAATTACTTCCTTTTTGAATTCTGGAAATAAACGATTCCTCAATGGTTCCGAGACTTTTCCCTTTTTGAAACTTAACCAAAATTGCCGGATCGCTCGTAATCGTTCCGATTGACATACGATGAAAACGACCAATTAATCTGGATTGAACGGAAAAGAAACCGTTTTCATTCACGACCCTTTTAAACTGATCGTATGCTCCGAGAGTTTTTCCACCCCGGACAATGAATTCAATCGTCCAGTCCCACTCATCCTTGCTTAAATTCCGATAGGACCAGGCAGAGCGAATTTCAGAGATCATTTCGCTCTCCTCAAATCCGCCTCCAAGTGCGAGGGTAATCAAATGCTGGGCTAATAAGTCCAAGGGAGAGTCAAGCGGTTCGCGCTGCTCAATCCGCATTGCTTTCATTGCCTTTCGGGCGGCAGCATACTCAATTAATTCCATGGCCTGCGTGGGGACGCAGAGTACATTACTTACCGCTCCGGGTTGATGCCCACATCGACCAGCCCGCTGAAGAAGCCTTGCCACGCCCTTGGGACCGCCAATTTGAATCACCTGTTCCACCGGTGAAAAATCAACCCCCAAATCCAGGCTGCTGGTGCAGACCACTGCTTTGATATCCCCGCGGCGCAAACGGTTCTCCACTTCCGTTCTGACCTTCCGGTCAATCGATCCATGGTGTATTCCAATCTGATCCTTCCATTTCGGGCGAACGCTGAGCAATGCGTCGTACCAATATTCGGTCTGGGAACGCACATTGGTGAACACAAGGCTTGTGGATTTCCCTTCAATCGCTTCGGCGACCTGTTCGACAAGTTTCCCACCCAAATGCCCGGCCCACGGAAAAGTTTCCATATTTTGAGGTATCAGGGTTTGAACGATAAACTTTTTCCGGATGTCCCCGTTAATCAGCACGCCGGTATCAGATTTACCCAGGAGCACGGACTTCGCCTCCTCTAAGTTCCCCAAAGTGGCGGACAGTCCCCAGATTCGGAGTTTTGGATTCCATTTACGCAAACGGGCTAGACCAAGCTCGGTCTGTGTACCCCGCTTAGTGGAGAGCAGTTCATGCCATTCATCCACAATTACCGCTTGGAGGTCAGAAAAAGACTCCCTTGTTTCCGGATAGGAAAGAAGGAGGGAAAGGCTTTCGGGAGTTGTGACTAATGTCGACGGGAACTTCTTTCTCTGCCTCGCCTTACTGCTTGAAGAGGAGTCCCCGGTCCTTGAC
This sequence comes from uncultured Opitutia bacterium, assembly GCA_913048545.1. Next base: position 2,046 of record CAJWWH010000088.1, on the reverse strand, counting down.
TCAACAGTCCATGGAATCTGAAGTTCCTCGACCAGTTCGAGCAGGGTACGCGTGGTGTCCTCGACCAAAGCACGCAAGGGAGTGAGCCAAAGAACACTCAACCTGGGAGCTCGCTTAGTCCCCGCTTTCGTACCCTCCATCCACTCAATCAACGGCGGAGCCCAAACTGCATAAGTCTTACCGGTTCCGGTGGGGGCATGAACCAGGCCGCTTTTTCCATCACGATATGCCTGCCAGGTTTTTTTTTGAAAAGGAAATACCTTCCAATTCCGGGCCTGAAAGAATTTGTCCACTCCTTGCTTTCCCCATTTAACGGGATCAGAAGCAGGGGAACTCCGAACAACTGGGGATTTCCTTTTGCTTACCACAGGGTGGACTGTTTTTCGGAAAATTCCTCGGTCAGGGAAATCCCGCTCTCCCTGACCCGGTTTACCCGTGAACTGACCTGGTGAAGAACGGGGACTTGCCGGCACTGGGCATAATGATCCAGCAAGGGGTCAAGATCTGTATAAGGACACAACCAGTCGGCCCAGTCACCGGGCTCAAGAATAACCGGCATGCGGTGATGCACATGAAGCAAGCCGGGAGAGGCTGAGTGCGTGAGAATGGCGAAAGAATGTCCCGCTATACCCTCACGGGATGATTCATTCCAAATACCGGCCATCGCAAACGGAGTTCGGTCCGGGAGAAAATGGAAGTGCGGATACTTTTGATCCTCTAATTTTTGCCACTCAAAATAGCCATCCGCAGGCACGAGACAGCGTCGTTTATTTGCAGAATTTTTAAATATTGGCTTCTCCAAGACCGTCTCAATTCGGGCATTGATCGGTTTGGGACAATTAAATGACAAATTCTGCTCAGGCTCAATTCCCCATTCAGCATCGACCCAGGCCGCTTCTTTTTCACCCTGAATTACAATGGGATGCTTTTGACCGGGAGCACGGTTGTAACTGACTGATGGCGGGGGAGGGGGAAGGGGTAGATTTTTGGGATGGGGGAGGGGTTTCTTTTGACCCCAGGCATAACGGCCGCACATTTTCAGAAAGTTAACATCTGTTCATTTATTGCCAAGGTCATGGAAATTAATCACTTGTTCCGGGCTCTGCACACAAAGCGGCAACGGGCATAGAGCGGTGATCGCATTCATCGGCAAGAAAAAGTTTGTGTATCTGAAAACCTGCCCGGTAAGGAGAACCGTTTCCTTTAATCCAATCGGTAATCAAAGACAGAATCAATTCATCCTTTGACTGCGACCATTCAGGATGCAGCCAGGTGGGGACTCCCAGGCGGGAGAAGTCTATTTTCTTGAGCCAGTATTGAATGGTTTCAGTATCTTCCACAATAATTTTGAATTCATCCGCCCGTTCAAGGTTTTCATCAAGCGGGGGGGCAAGAGATTTCGGACTGAGCGTGATCCAATCCATCTCGCCCCTTATTAAATAAGCCCCGCAGGTCTCAAGATGAATTGATAAACTGCGACTGTGCAGCTCATGGGCGAGATCGTGCAAATTATGAATGGCTGGTTCTCCACCAGTAATCACAACGATTTCACAACCCGATTCGAAAGCCTCTTCCGCTAATGTGCGGGGATCGACTCGCTCAACCTGCTCCGGCCTGTGCTTGGGGTGCCAGGTTCCGGCAGAATCACACCATGGACAATGGACTGGGCAACCATGAAGTCGAATAAAGAAAGCTGACTTTCCCGTATGTATACCTTCCCCCTGCCAGGAATGAAAGCGCTCATAGACGGGTAACTCGTTCACTTGGTGGAATTCGGCTCAAAAGTGGCAGAGTTTCTGGAATCTTCCTCAAGATAAATCTTCTGTATCCAGGCTCGTCCCTCAGTGTGCTTACGAACAAGCGGGTCAAAGATGCCAAAGAGATACTCCGCAATTCCTTCGCAAGAGGCCCGCTCAATTTCAGTAATTTTCAGGAGCCCGGACTTGGCAAGGCTACGAATCTCCTCGATTCTTGGATCAGACAGACAGACAATTGTGCCGTGATCAAGGTGTTCATCAATCCAGTCCGCGAGGTAGTGCAATTCAC
>CAJWWH010000087.1 GCA_913048545.1 uncultured Opitutia bacterium | reverse complement strand
CGGACTGATTCCAGAGCTCCCTCCACTAATTTCCACTTGGTTGGCCCACCATTGGTTGCCTGCCAATTTTTGAGAGTTTTTTTAGTCCCATCAAAAAGGACGACTGCTCCCTTGGGCGGTTTGGCGGATTTGGCATTATAAGGCTTGGGTTCGACAACGGGAGGCTGCGGCTGTTTTTCCGGATCCGTCTCATGAACCTTGATTCCATCGATGTACATGTACTCGACCTTACGTCCATTTTGCTCCTTGATTTCCTTCCGGATTTCCGGTCCGGATTGAGCCAAAACGGAAGAGATTAAAATAACACAACCAAAAGGAACCGCTAAGAATTTCATGGTGGTTAATTTCTTATTTATGTGGATTCCTTGTCAATTTTATACAATCCTTGGAGAATCTTTTTTTAATTCACTTCCTTTTTACCAAAGAATGAAACTTTATTACATTTCTGCATTCATCTGGACACTGCTTTGTGCAGTCCGTGCAATGGCTGATAATGGACTTGCACCGGAAGTCACGGATTTAAACGCCAGGGATATTTCCTTCGAGAAAGAAAGGGAGATGCCCTACCTGACCCAACCCTTTATCACTTCACTTCCTGAGAATAAGAACGATCAGTTGCCAGTGGGAGCTTTGGGTAAACAAAGCGTGAGAGAAAAAGCGGTGTTCCTGTATGCCAAAGAACTCGCGAGGCTTTCCGAAAATCCCAAAAACGGGAAGACCGACAGCCTGTTGATTGCCCACCGGGGAAAACTGGTATTTGAGTCCTACTTTCGCCGCGGACGGGCCAACTTCCCGCATTATCAAATGTCGATCACCAAGTCATACACCACTCTGGCAGTGGGCCGGGCCATTCAGCTGGGATACCTATCGATGAAAGATCTGGATAAACCAGTCGTGCATTTCCTGAATGATATCAAATCCGGGATGCTTTCTCCGGGCGCGGATCAGATCACTCTCCACCAGACGATGCATATGACCTCGGGCATTCGAATGTCGAATAAGAACATTGAGGAAATTATCCTGCAACCCAAACTTCTTCTTGGGCAGGGGCACATTCAGGCCTATCTTCAATTCAGTGCTCCCATTTCACCCCATCCCCGTCCCTACAAATATCAGCCTTCGGACCCCTCCATAACCATGCAGGTGCTGGAATCCGTCGTGCCCGGATCCGCAAAAACGTTTATCAAGGATGAACTGCTTCGCCCCATGGGAATAAGCAACTATGGATGGCAGGAAGATGTGAGTGGATTCCCCAAAGCGGCGGCGGGGGCAAGTATGCTTTCAAGAGACATGATCAAAATGGGATTACTCATACTCAGCCGTGGAAAGTGGAAAGGCATCCAGCATATCCCAGAATCCTTTTTAGAGATAGCCACTTCACCCCTGGTTCAGACAAATGAAGAAAACTTTTACGGCTATTTTTGGTGGAGCCAGGTTCGTGAAATCAACGGTAAGAAATATCCAATTATTCAGGGACGGGGAGCGGGTGGTCAGTTCATCTTTGTCTTCCCCAGTCTCGATCTGGTCGTGGTGACCACCGCCCATAACCAGGGAATGGGAAAAATGCTCAAGGAACTGCCAGAAAGAATGATTCCCCTGTTCAATTAAGACCCGGACAGTTTCAGTCCATGGTCAGGACTAATCCGTCACCTGAGAAATATTCAGTGACTCAGAGCAGAGTGAGGATGGATTACTTAATAAAGGGGAAGATTGCACTTTCAACATGGGAGTTCCCCATCGCACTTTCCATTTTTTTAACGACTTCGGGAAACTGGGAAGCCATATTGTTTTCCTCCCCGATATCTTTGGATAAATCATAAAGCTCGATTGGGGAATTGGGGTCCTTACGAACATTCAAACGAATCCCCTTCCATTTCCCCATACGGACCGCCTGCTTGCCACCTCTTTCATGAAATTCCCAGTAGAGGTATTCTCGTTTCTCTTGTTCCTTCTTTTTACCGATGAGTGTGGGAGCGAAGGAAACACCATCAAGCCCGTCCGGAGCCTGGGTACCGGATAGCTCGCAAAGCGTGGGCATGAGATCCCAGCCTGCTGCCACATGAGAAGTGGATGTACCGGGCTTGATCTTACCCGGCCACCACGCAACGGTCGCCACGCGAATACCGCCCTCATATAAATCACGTTTGTACCCTTTGAGCGGACCGTTGCTGTCGAAGAAGTCAGGCTTATGTCCACCCTCTTTGTGAGGACCATTGTCCGAGGTGAAAATTACCAGGGTATTATCATCGATTTTAAGTTCTTCCAGAAGATCCAAAATCCGCCCCACATCCTCATCCATGTGCTCCATCATCGCGGCAAAGGCAGCCACCGGGTTTGTGATAACTGACCCACCATACTTTCCGGTCATTTTCTCGAACTCTGGGAACTTTTTTCTCCAGGGTGCAATCCTGTCTTCCGGGGACTGCATTGCCGCATGAGGAATCGTGAAAGGAACATAGCAGAAAAATGGGTTATCCTTATTCGCCCGAATGAATTTTAGGCACTCGTCTGCAATCAGGGTGTGGGAATAATGCTTACGGTCGAGGGGTACTTTTGTCCGGTCGCTCCATACATGGGTGGGGTAAAAGTTGTGGGACTGACGCTGGCAGTTCAGTCCGTAAAACCTATCAAAGCCCTGATTCATCGGGTCTCCCTCAGAACCGGGAGCACCGAGTCCCCATTTGCCAAACATACCGGAAACATATCCTGACTGTTTCAGGACCTCAGGGATGGTCACCGCTTTCAATGGCAATGGGTGCTGACCCTCGGGTTTGATTTCCTTATTTCCACGGATGTAACCATGCCCGGAATGGTGACCGGTCATCAGGCTGGAACGGGAAGGCGCGCAGACCGTGCTGGAGGCATAGAAGTCGGTCAGTTTCATTCCCTCCTTGGCCATCCGGTCCACATTCGGAGTCTTAAATTTTTTCTGACCAAAACAGGAAAAATCCCCGTACCCGGCATCATCCACCATGATGTAGATAAAGTTTGGTTTCTTTCCATTAAGATAACCAAGTAAGGTGAAATAAAGCAGTGTAATCGAGAGAATAAATTTCATAAGAATTAAAAAACTCAGCTTATGAAGAAGGCTCCGTAAAGGTCACGCTCAAATCTTCCCCGTAATAAACTTTTTTTCAAATCCTGATAAACGGTTGACCCTGCCATCATCTTGTTTTGCAAAGTAAGCATGCGGTTTGCAATTAGTTTAATTTTACTATCGGGAATGATGGGGGAGCTTTCGGCAAAGTCCCCTAATATTCTGCTGATCATGTCGGATGACATGGGCTATTCTGACCTCGGATGTTTCGGTGGGGAGATTCGTACCCCGAACTTGGACTCTCTGGCCAATGATGGTGTGCGCTTCACTAATTTCTACAGCGAAAATATGTGCTGGGTATCGCGGGCATCCATGCTCACCGGAATTTATCACCGTACCTCCCTGAAAAATGGTGCCCTCCACCCGCATTGCGTCACTCTGCCTGAAGTGCTCAAAGAGAATGGATACACGACTGGGATGATGGGAAAGTGGCACCTGGCAGGGAAATTCACTCAAAACAATGGACGGGATACAGTCTATCCCGATCAACGGGGTTTTGATTACTTCTATGGTATCCTTGGCGGGGCCAGCAGTTTCTTTTCCCCTGTGGGTCTGAAAAGAAACCGCACTTCAATCGACCATGAATTTATGGACGATGAGGATTACTATTTTACCAACGCGATTGGAAAGGAAGCGATTTCATTCCTCCAAAAGACTCCAAAAGAAAAACCATTCTTTCTTTATCTCCCATTCACTGCAGCTCACTGGCCTCTGCATGCACCGGATGAAGAGGTGGCCAGGTATAAAGGAAAGTTTTCCGCTGGTTGGGATGAGCTCAGGAAAAAACGACTCAAACGGATGAAGGAACGGGGAGTCATTGATCAGTCCGTTCAACTTTCCCCCCGGCACTCCAAAGTCCCGGCATGGAAAAACGAAAAGCACAAGGCCTGGCAGGAACGCAGAATGGAAGTCTATGCGGCACAGGTCACGATTATGGACCGGGTCATTGGGGAAGTGATCGAACATTTGCGGAAATCCGGACAACTCGACAATACACTTACCTTTTTCACCATTGATAACGGGGGGTGCCATGTCGAATACCCGCCGGACCGAAAGGGTGACTATCTTCCGGAAAAAACCCGGGACGGACGGCCCATGAAACCCGGCAACCTCACCCACATTATGCCGGGTCCAGAAATTACCTACCAGAGCTATGGCTACGGTTGGGCCAATCTATCCAACACCCCCTATCGTTTCTTCAAACAATATGACCATGAGGGCGGAATTCACACTCCCATGATCGCTCACTGGCCCAAACGAATCAACGCCCAGGGAACAACCAGTAACACGCTTTCTCATCTCGTCGATATCATGCCCACCATTCTTGACGCCACCGATCTTACTGTGCCAGAAACCTCAGCGGGTACAAAAAGAATCGCCTCGGATGGCCGATCCATTCTGCCCTCCCTCCTTGGTCAAAAACAAAAAGATCCCGCTCTTCTTTTCTTTCATCATGCACGGGGTAAAGCGATCCGCACTGGAAATTGGAAACTCGTCTTCAACAAGGACAACAAAAAACAAGCCCGGTGGGAACTGTATGATCTCGCCATCGATCCGAATGAATTAATAGACCTGGCGAATAGATACCCTGAAAAAGTCACACAGCTGTCCAAACTTTGGCAGGAACGGGAAAAAAACCAATTGGAACGAGGTCGTTTCTAAGGACGCGGAACCGAAAGTCTTTTTCCCTGAAAAACCCTAATCTAAGCCTTCAAGCCTGAAATAATCAAAACATGAAATATCCTTCCCACACCTCAACTTGTTTCTTTGTTTTCCTGTTTCTTTTTTGCCTGGTTGCGGGTGCCAAAAATATCGTCGTGATTCTCAGTGATGATCACCGCTACGATTTCATGAGCTTCATGGAGGAATCTCCGGAGTTTTTGGAAACCCCCAACCTGGATCGTCTCGCCGGCGAAGGAGCCCACCTGGCGAATGCCTTTGTAACCACCTCCCTCTGCTCTCCCAGCCGGGCCTCCATTCTCACCGGGCAATACATGCGTAATCACCGGGTGGTGGACAACCAGCGACCCGTACCGGAAGGCACGATGTTTTTTCCTGAGTATTTACAGGATGCGGGTTACCAGACTGGGTATGTCGGAAAATGGCACATGGGACATGAGGACGACACCCCCCGAAAAGGATTTGATCACTGGGTGAGTTTTGCCGGACAGGGAACTTATTTCGATCCTACTTTTAATATCAATGGCAAAAGGAAATCATTCAAGGGATACAATGCCGATCTGCTTACTGATCAGGCGGTCAGCTGGCTCAATCAAGTATCCAGGCCCAATAAAAAGAAAAAACCTTTCTTTCTCCAAATCGGTTACAAGGCAGTCCACTACCCTTTCCAGCCCCCTCCCCGCCATGCCGAACGCTATTCGGACAAGAAGATCGACTACCCGGAAACGATGGCAAACACCGAGGAGAATTATCAAACGCAATCCCATTGGATTCGTGAACGCAGGTATGGAATTCATGGAATCGATCATATGGAAACGGGTGCCCTCGACAAAGATCCTGTTCCTGACTTCGATGAGCTTTATCACAACTTTTGCGAAACCGTTCATGCACTCGATGAAAATATCGGCCGTATCCTTATTCAACTGGATGAACTGGGAATAGCAGATGATACCCTGATCATTTACCTGGGAGACAATGGCTTTGCCCTTGGAGAGCATGGATTCTACGACAAACGCGATGCCTTCGAAGAATCAATCCGTATCCCCATGCTCGCCCGTCACCCCAAGTTGATAAAACCGGGTACCCGCATTGAAAATATGGCTCTCAATGTTGACCTCGCCCCTACCATTCTCGAGTACGCCGGGATTGATCTTCCAGCCAAACCAAAGATGGACGGACATTCCTTTCTTTCTTTGCTCCAAGGGAAAAAAACAAAAAAGAAATGGCGTGATCATTTCGTTTATGAATATCACTGGGAATGGAACTTCCCCGCCACGCCTACGACTTTTGCGATTCGGACGGACAATGAAAAGTATGTCTTTTACCATGGAGTCTGGGACCGGAATGGATTTTATGATCTAAATTCCGATCCTCACGAACGTCACAATTTAATTCGTGTCCCCGCTTATCAGGAACGCATCCTTGAACTACGGGAAAGATTGTTTAACGAACTGGAACAGTCGGGGGGATTGTCCATCCCAATCCGCCGACCCAAAAACGAACAGTTTTACGACCGGAAAATTCGCCGCTAATTGCTCACAACCTCTTACATTAATATCATCGCAAAAGCTTTGAATATAATTCCCGGTTCATGATTAAGCTATGAAAGTGAAGTTTAAATTCACGCTCAGCTTGTTGCTTATCATTTCTCCATTTATTTTCGCGGAGAAGAATAAGGCATCGGAGCCTATGATTGAAAACGCATGGGGTAACTTCTATGGCTTTCATCAGTCCAGAGCACACTATCGTAGTGGAAAAACTTTCCTTGCTTGGGTGGGGCCCAAAAACCATCCTTATGTTTCCGATTATAATCACAAAATGAACCTTTGGAATCACCGGCGTGTGGGCACCAATCTCATCTCACCGGATGACTACCACGGCAACCCCTCGATATTAATCGACCAAAAAGGGTTTTTGCATGTTTTTTATGGAGGCCACAATAAGCACATGCGATACAGTAGATCAAAAAAACCATTAACCAATGGTGACTGGCAGGACTACACCTCGCACATCCCTTACACCGAGAGCACCTATCCGCAACTTTTCGAAATGTCCGACGGTACGATTTATTGTTTTTATCGTCGGAGAACTCACCGGGGAAACTGGTCTTTCATAACAAGTAAAAACAACGGCACAACATGGTCTAAGGAAATACATGTACTCGATGGAAAATCTCCTCCGGGAAACGGTTGGTACGCGTCCTTCGCTAAAGATCCCAATCAGGATCATCTTCATCTCTTATTCCTATGGCATGCCTCCAAAGACGATCTGCCGCATAGCCGGAGGAACTTGTACTACCTTCAAATGGATCATTCCATTGGGAAATGGAAGTCCGTGAAAAATGATCAAATCAAGACTCCACTATCATTTGATGAAGCCAATGAAAAAGAGATGATATTCGACTCCCAAAACAAATACAGCTCAATCCCTCAGCTTTGGCTTACAAAAGACGGTCGACCTATAGGACTCAATCGAATCAGCGATAAGGACGGTGTAATAAAGCGACGCCTTCATGTTTGGACGGGAGAGGCTTGGCAAAGCCAAAGGGTGCCCATCGATGCAATTCTGCAACCAACTACAAATCAATGGGTAGGTTTTCGCTCAAGAGAGGGAACA
>CAJWWH010000086.1 GCA_913048545.1 uncultured Opitutia bacterium | reverse complement strand
ATCCTTGGGGTTGATATTACCAACAATCTTAGGTGCGTTCAGTCGATAGCCCGGGCCTTTGGGCCCAGATGTTCCACTGATGTAGGTCATTTTAATCCTGCTTGGGTATTTGCCGGTTAAAATACTTGCCCGGGTGGGAGAGCAAACGGAACTCGCGGCATAAGCGTCGCTGAAAAAAGCTCCTTCTCTTGCCAGACGATCCACATTTGGAGTCTCATGAAATTTACTCCCAGTAAGGCTCAGGTCTGACCAGCCCAAATCATCAATCAAAAAGAGGATTACATTGGGTTTTTTAACCATTTCTTTTGATTCAATCTGTTGAATCAAAAAAACAGTGAGCAGGATGGTAGAGAGTGTGAAAGAATGGATTTTCATGGGAGTATTTTTCTTATTATTTGATCTTTATTTCACACTTTTGGGAATACGAGATTTACAGGGGAACTATCTTCTTTGCTTACTAAATTCTACCCGCTGACCCCGACAGGCAGGAATAATTTTTCCCTCTTGGTATGCTATCCTTCCAGAGACGATCGTGGTGTCAACAGAGTTGGTGAAAGTCATATGAGGGAAGGGGGACCATTGGCACTTGCTCAAGAGTTCTGTGTTTTTAACGGAAGTATTTCGGGATGGGTCAACCAAAACAATATCGGCCCAATATCCTTCCCGTAAATATCCTCTTTCCTCTACTTGGAACAACCGGGCAGGGCCATGGCAGGCCCGTTCCACAACCGTTTCAATCGTGAAGCATTTCTGTTCACACATTTCAAGCATCAGGAGCAAACTATGCTGGATCAGGGGAAGCCCGGAGGGGGCATGGAAATAAGTTCCCTGCTTTTCTTCCCAGGTATGGGGTGCATGATCGGTGGCAAGAATGGAAATCCTGCCATCCGAAACCGCTTGGCGAATCGCATCGCGGTCGCTTGCTTTTTTAATCGCCGGGTTGCACTTGATCAGGGAGCCGAGGGTGGAGTAGCTCAGCTCCTCAAACCACAAGTGATGCACACAGGCCTCCGCGGTAATACGATCATGCCCGGCTTCAAAAAGTTGTAATTCCTCGGCGGTGGTAATGTGAAGCACATGCAACTTTGCATTTTCGCGCCTGGCCAGTTCCACTGCCATAGTGGATGACTGGAGGCAGGCTTCCCGGGAGCGAATATTGCCGTGTTCAGAAAAGGGAACTTCTTCTCCAAATTCTTCCCGGGCCTGTTTTTCGTTGGCCAGTATTGTGGGGGTGTCCTCACAATGGGTGGCAATAATGGTAGGGGCATTACGAAAAATTCCTTCGAGTACTTTTTCCTCATCCACAAGCATGTTTCCGGTGGAAGATCCCATGAACACTTTAATTCCGGCAATTTTTGTCGGGTCAGCAGACTTTACATTTTCAAGGTTCTCATTACTCGCTCCGAGGAAAAAAGCGTAGTTGGCTATGGAGTCCCGGTTTGCGATGGCACATTTTTCCTCAATTCGTTCCATGCTCAGGGTGGGTGGCGAAACGTTGGGCATTTCAAAAAAAGAGGTCACCCCTCCCGCGACTGCTGCTTTGGATTCAGTATGAATACATGCCTTGTGGGTTAGTCCGGGTTCGCGAAAATGTACCTGATCATCAATCAGTCCGGGGAGGACCAATTTCCCACCCGCATCGATTACTTTACATCCTGAAGGAATCGAGAGACTGGGACCAATCGATTCAATTCTTCCTTTGCGAATCAGAAGATCATTTTCTGACCTTTTACCTTCGTTAATGAGAGTGCCCCCGGCAATGAGTAGGTCAGTCATTTTGTTTTAAAGTGAGAAAGGGAGTGGGGGAGTAGGGTGCGTTACTTCCACTGGCCTGTACCCACAATATTATATTTGTAAGTACACAACTCCTCGAGTCCCATCGGACCGCGGGCGTGCAAGCGGTCGGTAGAAATTCCAATCTCCGCTCCCAGTCCGAATTCAAATCCGTCCGTGTAGCGGGTGCTGGCATTCCAGTATACGGAGGAGGCATCGACTTCCTTGAGGAATTGTTCGGCTTTGCCCTTATTTTGCGTCAGGATTGATTCACTGTGTCCGCTCCCAAAGCGGTTGACGAATGCAATGGCCTCGTCCACCGAGTCGACCACTTTTACCGCCAGTCTCAGGTCGAGAAATTCCTCCGCATAATCGTCTTCGGTGGCGGGCAGGGTGGGGAAGTCCTTAAGAATGCCGGCGGCTTCTGCATCGACTCGCAATTCGCACCTCCGTTCAATCAGTTCCTTGGCACAGAGCGGAAGAAATTCTCCGGCAATTTTGGAACTGACAATTAAATTTTCAATTGCATTGCAGACGCCCGGGCGACCGCATTTTGAGGAAACTGCAATATCTACTGCATTGGCAAGATCGGCTTCTTCCTCGACAAATAAATTACATACTCCCTTATAGTGTTTGATCACCGGTATCCGGCTGTTTTGAGAAACGAAGCGTATCAATCCCTCTCCTCCGCGTGGAATGATACAATGGATGTATTCATCCAAAGTGAGCAGATGGGAAAGGGCTTCCCGGTCCACCGTAGGGACCAATTGAACTGCGTCTTCGGGAAGATTCGAATTTTGCAGAGCTTCCCGGACAATATGGGCCAGTGCCTGATTGGAATGAATCGCTTCCTTCCCCCCTCTGAGAATCGACGCGTTTCCTGACTTCAGGCATAACCCGGCACAGTCCACTGTGACATTGGGGCGTGATTCGTAGATAATGCCAATCACCCCGATGGGAGTCCTGACTTTTTTGATCTTTAATCCATTCGGGCGTTCTCTTTCTTCGAGAACGGTGCCGACTGGGTCGGGTAGTTCGATCAGTTCGCGCAAACCCTTGGCCATCCCGTCAATCCGTTCATGGGTGAACCGTAAGCGGTCAATCATTGCTTCGCTTAATCCGTTTTCAATGGCTGCGTCCAAGTCCTTCTGGTTTTCCTCGGTCAGCAGTTTCCGGTTGGACTCGAGTCCTTCGGCAATATTTTGCAGGGCGTGATTTTTATCCGCGGTTGAAGCACTCGCAAGGGAGAGCGAGGCAATTCTGGCACGCTTGGCTAAGTTTTCAATTATTTGGGGAAGTGTTTCCGACATAATCTACGATATAAACAAAGTTTCCAATGGGGTGAAGAGTTTTCGTTTGTCTGCTCAATAAAAAAGCGAACCCATTAAATGGATCCGCTTTTTTGAAAGAATGAGTGAATGGGTCAGGACTGTTTCTTTTTCTTGTCTTCCCCTTTTTTCTTTTTTCCTTTCTCTCCGCCTTTTTTCTCTCCACCCTTTTTACCTTCGGGCTTTTGACCTTTTCCCTGCATGAGCTTAGACCGGGCCGCCATCGCCTCTTTTCTTTCATCTGGTCCGAGTTTGCCGTCCCCATCCTTATCAAATTTAGCCATCATCTCCTTACGGATCTCGGCTCTTTCATCGTCGCTGAGCTTACCGTCCCCGTCCTTATCAAACTTTTCGAGAATATGAGCAGGGACTGGACGGTTGGCCATGGTTTTGCGAATTTCCGCTTTTTCATCCTCACTGAGCTTACCGTCTCCGTCCTTATCGAATTTTTTCATCATCTCTTCACGCGACGGACGACCGGATTTTCCTCCTTTTCCTCCCTTTTCAGGCTTCGCCATCAATCCAGCGGCGAGGCAAAACAGGGAAAGAAATGTAAGTAATTTTTTCATATTTTTTTCTTGGGTTGGGTGTTTATAATGAAAGTGAAAACGCACCAAGGCCGTAAAAGTTTCATAATTACGGATTAATTTTCAAGAGTAAGAAAGTCTTTGGCGTTTTGATAGCAGATACGTTTGACCAATCTTCCGCACATCCCAGGTTCTGGAGGCAGAAAACCTTCCTCCATCCAGGTGCCCAAAAGATTGCACAGAATTCTCCTGAAATATTCGTGTCGCGGGAAAGAGAGGAAAGAACGGGAGTCGGTCAGCATACCAATAAAACGGGAAAGCAGTCCGGTGTTGGCCAGCGTTTTTAAGTGATCCTCCATTCCATCCCTCTGGTCGAGATGCCACCATCCAGACCCGAACTGCATTTTTCCGGGGCTGTCCCGCTGGAAGTTACCCAGCATGGTGGACACCACAAAGTTATCCGCCGGGTTATTATTATAGACGATTGTCTTGGGCAGTGCATCTTCGCGGTCGAGCCGGTCGAGAAAAGCGGACATTTTCTCGGCCTGTGCCCAGTCGCCCATCGAATCGGTGCCCGCGTCCGGACCGAAGGTTTTGAGCAAACGGGTGGAGTTGTTCCGCAATGGGCCGAGGTGAACCTGCATGGTCCAATTATTGGCCGAGTACCAACGGCAAAGATAAAGCATAATAAATGCCCCAAATTGTTCTTTCTCGAATTGGGTGGCATCCTGACCTTCGAGGGTCTGTTCGAATATTCGCCTCGCTTCGCCCTCGCTGGGGAAATCGGCAAAAAAGTAGGGAAAACTATGATCGGACAGTCGCGATCCGAGTTCATGAAACTTTTGCAGCCGGTCGGCCAGCGTTTTAAGAAATCCGTCAAAACTGGAAATTTCCTTTCCTGAAGTCTGCTCCAGTGTCTCAATCCAGGTAATAAAATTGTCCGCCCGGTCGATTCCCCATGACTGGTCAGGCCGAAAAGTCGGGAAAACCGAGCAGTCCTTCATCCCCCGGGCAATGGCTTCATGGTGGTCCAGAGGATGAGCCGGATCGTCGGTGGTGCAGAGCGCTTTGACCTGAAACTGTTCGAGCATACCACGGGCGGAAAATTTGGGCTCCGCCAGTTTTTCATTGGCTCGTTCCCAAATTTCTTCGGCGGTGTCCGGGGAAAGGAGCAAGTCAATATCGAAACACCTTTTTAATTCGAGATGGGTCCAATGATAAAGGGGATTACCGAGCGTGTGAGGAATGGTCTCTGCCCAGGCGAGGTATTTTTCTTTGGCGTCTCCCTCACCGGTAATGAATTCCTCGGGAATTCCATTGGCCCGTAATGCCCGCCATTTGTAATGATCGCCTTCCAGCCAGATTTCAGACAGGTTGTTAAATCTTCGATCCTCCGCAATTTCTTGGGGAGACAAATGATTATGGAAGTCCAGGATCGGTTCGTCCCGTGCATATTCGTGGAAAAGCGCAACCGCGGAATGGTTGGTCAGGAGAAAATCGTCGTGAATAAAAGTCATGAAATGATTAATTTATTTTGATTCTGACCTTCCTGATCTTTCCGTCAAAGGCAAACGCATCCTTGTAATCCCCGACCTTGCCCCCCTCATCCCGGCCAACTTGCAGTCCATCCATGGGCATCTCTTTGACGAGACTGCTCACTTTTCCACTGCCCAGTTTTCGTTTCCCGGCCAATAACTCAACCATACCGCGTGCGTTCAAGTTAACTAGAATTTTTCCATCTTTCTCGGTTAATTTTTCATTTGCCTGGACGGTCTCAATTTTCCCTCCGAGACTCAGGGTGAAGTGAGCAACCTGATCTTTTACATATACCACCCATCCGTGTGTATCTCCTCCCTGGGCAACCAAAACGCCTTGTCCCAGTTTTTCAATCTGAACCTCCACTTCAAACGCCTTTTTGGCTATCATCGGAGACAGTTCCTTGGTCAGGTTGGTCGTAGCATTTAAATTGAACGCCTTTTTTTTGCTTCCCAAATTCTTCTTATTGCGGTTCCAGGGCCAGGGCTTGGCAGTCGCCTTGATAGCCCATGTCTCCCATTTTTCCGCCATTTCTGAGGTTCGTTCGGGATGGTTTTCACTTAAATCATTCAGTTCCGAACGATCCGCTTCGAGATCGTATAATTCCCATTTCCCATTGGCTCCCTTGGCGACCAGTTTCCATTTACCGATCCGGATCGCCCGGTTTCCTTCGTGTTCCCAAAAGATCGGATTTTCGCGCTTGAACTGCTTTCCGGAAAACGCGGGATGGAGTGAAACTCCCTGCATTGGAACAATTTTTTTCCCTTCCACCATCTGGGGATAATCAGCCTTGGCAAGATCCACACAGGTGGCCATCAGATCGATCAAGTGAGCGGGTTGATGGGTGAATTTCCCATGCAGTTTCCTGTCAATTCCCTTGGGCCAATGAGCCACCAAGGGCGTACTAATCCCGCCCTCATGCACCCAGTGTTTGTATTCGCGGAAGGGGGTGTTGCTGACATTGGCCCATCCTCTTCCGTATCCATGGTAAGTATCCGCACCGCCAGTCATTACTTCCGTTCCCTGTTTCATTACCACACCCTCACGGGTACGCCTGGGAATCATATCCATTTGCAAATCGGTTGCCTTCATTGGTTTGAGGATTTCGGGATCGCTGTCCTTGTATTGAATCCCTTCCCTCCGTCCCATCCCCTCAGCGCAGCCTCCATTATCAGCGATGAAGATAATTAAAGTGTTGTCCAGCATTTGTCTTTTTTCCAAGGCTTTTATTATGCGGCCCAAGCCCTGATCCAAGCGGTCCACCATGGCCGCGTACACTTCCATATTTCGAATGTCCCATGCTTTGTTTTTCGCGTCATTCCATGCCTCGGCATCCCGGGGAGACAATTTCCATTTTGGATCAATCAGTCCCATGCCCAATTGTTTTTGATAACGGGTTTCCCTGATTTTTTCCCATCCGGCATCATAGCGTCCCTCATATTTTTTTATGTCTTCTGGTAGTGCATGCATAGGCCAATGCGGAGCGGTGTGGGCAACATAAAGAAAAAATGGATTTTCACTGCTATGCTCATTGATAAACCGGGTGGCGTGATCGTTGATGGCGTCGGTGTAATAAAAGACTTCCGGTTCATATTCTTTGTCCGCATAAGGGGAAATTAATGTGTTATCACGGGTCAGGGAATTGGGGTCAAAGAAACTGCCTGCACCATGAATGGTTCCATAAAAGCGGTCAAATCCCCGCTGTCTAGGCCAATTATGCTGGGATGATCCCGGTTGAATTTTGGGGGTCACATGCCACTTACCTGAAAGATAAGTTGAATATTTTGCCGGGCTTAACACTTCTGCGATAGTTTGCACATTGTTGCCCAAGTCACCCTTATATCCCGGCAGTCCGGTGTCGTTCATCATATGTCCGATTCCCGCCTGATGAGGATAAGTTCCTGTGAGGAGACTGGCACGCGTGGGACAACATCTTCCTGTGTTATAGAACTGGGTGAATCGCAATCCGTTCTTGGCTAAACGGTCGAGGTTGGGCGTTTCAATCTCACTTCCATAACAACCGATATCGGACCACCCCATATCATCCGCCATTACAATGATAACATTGGGCCGACTTTGCCCGAAGGCAAAAATGGGGATGAAAATAAAAAGATAAAATAATATTTGAAATTTCATGATATAAAAAGGGCTGAGATAGGTTTTTGCTTGCTCGAGGGGGGTAAAGTCAATACTTAACAGGGTTTTGGATAATGGCGCGGTAGCCAAGTGGTAAGGCCGGGGACTGCAAATCCTCTATTCGCCGG
>CAJWWH010000085.1 GCA_913048545.1 uncultured Opitutia bacterium | reverse complement strand
AACTGATTCGGGCATGGGCAGGATCATCATTATCACTCTGATAAATATCCCCGTAGGAAGAAACGAACATGTCGTGTGAATTGCGCATATTCTCCCCGGTCGGGGTCAGCCCGGTGCCGTCCGGGTTGACCCGCATGGTCATTCCGCCCACATAGACCTCACCGTCCGAACTCTTTTTCCCAATCCCGTCACTGTATCCATAATAACACCCTGAAATATGATGCCTTCCATCCTTGGTCTTAATATCCGCTCCGCGGTTTCCGTAGGAGAAATGCCACTGTCCACTGGGAGCACCGACCACCGCGTGGAGGGTGTGGTCATGACTTGCATCGCGAAACCCGGTAAGGAAGACTTCCCTCTTATCAACTCCCTCATCAAACACCGCATTCCGGTTCACATCGGTGTACACGATAATCGATGGCGTGGAGGACAGCACAATTTGGTTGTCAAACACCGCGATTCCGAGGGCGGCATGTCGAATATCCGGATCGGTCACAAAAACATGGGAGGAATCCGCTTTTCCGTCCCAGTCTTTATCCTCCAGCACCATAATCGAGCGCCCTCCTTCAGTCCGTAAACCACGTTGATAATCAATCCCTTCGGTGAGCCATAGCCTGCCCTGGGCATCGAAATCCATCGCTACTGGGGAAAAAATCATCGGGGAACGGGCCCATAATTCGATGGTCAGGTTGTCGTCTCCAAGTTCAAAAGCTTCCGTGGATACACCCGTGATTGATCGTTCCTCCAAGGCAAAAGCCTCACGGGTGGGTGCAGCGGAAACGGAAAGGGTCAGAGCGAGCAGGGGAAGGGAGAATTTAATCATGATCAAAACAATAATTAGGACGGGAAAGCACCCTTCACAATCTCATTATTCCAGAAAGCGGTCTTTTTCTTCGGGAGTGGGGATACGGCAGGCTTCCTGTTTTGAGGCAATTCGGTAACGGATACGGGCCACGAACCGGTAAACAAGATCGCGCAGGAAGGGGGGGATCAAAAGGAAGGGAACGAGTAAAACCCAGGCACCGCCCAGTTGAGTGAGGATGCGGAGCACCGCGGAGGAACGGCGGAAAACCGTCCCGTTTTCCCAGTATACAAGGGTGTCGAGATTTTCAGTATCCTCGGGCACCTGTTCGCGGGCAAATTTTCCCTGCAAGGGAGAAAATAAAAACCGTTTCCCCGTGTCCCGACGGATCAGAAAGTCGACGGATTTATTGCACAAACCACAGACCCCGTCGAAGAGGATCACTTTTTTTTCTGCTTCAATTTTTCCACTCATTGGACGATATTAATCCAAACTATTTTTCTTGCTTTGCCAATCTTATATCCGATTAGCGGATCGGAGAAAAAAAGAAAATCCTGACATTTCGATTGACTAAAACGGGTTGGGAACGAATTTCGATGAATGGAATTAATTAAAATCCAACCCCACGCCAGAGTGAGATTGCCTGGCTTAACTTTAACGAGTCTGATTTTTCTGACCGGTTCCCTTTTCGCCCAGCCCGAAAAAAGTGTTGGAAATGCGGAAATTTATGAAGCGATTGGAATGATGTTTGCGGACGGATCCGGATTGGCAAAAATGAAGTTTACCGAGGAACAGATCGATCAGATTTTAGCGGGTATGAAAAAGGGAATTACCCTTGGAGAAATGCCTCCGGAAGCTCAGGCTCTGATGCCCAAGGTTCAACAGATCATGATGGAAAAGATGAAAATCGCCCGGGCGGCCGAGCAGGAAGGGATGAAAGGAGTAGCCGCAGAGAACAAAGCAAAATCAAAGGAATATCTCGCCCTGCTTGCGACCGATGAAAAAGTCAAAAAAGACCCCTCCGGCTTTTACTACGAAATCCTGCGTGAAGGAAAAGGACCCAGTCCGACCATGAAAAACACCGTCCGCTTACATTATCACGGCACCCTGATTGATGGTACGGTTTTTGACAGCTCGGTGGACCGGGGACAACCTGCGAGTTTCCCTATGGGCGGGGTGATCAAGGGATTTTCCGGCGGACTGACCAAGACGCAGGTCGGAGGGAAAGTGAAAATTTACATTCCGAGCGAACTTGGATATGGTGATAACCCACGCCCCGGCGGAAAGATCAAGCCCGGTGATACCCTGATTTTCGAATGTGAATTGCTCGAAATCATGTGAGGCTAGAGTGGTAGTCTATTAAAAGACTACTTCCGGGGGAAAAAGTTCATTTCAATATCCCATGCGATTGACCTGACGGGTGGGGTTGGTAAATTAATTTCAATGTCTCTTATTTCGAAAGTAAAAAGATTTCTTTGGTTTTTCTTTTTTTATATTCCTTTTGCGGTACTTGCAGATTTGGCTAAGGAATATGAAAAAAGTCTTACCCATTGGGCATTTCAACCCATTAGAAATGTACATATCCCTAAATCCAGACTACATAACCCGATTGACGCTTTCGTAGAACAGAATCTACAAGTACACACTCTTGACTTCGCCAACCCTGCTAATCGCCAAACGATTATCCGTCGTCTTTATCACGACCTGATCGGACTCAAGCCAACCTATGAAGAGATCAAAAAGTTTGTGGATGATACGAATCCAAAAGCTTATGCCAACTTAGTGGATCAATTACTTGCTTCCCCACACTTTGGCGAAAGATGGGGCAGGCACTGGCTTGATGTTGCCCGCTATGCTGACACAAAAGGGTATCTTGCAGGTGGAGAAAGTCGTGCTTATCCCTACGCCTACACATACCGGGACTGGGTGATCAAGGCATTCAATAAAGACCTCCCCTACGATGAATTTATTCGGAAACAAATGGCGGCGGATTTCCTGACTGAACAGCCAAACCATCCAGACCTCGCCGCACTTGGATTTCTTACCGCAGGCCCTGTTTTTTTAAACCGCAGGCAGTTAATTATCGATGACCAGATCGATTTGGTAACCCGTGGACTCATGGGTTTCACGGTTGCCTGTGCTCGATGCCACGATCATTTTCATGATCCTATCCCCACGGCCGACTACTATTCACTCTACGGAATTTTTGATGCTTCTAGTAAGCCTGCCAAGTTCCCACTCATCGGGAAACCAGATGAGAACTCCGCATCCTACATTGAATTCAAAAACAAACTTAATGAATTGCAGCAAAACGTGGATCAGTATCTACAATCAAAACTTGATTCCGTTCAATCCAAGGAAGGCATCGAACAATATATCAAATTATCACTGGAGGCCTATGAGACCCCAAAGAACGACTTTGAAGCCTTAGCAGGGAAGCGAAAACTCTATCCCAAATTGGCCAATCGCTGGAGGGATTATCTTAAAGGAAAAGAAAAAGCTGAGCAGAGCTTTCTTAAGCCATTATTGACCTTTGCAAAATCAACTTCGCAGGCAGAGACTTATAAGAAATGGAAGTCATCTGACTTGGCTTCCTTCCCATCCTTTTTACGGGAGAAAGTTAAGAAAAATGAATCCGCTGAACTTACTGATCTCATTTCCTGGCATGCCTATGCATTGCATCTTTCGCTCCTAGAATCCAGGACTGCTATAGACAAAAAGGGGCTTATATTTGCCGTTTCTGCGAAGGGTTTCCCCGCGAACATAAAACTTGAAGGAATTGAGAAGTATTTTACTCAAAAAGACCGAAATCATAAAAATAACCTCCGTAAAAAAGTGGCAAATCATGAAGCCACTCATCCGGGTGCTCCTCCAAGAGCAATGTCTCTGATGGACAAAGAAAATATTCAGGAACCATATGTTTTTTTACGCGGAACTCTTGGTGCCCGTGGAGATCGTGTCCCCCGTCGCTTTCCAGTTGCTCTTTCTCCCAGTGGAGTGAATAGGAAAAATTACACCAAGGGAAGCGGGCGACTGGAACTCGCTGAATCGATCCTCGATCCATCCAACCCCTTAACCTCCCGGGTGATGGTAAATCGAATTTGGAAGCATCTTTTTGGAAAAGGCATTGTCCGAACACCCAGTGATTTTGGATTGATGGGAAAAAGCCCAACCCATCCCGAACTACTTGATCATTTGGCCCATTCTTTCATGGTAAATGATTGGAGTATTAAAAAGATGATTCGGTACATTGTTCTGAGTAAGACCTACCGGCAGAAAACTCGAAAACTTCCCGTAAAAGATCCTGATAATCTTTATCTGTCTTCGATGAATAGAAAACGACTGAATTTTGAAGCAATGAGGGATAGTATGCTCCAAGTATCAGGAGAACTCGATCTAAACATGCATGGCCCCTCCCAAAAGCTTCACTCCAAGCCCTACTCGAAAAGAAGAGCAGTTTATGGTTATATTGATCGACAGAATATTTCCCCAACACTCAACTCCTTTGATTTTGCAAATCCGAATATCCATGCACCCCAAAGGGTTGAGACCACGGTTCCCCAACAGGCTCTATTTGCATTCAATCATCCATTTGTAATCGAGAGATCTGCCTCCCTGGCAAAGAAAGTATTTGATTCTAGAACTGCCAATTCGTCCTCTCAGGTTGAATTTCTTTACCGTCAAATTCTTTCGCGAGACCCCAAAAAAGATGAAAGTAAACTGGCAGTTGAATTCATCGGGACCGATGCAAAACTTGCCAATTTTGAGGATTTTGCACAAACTTTACTCGTTTCCAATGAATTCTTCTTCACCGACTGATGCACCCTTTTTTACATAACCTAAACATTCCAAGAAGAAATTTTCTTACCAGTTGCGGAATGGGTATGGGTTTGTCCGCACTTGCTCCATTGCTCAATGGACAAGGAAATCCGATGCTCCCCAAAGGACCTCACTTTGCACCCAAAGCAAAAAGAGTGATCCACTTATTCATGAATGGAGGTCCCTCTCATGTCGACACCTTCGACCCCAAGCCTGAACTTACCAAATGGCACGGAAAAACTCTTCCTGACGAAAATCGTCTCAACACCGAACGTAAAACCGGAACTGCATACAAATCCCCTTTTACATTTAAGAAACACGGTCAATCCGGATTACCCGTAAGTGACCTGTTTCCACATGTAGCCAAGTATGCCGACGATCTTTGCGTGATTCGATCCATGCGTGCGGATGTTCCCAACCACGAACCATCTCTCATGTTAATGAACTGCGGAGATGGCAGGCTGGTTCGCCCGAGCATGGGATCCTGGGTCACATACGGACTGGGAACTGAAAACCAAAACCTTCCCGGGTTTGTGGTTCTCTGCCCAAATGGGTATCCCATCACCGAAACTCAAAACTGGCGTTCCGCTTTCTTACCTGGCATTTACCAGGGGACTTATGTTAATCCGGCACAAGGAGCAGAGGAAGCAATTATTCCGAACCTTAACCCGTCACGATCCAGTACGCGCCAATCAAAACAACTCCAGTTTCTGCAAAAATTGAATCGGGCTCATCAAAATAGCCGTGATGAAGATGATCAACTGGACTCAAGGATTCGCTCCTTTGAGCTCGCCTACCGTATGCAAATGGAGGCAAGCGATGCTTTTGATATAACCAAAGAATCTCCCAGGGTACGGGAAATGTATGGACCCGGAGTCCATGCCAAACAATGCCTGATGGCTCGTCGTTTGGTTGAGCGAGGCGTCAGGTTTGTACAACTATGGCATGGCAAAGACCAACCGTGGGACAGTCATGATCAGATTGAAAAGAACCACCGGAGATTGGCTGCCCAGTGCGATCAGGCTATTGGAGCACTTCTTCAGGATTTGAAAGAGAGAGGGATGCTCGAAGAGACTCTGGTCTTATGGGGTGGAGAATTTGGACGTACACCAACTGTTGAATTGCCCTCCGGTGCCAATGCAGGCACTACATCCGGAAGAGACCATAATCATCACGGGTTCACCATGTGGATGGCGGGTGGAGGAGTAAAACCCGGATACATACACGGAGCTACCGATTCGTTTGGTTTCAAAGCGGTGGAAGATCCGGTTCATGTGCATGATCTTCATGCCACTATGTTGCATCTTCTTGGTTTTGATCATGAAAAACTTACTTACCGCTATGCCGGCCGAGACTTCCGCCTTACCGATGTTCACGGGAAAGTGGTAACCCCTCTGATTGCTTGAAGATTTATTTTGCGGCTTCGATTCGCGGAGGAAGAGCGGATCAGGAAAAGTATAACCAGCTAATACACTTTTTATCTTCGAAAGCTAAGGTCCTGACCGAGCATGTCGGCGACGACGCCATTGGTGAAAAAGGCGAGAAAGATTTGGATGAGCAAGAAATCCATCAAAGAGACTTGGTATGGCTTTCAGCCGCGGATGCCGTAGTGGCGGAAGTGACCACTCCATCACTCGGAGTCGGCTACGAGTTGGGTATTGCCGAAAAAATGGATAAGCCAACGCTTTGTCTCTACGAAGACACAAAGGAAGACCGTAAACTTTCAGCCATGATTTCCGGTAACCCAAATTTCAGTACTTTCCACTATAAAGATTTGTATCAGGCGAAAAAAGAAATTGTTTCCTTCTTGCTAAAAATTTCGTAACAAATACCGCAATGCCTCCAACTAAATTAAGTTAGGAGTTGAAACCTTCAATTCCCACATTACGAATATGGAAAAAGGCCAAACTTTTATAAACTATTACTAAGCATTTAAATGTAGATTCTTCTGTAGGGAAAAAAATTGCAGGCATTCAGTACTGTCGTACTTTTGCTGCAATAGCAGTTATTCTATATCATCTAGGAACGACATTCACTGCACTGCAGCAGAAGTCAGTATTAACATTAATTTTCAAACACGGACACCTGGGCATTGACTTTTTTTTGTTCTTAGCGGATTCATAGTATACGTAGTGCACTCAAACGACTTTAGCGTAAGGGAAAAGGCAATTCTCAACGCAAAAAAAAGATTTTTTAGGATTTACATCCACTCTTCTCATTCCTAAAATTCCTAAAGCTTCATTTCCAAATGTATACTCATCTCCCCGTTCACTAAATCTACCTTCACTATCTGAAGGAAACATTGAAAGGCCAAGTCTTTCTAACTGTTTCCAGTTAAGAGGGGCTTGTGCTTCTATTAAATGACTAAGAGCTTTGTATAATTTATCTCCTCTAGAATCTTGTGGATTCCAAATTCTTCTAC
This sequence comes from uncultured Opitutia bacterium, assembly GCA_913048545.1. The sequence continues at coordinate 416 of CAJWWH010000085.1, read as the reverse complement.
CTGTGGAGTCTGTACCATTTCTACCAAGAATTGGGGCTACATCTTGTAATGCTTCTGTCCAAATAGATTCACTAATAAAAGGAGCTCCTAATTCTTTAGTTGATTCTATTAAACCCAAAATGAAATCATCCATAATACCATCTTCGTCTGCTTTTCCAGCTTCTACTTTATTAAGAACAGTTTGAATAGGTCTTGTTACAGTATCATAAGCATTTAAATGTGAAAAATCTATGTATTGTAATGTGCCATCTTCTTTTCTAAATGGAATCAACACTGAATTTTTAGACCAGTCCGCAACATATCTTTTCATTGCATTAACTTCGTCTTCAGTGATGTCGTAAATAGTTTTTGTAGCTGCAGTAATACCTAATGGTATTGCAGTTGTAGTAATAGCCATACCCATTAATCTTTGTCTA
>CAJWWH010000084.1 GCA_913048545.1 uncultured Opitutia bacterium | reverse complement strand
GTTCTAATTTATTAAGTCTTTTTAGATTTATAAAATTATTTAGCTTTTCGGATTGTCCTCCATAGTTGATTTTTAAAATCTTTAATTTTGCAAATTTTTCTAAAATTTCAAAGTCAAAGCCCGCCCGCAAACTTAACTCCTCAAGTTTCGAAAATTTAGTAAAAAAATTAAGCTGACTACTCCCCAAACTTAGTACTTTTATGTTAACAAGGTTACTCACCGGTTTGTAATTCAGAACTCGTTCACAATGTAAATTTAAAAGCTCCAAGTTTGATAGTCTCGAGAGACTACTTATGTCATTTATAAAGAGCGAATGTAGTTGAAGTCTCCTAAGTTTGGTCAGCTTTTCCAAAAATCTAATATCATCTAATTCTGAATTATTATCAGGATGACTTTGCAAATTCTCAACCCGGTCATAATCCTCTTGTAAAATCCTTCCCCTCGGTCGGCGGATTTTTTTACGCATGGCATATTCAAATCCATTTTCATCCAAAATGAGTGTAATTGGGGGATTTGCTTCGTTCTGTTTTTTTACAACTTCTCCAACAGTAATTTCTGCTGAAACCTCGGCTAACAGATTACACACATTTTCAATTTCTTCACTTGTTGTATCCGGTAATAAACTGGGCGAAGATGATTCAGACTCACTCATATCTGCCCGTTGCCCATTAATTACCGATGTTATCTGTCTTTCCTTGTATAATGTATCCACCTGTCCACGTAACACTTCCAGTGACTGAGTTTTATCATTTATAGATAGTCGAAATGCTGTGCCCCGAATACCCGCAGTTCCGAGTTGAGACTCGATAAAAAAGGAGGATTTCTTATCCAGCTTTTTTGTTTCCACAATCAGTTCTCCTACATCCATTTCAAACTTTACCATGGATGGACTAATTTCCTCCCGTATATTACTCATTTCTAAATTACTGTCTTCAGGCACTATTTGTTCCTGAAAGAAAGTTTTTATTAATAAACTGGTTTTGGGGAGAATAGTGGTAACCGTACCATTGGTCAGAAGGAGTCCCATTTTTCCATCGGTACCCGTCTGTACCTGATGCCCGACAACCAAAATATCACCCTTCTTTGGAGCTTTCCATTTCGGCGGTGGTTTAGGATCATACTCGTCCACATACTCAAGCGGAGGAGACTTGGTCTGTACATCTCCGGAAACTGAAAGAACAATCAGACCACCTTTTAAATATCCCGGCCATGCTTCATCTTCCAGATAAAAAGTCCGGGCACTTCTAGCAATTGGTTCGGCAATCAATCCGTCCAGACTTGTAACATAATCCTGATCAGAATTTGAAAACCTTGAAAGTGGGAGTGTAAATATCCGCCCATTTTCTAATTTAATCTTTATTCCATCCCCCACCCGCTCAACAAAGCGAGCTTCCATTGTTTGTCCGGCAGTGCTCGTCCATGTTCGCAAAGGAAGCTTCCCGTGTATAAGACAGGAGAGAAAAAATGAACTAAAAATTAACAGGAACTTAATAATTTAATTAAATTAAAAAATAAATAATTTGGTCAACCTGATAATTTTTTAAGTTAAAAAAAGCATATCTTTATTTAAGCAATTTTAATATCCGCACACTCCATCGGGCGACTGAAAATGAGAGCCCATTTGAATGGCCATTACGAGGCTCAGGGAAAGAATGAAATTCGGAAGCTCCTGAAGCACCCTCTCCTCCGTAATCAGAAGAATCGGTATCAAGAATGACTCTCCATTCCCCCTCGTGTGGACAACCCCAATCACGGTGACAAAGTTGATCAGAAAAATTACAGGCAATCAAAAGAGTATCCCCTGGGTTTTCTCCATACTTAATAAAACTGAGCGTCTGTCCGCTTGCATCATCACAATCGATCCAATGAAATTTGTCACCCCGATGATCTGAATCGCTCCAGGTCGAGTGGGTTAAGTATAGATGGTTCAGATCAGCAACTAATTTTTGTAAACCTGCGTGTATGGGGAATTCAAGAAGGGACCAATCCAGTTGGTTATCGCAGTCCCATTCTTTCCACTGCCCAAACTCGCACCCCATGAAAAGGGTCTTTTTACCAGGCCATGTCCATTGCAGAGCAAGAAGGGAGCGTAAATTGGCAAGTCGATCCGCTTCTTCCCCGAGTCCCATTTTATTAGCGAGGGAGCCTTTGCCATGCACTACCTCATCGTGAGAAAAAGCCTGCACAAAATTCTCAGTAAACTGATAGGTTGCACCGAAAGTAAGATGATTATAAACCCCGGAACGCTCAGCAGGTGCCGTTTTAAAAAAGTCCAGCACATCGTGCATCCATCCCATATTCCATTTAAAATCGAAACCCAGACCACCCACATGCGGAGGCTGTGTAATCTGAGGGAAAGCAGTGGATTCTTCTGCTATAGTTATCACATTGGGGAACTCCTGATGAATCGCCTGATTGAACTGTCGAAGAAAAGCAATCGCCTCAAGGTTTTCTTTCCCTCCATGTCTATTTGGTATCCATTCCCCATCCTCCCTGCCATAGTCCAGGTAAAGCATAGAGGCAACTGCATCCACCCGAAATCCACTGACCCCGAATCGGTCGAGCCAGCAAATCGCACTGCCAATCAGAAAACTACGCACTTCTGCCCGACCGTAGTTGAAAATTAGGGTATCCCACTCCGCATGCTTTCCCTGCCTAGGGTCTTCGTGCTCGTAAAGACAGGTGCCGTCAAACCGGGCAAGAGCAAATTCATCAGACGGGAAATGAGCAGGCACCCAGTCCAGGATTACCCCGATCCCCGCCTTTTTGCATGCATCCACCAGGACGCTAAATTCTTCCGGCGTACCAAATCGGTGGGTGGGAGCATAGAATCCGGTAACCTGATATCCCCAGGATGCACCAAACGGATATTCACTGACCGGTAAAAATTCAACATGGGAAAAACCCATTTTGTTAAGGTATGGGGGTAATTCCTCAGTCAGTTCGAGGTAACTTAATGGCCGGTTCTCCTCCTGATTAAACTTCCAGGAACCAAGGTGCATCTCATAAATAGACAGCGGACTGGTACGAGGGTTAAGTTGTTTTTGCCTAGAAGTACTTTCAGGCTCAAAATTACGGGGGTATACATAGGTTGCGTTTCCCGGAGGTGGTTCAAAGCGTAAACCAAAAGGATCAGTTTTTTCCCGCAACACATCATCCACACCCAAAACCCGATATTTATACTTGTCTCCGATTTTTGCACCGGGAACGAAAATTTCCCGACATCCGGATGAACCAAGTGAACGCATGGGAAGCGAGGTGGCATGCCAACGATTAAAGTCCCCCATTACATGAACGCTTTTCGCAGAGGGTGCCCAGACCACAAATGCTACCCCATCGGTTCCACGGTAGTTGACCGGAAAAGAGCCAAGCTTTGCGTAAGGGCGTAGTTCGGTTCCGTTATTAAAGTCAGCAAGTTGCCCGTTCTCGACAAAGGGAAGGAACCCATACGGGTCTACCCAGGTAGTATCTTTCTCTGAACGAACAGAACGGAAAAAATAGGGGAAATGAATTTGCTCGTCTTTTATTTCACCCTCAAAAAAACCGTCCGGATGAATTTTCGTAAGCGGATATTCTTTCCCGTGCTCCTGATGAACCAGAAAAACTTTTTCAGCATTTGGGTCGAGTGCCCTTGCCACCAAGCCTTTTTGGCTTCCGACTACATGCAATCCTAGAAACGAGTGGGGATTGCCCAGCTTTCCGGTGAGGCAGGCTTCTAATTCAGTTTGATTAATAATCATGCTCCAGGGAAAGGGAGTTAAGAGGTTGGCAGGTTGCGAAAAAAGAAAAGAAATTTAACCCAAAATCATTTCTTTCTTGTTTATACTTATTATCCTTTCATCTTAGGAGCCAAGTGAAAACCTTTTTTTTCCCATTTATAATCCTGCTCTCGGTCACGTTTACTTTCGGCCAAAACGAGGACTCCTCTTCTCCGAATGCCAATAAGACCATCCTCGAATCCGATGAAGAGGTTTATTTTGACCAAGCTCTTCAAAAACTGGTTGCCACCCCAAATGCCCGTTTACAAAGCGGTTCTATTCTACTGACTGCCCATCGTATTGAATATGATCGAAACCAAAGCGAAGCCCTGGCAACTGGAAAGGTTTTGTTAACAGACGGAACAATCCGGTTACTCGCTGAAAAAACCAAAATTAATTTGATTACTGGAGATTTCAATGCGTCCAAGGTTAAAACTATGCTTTATCCCATCGCGTTAAAGTCCATGGAAATTAGCCGGAGCAAAAATATTATCCATGGAATCGACTCTTCACTCTACTACCTGAACGAGGAAAAAAATGAACCTTACATCAACCTATCAAAAGTCGAAATCGATCAGAGTAATAATATGCTCAAAGGGAAAGATATTAGCTTAAAAATAGGCGATCAAGTAGTCGGCAGGCTTCCATCGTTTCGCGGAAAAGCTGAAAAAAATCCTCTCAAGTACAAACTTATCGCGGGCAAACAAAGCAATCTTGGCTGGTATCTTGGAACAGGTGGGGAATGGAAGTTAACCCCAAACATTGACCTGACCGCAGACATCACAGCTTACACAAAAAGAGGTTGGCTTCTTTCACCGGGGCTTAATTGGGAAAGTGGAGACAGGTCAGAACAGGACTTTTCGTTCGGTAATTTAGAGAGTGGGTGGATAGATGACCAGGGAGATACCCTTGGCAATGACCTTAGAGGACTTGCTATTGAGAACCAGAGAGCATTCCTAAACGCTTATTCGACAAACCGGGTAAATCAAAATTGGCGGCTTGCCGCTCAGGTGGAGTGGAATGAAGACTCGGAAGTGTACCGGGATTTTAACCGGGACCGTTTTTATGATCACCAATGGAATGATTCGTTTGGAGAAATTGCATATGACGGAGAAAATTGGACAATCTCAGCACTTGCCCGATGGCAGGCAAACGAATACGAGTCCACGATTGAACAGTCGCCCACTATTCGATTTGACCTTGCCCCCTCCCCTTGGATGCATGCGAACCTTTACCACTCGCTGGCTTTCGAGTTTTCTGCATTTCGGGAAAAGGAAAATTTTGGGGAACTGAGTCAAAAATCGAATAAATTCGATCTGGGCTATGAGATAATTCGTCCATTCCGGTTTTCAAACGGGCTCATTTTCAGTCCACATTTAGCCTACCGCAGACAGGACTATGCTCTCCCCGGATTGGACGCTGGAAGAAGCTTTGGCGAGTGGGGTAATGAGTTGAGGTATCACTTAACAGGAGACTACAATTGGAACGATAAAACATGGAAAATTGATCAACTTCGACATGTAATCGGCTTTTCCCTCTCCCACCGTAAAGTAAACCGACTGGAATCAACGAGGGAATCAACCATCCCCTTGATTGATGTGCCCTTTGCAGAATTAAACAAAAGCCCTATTGATCTGATGAATCACCTGGAATCCGATAGTCTGGAACCTTACGAAGTCGTTCGACTGGGATGGGAAAATGAACTGCTTACCCGGAGTGGGAACAATGCACGCTCTCTTGCATCCATTAACTTTTTCCAGGATCTCTACCGAACTTCTGAAAGCCAGCCCGATTCATCCAAAGATTTTTTTACTGATCTGACCCTGCAACCGGCAGACTGGATTTCGCTGATTGGGAGGTCAAAGATAAATGTGGAGACTGGTAATGTCATCCGAAGCAGTTTTTCAACCCGTCTACAGGACGGAATAGACAACACAATTGAAGTTGGTTATGTTAAATATTTATCTTTTTCCAACCAATGGATGATTAATGGAATGCACCGTTGGGATGAATCAAAAATTGTGAGAGGTTCAATTGTCTACGAGGAAGACGACAATGACATCCCTTTTTGGCAAACATCTCTCGAATATAGACTGACATCGGCATGGAGTTGGATCTTTTCTGTTACTGGCAGGAATGGAACTGCCCGTGAAAATGGGACTGAGTACGCATTGAGCACACGGATTTTTGCATTTTAATATTTTATACAATAGAATTACTTGTGTTGACTAATTCCCAACAATAGAAATAAATAATTATATGAATAAGAGATACCAACATCCAAGCCTACCATACAAAGACCCTAAAGTTATGGCACATCTTTTTGGCCTGGGTCTCGATTGTACAGATGGACACAAAAGAATAACTCAGGCGGAAAAATATTCTATTTTTGGCGGATCCCAAAACACACATGACAAAATGACAGAAACCCTCTTCAAAACTTTCGAGGATTTAACTATCAAGGGGCAGTCAATCGAGGAAACTTCGGCGGAGGAAATTTCTGATCTATTAGAAAAAAACACACCCGACGAGTAAATCTTTTTCTTGCCCTGAACTGATTTCTTCTTTGAATCAATTATTATATGTCTGAAGGTTTGCCCACACCCCCAAAACCAGCTCTCAAGCTTACTCCTAAACAGGGTGCCCCTGTGAAACCAGGTGATGGAGCCCCTAAATTTCGTGTTACCCGATCTCCTTTTGCTCCCAAGGCAAAACCAACAGACGGAACACCTGCACCGATGTCGGCATCTGCGGCGCCAAGCCCAGCACCACCCGCAACCCCAAGTCCAACTCCTGCACCCGTGCCGTCTATTCCTACTCCAGCAATCCCCGCTGCGGCCGCGCCAGCACCTGTTCCAGCAATCCCTTCTGCTGTACCTGGCACCCCTGTGCCAAGTGCACCTGGCTTGTCCCTTTCTCCATCTTTACCAAGTGTTGGAGGTGCACCTACTCCAAGTTTGACCCCATCCTTGCCAACACCATCTCCGGGTGCCGCACCAGGTTTTCCTTCCCCTGTTCCAGCTGCTCCGTCTCTTTCCCCTGCTGGCGGTCCTAAGCCAGCACTTGAAGCACCCAAAGGTGGTCCGAGCTTAGCACCAGCACCTGGAGCTGCTCCTGGTGGACCACCCATGGGTTTACCACCACCAAGCGGTGCCCCGATGGGCGCATCACCAGCTGGTGCACCACCCATCGGATCCCCTCCTGGTTCAGGAGCACCTGCTGCACCTTCAACTGCTACTTCAGTAAAAAAACAAAGACCAAGTATAATATTTATGATACTTGATTTTCTAGTTTTCGGCGGAGCGGTTGCGGCATTTGTGATGCTTCTAATCACAGGTTAAAAATACTTTAAACAACCTACATTCAAACCATTCATAATGAGCGAACTCGTTAATTTAAATAAAGAAAGTTTCGAAAAAGTAACCGCCGAGAAGGATAAGACCCTTATCATTGATTTTTGGGCGCCATGGTGTGGACCATGTAAAGCTCTTACACCTGTTCTTGAGGAGATATCAGCGGAAATGAGCGATAAAGTTGGCGTTTATAAAGTCAATGTAGACGATAACACCGATCTGGCACAGGAACATGGTGTTCAGTCCATTCCGACCATGTTAATTTACAAAAATGGTTCCCTATCAGAAACTATTGTGGGATTGAAAACCAAAGACGAGCTGGTTGATATCGTTAATTCCTGATTCCAACCTCCTTGTTTCAGCTCGCCTAGAAAA
>CAJWWH010000083.1 GCA_913048545.1 uncultured Opitutia bacterium | reverse complement strand
TATGTTTGCATAAGTTCAAGTCACGGTCTAAGTCCCTTGGATACTTTTCCAAATCCTCTCCGGGAGCAAATTGGGTGGGATTTACGAATATTGAAAGAATAATGGTGTCTGCCCTGTCTTTGACTAAATCAACAAGGGAGAGATGACCTTGGTGAAGACTGCCCATCGTGGGAACCAATCCAACTGTGCGTCCTTCTGATCTCAGTTTCTCACTGATCCTATGCATTTCATCAACAGAGTGAATGACCTGCATAATAGTCTAATAGGATTTTGCCAATACCACCCGTCCTGCACTCGGCTTTCCACTAAAAATACAGGTACCACTTTCTTCTGAATTTTCAGGGATACAACGAATGGTTACTTTCAATTCATTCTTAATTTCCTCTTCCCACTGAGGATCACCGTCCCAGTGAACATAAGCAAAACCACCATGTATTTCAGCTTTATTGTTGGATGGAGGGGTGAAGAATTCATAAAGCTCCTTTTTATCGTCAATATTGATCGAATTTTCTGACCGGAAATCCAAAGCTTTCCTGAACAGAGATTGCTGGATATTCTCAAGAATATTTCCCGACTCAGCAATAAACTCCTCGAGGTTCATACCCTCTCTTTTAGCACCGTTATCTCTTCTCCCCACAAAAACAGTTTTATTTTCCAGATCCCGAGGGCCAATTTCAACGGTAAGAGGAATGCCTTTCTTAACCCACTGCCAGTACTTCTCCCCACCCCGTAAATCCCGGTCGTCCTGCTCCACACGAATCGAGGTTCCCGAGAACTGAATATCTTCGAGTTGCTTTTTCAGTTTACTGCATGCCTCCAGCACTTCTCCACGGGTTTCCTCTTTCGGAGTCACCGGCAAAATAACAATCTGAGTGGGGGCGACTTTGGGAGGTACAATCAAACCGTCGTCATCCGAGTGAGTCATAATCATTCCACCAATCAACCGGGTGGAAACTCCCCACGAAGTGGTCCAGCCCAATTCTTCTTTTCCACTTACACCCTGAAATTTAATACCGCACGCTTTTGAAAAATTTTGTCCGAGAAAATGTGAGGTCCCCGCTTGCAAGGCTTTACGGTCCTGCATCATTGCCTCAATGCACAATGTGGATTCTGCACCGGGAAAACGTTCGGCCTCGGTTTTCTCCCCTCTGAGCACAGGCATGGCCAACCATTCCTCCGCAAAAGTTGCGTAGGTCTTGAGCATTAAATGAGTCTCCTCGATCGCTTCTTCAGCAGTTGCATGCACGGTGTGCCCTTCCTGCCAGAGAAATTCCGCGGTTCTTAAAAACAGACGGGGTCTCATTTCCCATCTCACCACATTGGCCCATTGGTTAATCAGCAGGGGAAGATCACGGTAGGACTGAACCCAACGGGCAAACAATTCACCAATGATCGTTTCAGAGGTGGGTCTGACAATCAATGGTTCTTCTAATTTTCCCGCGGGTTGTAAAATTCCATGTTCATCTGCCTCCAGTCGGGAATGAGTGACCACGGCACATTCCTTCGCAAATCCATCAATATGCTCGGCTTCCCGCTGTAAAAAGCTTTTCGGTATAAAAAGGGGGAAATAAGCGTTTTTATGTCCGGTATCCTTAAACATTTTATCCAGGGCATCCCTTATATTTTCCCAAATCCCGTACCCCCAGGGCTTAATCACCATGCATCCGCGCACAGGGGTGTTTTCAGCTAAATCAGCTGCCTTGACTACTTGTTGGTACCACTCAGGATAATCATCCTCCCGGGTAGGTGAGATCGCGTTGCGTGGTTTTGCCATAATTAATCAATTGATATAAAAAAAAAGTGAAAGAAAAGCGAGTCACTATCCATAACAAAGTATTCTTTCATGCAAAGAATTTTGACATCTGCCGGTCATGAGTCATTATGGCGATTTTTATCTTTAAAATACATCCCCACAAACTATGACACACATTATTGAAGTACACGGTCGTGAAATTATTGATTCACGAGGCAATCCAACAGTTGAAGTAGAAGTAGAACTGAGCGGCGGAGCGTTTGGACGGGCAGCCGTTCCTTCAGGTGCGAGCACCGGAGAACATGAGGCAATTGAAATGCGCGATGGTGATCAGAATCGTTACCTCGGTAAGGGAGTATCCCAAGCAGTGGAGAATGTGAATGTCAAAATTGCCGAAGCGATTGTCGGATTGGACGCAACCGATCAAACTGCGGTAGATCACGCAATGCTTAGCCTGGATGGAACGCCAAACAAATCGGTTCTTGGGGCAAATGCAATTTTGGGGGCATCCATGGCCACGGCCCATGCCGCCGCATCCGCATCCGGATTACCCTTGTATAAATATTTAGGTGGACCCAACGCAAAAGTGTTACCAGTGCCGATGATGAATGTTCTCAATGGTGGTTCCCATTCAGACGCCCCCATTGATATTCAGGAATTTATGATTATGCCAGTGGGAGCTCCAACATTCAGAGAAGCATTGAGAATGGGATGTGAAATTTTTCACTCCCTCAAAAAAGTGCTCAAAGACCAAGGCCTTTCCACTGCCGTAGGGGATGAGGGTGGTTTCGCCCCGAACCTCGCGAGTAACGAGGCAGCCCTGGAATCTCTTTCGATTGCAGTTGAAAAGGCTGGATACAAACTCGGCGAAGAAATTCAGTTTGCCCTTGATGTCGCGTCGTCCGAGTTCTACGACCGGGAAAAAGCAAAGTATGTTTTCGGTAAGAGTGACGGGTCCGAAAGAAGTTCCGACGAGATTGTTTCTTTCTATGAGGATCTCGTTAATAAATTCCCCATTCGTTCGATCGAGGATGGTTGCGATGAGAATGACTGGAGTGGTTGGAAGAAACTGACTGAGGCAGTGGGTGAGAAAGTTCAACTTGTCGGCGATGATTTATTTGTGACAAATGTCGATTTTCTCAAAAAAGGAATTGATCAGGGCGTGGCGAATTCAATTCTCGTTAAAGTTAATCAGATTGGTTCGCTGACTGAAACTTTTGATGCGGTGGAAATGGCCAAGGAAGCCAGCTACACTTCAGTTATCTCTCACCGTTCCGGTGAGACTGAAGATGTTACAATTGCGGATATTTCCGTCGCCACCAACGCGGGACAGATCAAAACTGGCTCACTTTCACGGACGGATCGCATCTGTAAATATAACCAGTTGTTACGCATAGAGGAACAGTTGGGGGATCAGGCGATCTACGGTGGAAAGCTGTAGATTTTCAATTTAAAAGGAAAAGACACGCTGCCATCCCTCATTGTCAAGCTGGGGGGAATGGTCGTGTTGAAAGTCTTGTTTTTGTAACATGAACATGGATCGATGACACCGACCGTCGAATTACCTTCGTACCCGAAAGAAATCGAAGATTGGTGGTGGAATCAAACTGTCCAAAAGTGGCCTGAGCTCAGTGAAGAAAAAATTCTTAACCTAATCCGCAAAGAAATTCTTATACAAAGTGACCGGTTCAATAAGAACAGATCATTTGACCCGCAAGCGTACGGATCACGCGAATTGTCTCTATTGACTTACGGAAACTTCTTTTTTCCCCGTACCTGGAAGGCAATGACTTTGGCCCTTAGCGAAGCTTTTCATTTTCGTTTATGGGAGAAATCAAACAAAGGACCAATTCGTATTCTGGACATCGGTTCGGGGTCCGGGGCAAGTGGGTTAAGTGCGCTCTCTTTCCTGCGCAAGTTGAATATTGAAAACTCAATCTCCCTTGAATCATGGGACTATTCCGGAAAAAGTCTTGCCTTTCAGAAAAATCTTCATCGGGCATGCTACTCTTTATGGCCCGAATCCGAAATAAAAACAAAGAGGACAGATTTAAGGTATAATCTCCCCAAGGCTTCAAAACAAAGGTACGACCTTATTCTTTTAGGTTACTCAATTAATGAAGTGCTCCAGGATACCGAAGCAAACGAATATCGTGATTGGCTAAGAGAAATCATTGGATTACTAGCACCCAGCGGATTTGTACTTATTGTTGAACCGGCAGAAAAAAATCTATGCGACCAATTACATAAAAATTCCGCATTCCTTTCTTCAGTTGAAAAAGACCTACATATTGAATCCCCATATTTTAACGGAAATCAATGTCCGTTCTTTTCAGGAAAAACGAATTACTACAGCCATGAGGTCAGAAAAATCTATCCATCTCAAAGGATTGAAGAAATTAATAAACCTTTGGGCTTGGAAATGCGTGAAGTCAAATTTGGACTTTCTATAATTGGAAAAAAACCTCCCCGTTCATTTCCGAAAAACTTTTCTTTTTGCCGACTAGTTTCTCCGGTAAGGAAGAAAAAAGGTACCATTTCATTCATTGGTATTGCTTCAGATGGACTTGAATATGGGTACGAGCTACAAAGGAGATCCCTCACAACTGAGGAAACTAAAGGACTTCTCAACATGGAAAGAGGAGATATTATTAAGATTGCAGACGGAGAGAGTGGAAAGGATCCAAAAAGAATAAGGATTCACTCCTACAATAGTCTGTCTTTGCAATTTGCACCGCGCTGGGAAAAGTGAAAACAGATATTCCCACTATCAGCTAGAATGAACCTCAGGGACTGCCCTCTTCCAAAACTTTCATCTGAAAGCTTTCCCGGTCCTTCACATCCCCAACCACTGTCCTGAATCTTTTGGTCGTTCGGAGTGCCTGTAGCATGGCCTGTTGTCGGAGTTTCTTGAAAAATAAGGGTGGTGATTGAAAACCAGTGAGTAAATTCGAAGTAACCATGAGTGTGCTTAATTCAACATCCATAGATCTGCTGAATCCATCGGGCAGGGAAAAAACTAATTGACCAGGTAAAAGCTCGATTGAATCGCTTTCCCTTTTGAGGACTGCTTTCCCTAATAAATTAATTACCTTCAGCCCCCCATTCGTGGTTACCCCGATCATGCAGGCAAAGGGAGAGCCGCTCGATACTTCGACCGATGCAAGGGGTGAATTGATCAGCAAGGATTTACTGCTGTCCTCAACATAAAAACAGTAAGATCCGGTATGCAGATCGATCGAACCCGTTTTTTTAATACTAAAACTTGCCGCATCTACCGTTCGCATCCGTGCAGAGTCACTTTTAATCAATAATGAAATTCCACTTTTGGGTAACACGGTAACTCTTCGGCCAAAACCAAAATGTTCCGTTGAATCATCCACCTCGAAAGACTGCCAAATTTCACGGGCCAAAATCTTACCAAAATATTCCTGAATGATTACATCACTTGGTTCCTGAACCAGTGGAATGGGTAAATTTTTCTTGTTCGGGCTATTCAGCTTCATCTTTTCCTGATATCTGGCAACCAGGAACTTACCTTTTACGATCCGAATTTCTTTCTCAATTGAGATGCGCAAAGGATCAGATAGTGGAGACTGTTTCAGGTAACCTAAAGCACGGTTTAAATATTTAAGAGACTGTGAATAATCTCCTTCCTCTGCTAATGATTTGGCTTCCTGATAAAATTGAACTACCTTCGAATCATTTTCCGCAAGTAAAAGATTCCCTGAAGAAATAAGAAGAAGAAGAAAACCAAAAATTAACTGCACATCAAAAGGCGTAATTCACGCCAATAGTCACTCCCCCGACAAAATCTTTAAACTCAGCGGATGCATCAGAGCTTTTCTTCGACATATAATTTGCGGATCCCGAAACATTTAACCAATCGAAAAAAGGGTAAGCTGCATTCAAGCCTCCACTGTAAGTCTGATCAGATCGGTTAGTGAAGGAACCCGAAGTATACATTGAATTGGAGTAAACAACCGAGGGTGAAAGTGTTAATCGATCACCAACAGGCATAAGATAAGCCATATTCAGGGAGTGAGTTAAGGAATCCTGAAGGTTGGAGGGATATTGAGAAAGGACGCTTTCCGCACCACCCATTACCGCTTCAATAAAATTATAATAAATGGGGTCCGTAATCTGATCTTTTAATGTGTCGCCTTCAGTGAAAGAATAGCTTAATCCTGCAGTAAAAGAGAGTACGTCACCTGTCGGTAAAGGGAAATTTTTGGTAAGCGTGAGACTGGGTGTGTTTGAGTAACTAATTATATTCTCAGTTCGAAACGCGATTGGGCGAACATAGGAATGGCCAAAGGTAAGAAGAAAATCATCTGGGAGGACAAAAGGAATAGAAAATCCGACAATTTGCACATCAACATCGTAAACACTTTGGCTTTTCCCATAATCCTTAATCGGATCATTATAGGTTCTCATTTGCATCAGCATGAGGCTCGGGGTGATCAGCACCTCTTCTCCAATACCATATTCTCCGAGACCCATATTAAATGACAGGTTCATCTGTGCGGTAAATCCATCCTCTAAATATCCAGCGGATGATTTATCCACTTTTACTGGATTGGAAGAATAATTATACCCAAAACTTGCCGAAATGGATGGCGTGAGCTTCGAGTTTTTCACATCGATTAATCTTTGAGTGCCCATGGAATCTTCTTCTTCTTCGATATTGGTCGATTCCAGCACACCCGATAAGAAATCAGATGATAAAAAAGTACTTGGAAGAACCGGAACATTTTTGTCAACAGCATCATCATTCTCCCCAAAGGAGAATTGGTGGACGAGCATTAAAATAAGTTGAGAAAAACTGAGGAATCTCATGGGATAAGTAAGTAAGGTAAGTTTGGTAGGTATGGTTATTTTAATGTTCCCACACTTATTGAACCTCCAAACTGATCAAAAGTAGATGCGGAATTTATCAAATTAGAATTGTATCGGATATTTTGGATAAAATTCACACGACCATAAAGTTTGCTTCCAAAGTTTGGATACTTTCCATCAATTCCACCATACTGAGAATTGAGCTCAACCGTAGATCCATTGGGGAAATTGATGTTCGATAGATTGATCGTCATTGCATCCATGGCAATTTTGCGGACTTGTTCTGAAAAACGAAGATTATCAATCGTAAGCTCATTTGCGGCGAGGAGATGAATAAAATCCGCACCACCATTGTTGGCTGTTTGCATAACAGAATTCTTGATAACAATGCTGTCGAGTGAACGGACTGATAATTCCCCTTCTGCGAATAGATCCACATCAATAATATTTACGGTGTCAAAGGATCCAATTCCGAGAGAGTCTGCCTGGTACTTGATTGAAGTCCCACTTTGAATTTCGATGGTAGCAGCTGATGCAAAAATTAACTCTTTACTATCCAGGTTTCCAAAAACCAAATCTCCTAAAAGTGAGATTTTATTAGTCGATGCAACAATGAGGTCATTGGCAAATTGATAATTACCGGAAGCAAAACTAAGATTTCTACCTCCCAGCACATAACGATTTGAAGTGGTGACCGAACCGCCCAATTGGTCCAGAGCAGTTAAAGCATCATATGCATCGGATGCGTCGGAGAAGAATGAACTCGCAAATGCCTGCTCCATACTCATCAGCAGTCCGGTATCCATTGTCCCTGTAAAGGTATGATCTTGTAAAAGGGTCAAACTAGCACTTTGCGGTGAAGGATCGGTTGTGGGTGCCGTGGATGATGGTCCGGATGAGGATGGCCCGGAT
>CAJWWH010000082.1 GCA_913048545.1 uncultured Opitutia bacterium | reverse complement strand
GACTAGAAAGATGCCCGACGAGCACGGTATTGTTGGAAATGGTTGGTATGACCGGGAATTAAATGAACACCACTTTTGGAAGCAGTCCAACCAACTCGTACAGAGCAGAAAAATTTGGGATGTTCTCCGTGAAAAGAAAAAAGATTTTTCCTGTGCCAATCTTTTTTGGTGGTATAATATGCATTCATCAGTGAATCACTCGATCACCCCACGCCCACTTTATCGGGCGGACGGATTTAAATCCTTTGATGTGCACACCCAGCCAATGCACTTACGAGAAGAGATTAAGGCTGACCTCGGTGACTTCCCTTTTCATGGGTTTTGGGGACCCAAAGCTGGGATTGCCTCCTCCAACTGGATTGCTGAATCCGCCAAATGGACCGAGGAGAAACACTCGCCCGACTTATCTTTAGTTTATCTTCCACATCTTGACTATGACCTCCAGCGTTTAGGACCAAATGATCCAAAAATTTCCAAAGCCTTAAATGAAATTGATCAGGTAGTTGGCGAACTTATTTCATTTTATGAAAAAAGAGGGATCCGCCTTATTATTCTCTCAGAATACGGGATTACAGAGGTTAAGAATGTAATCTACCCAAACCGGGTATTTCGGAATAAAGGATGGCTCAGTATAAAAGATGAACTGGGACTGGAATACCTCGATTGTGGGGGCTCGAAAGCATTTACAATCACCGATCACCAAGTGGCCCATGTTTATTTGCAAGATGAATCCCCTCGTTTTCGAAAAGAAGTTCGAAACTGCCTCGAAAGCATGGAGGGGGTCGAAAAAATACTCGAAGGCGAATCCCGGAAAGAAGCCGGACTTAACCACGAGCGATCGGGAGATTTTGTAATTTTCTCAAAGGAGGATGCCTGGTTTGCGTATTACCATTGGCTCGATGATTCACTCGCCCCCGATTTTGCTAGATGCGTGGATGTACACAGAAAATACGGATACGATCCGGCTGAACTTTTCGTGGATCCAAAAATTTCCTTCCCCACCTTAAAGGTGGTCAAAAAATTAATTGGGAAAAAATTGGGTTTTCGTACCAATATGGACCTTATCCCATTGGATCCTGCACTTGTAAAGGGGAGCCATGGCACACGGCCAAAAAACAAACTCGATTATCCGGTTATTTTTGGAGACGGAATTCACGCCAAGAATGAATACCTTGTCCCAACTGAAGTAATGAATTCCATGCTCGCACTTTTTAAGTCTTAGCTCTTTCGAATCTCTTTAAAAAAATAAATTTTTTTTGCTTTTTTGGGATTGCATCTCAAATCAATGAATTTGAGAACTAATATTATTATATTTTTACAAATATTATAACCCTTAAACAGTCCATTACCTAATAAAAAATGAGCCCAGCCAAAAAGAATAAAAGTGATGATGAAGAAATGGCCAAGCAATTGGTTGAAGCGTACGAAAAAATTAAGGACCAGGTTCATCAGGTAATTGTTGGGCAGGACAAAGTATTGGAGCAACTGCTTATTGCCATGCTTGCCCGTGGGCACTGTTTATTGGAAGGTGTTCCCGGTTTGGCCAAGACATTGATGATCCGTTCCCTGTCCCAGGCGATTGACTTGAGTTTCAGGCGGATTCAATTCACTCCCGACCTCATGCCCGCGGATATAACCGGTACAGATATTATTCAGGAAGACAAAAAAACAGGACACCGCGAACTGGTTTTTGAGAAAGGACCAATTTTCAGTCAGATGATTCTGGCGGATGAGATTAACCGGACACCACCCAAAACTCAGGCTGCCCTTTTGGAAGCGATGCAGGAACACTCGGTTACAATTGGTGGAGCGACTTATAATTTGGATGAACCATTCTTCGTACTGGCGACCCAGAATCCGATTGAACAAGAAGGTACCTATCCACTACCGGAGGCACAACGCGACCGTTTCCTCTTTCAGGTAATTGTTGAATATCCAAGCCGGGAGGAAGAGAGGCAAATAATTGAGCAAACCACATCAACATTTGAATCAAAACTGGAACCTGTTATAGATGGCCCAACCCTTCAAAGGTGTCAGGAAACTGTTCGAAAAGTTCCGGTACCAGACCATGTATATGACTATGTTTTGGATTTGGTGAGAATGGCCCGGCCAAAAGAAGAGGGGGCAGAAAACTGGGTTAAGGATTTAATTGACTGGGGACCCGGCCCCCGTGCCTGTCAGCAACTCATTTTAGGATCCAAAGTAAGGGCACTCTTAAACGGTCGTTTCGCTGCAAAAGTAGAGGATGTTAAAGCCTTAGCACACCCTGTCCTTCGACATCGAATAGTCCCCACCTTTAATGCAGAGGCTGAGGGAATAACGGTTGAATCAATCATCGACCGTTGCCTCGAAGCGGTTCCCGAAAAAAACGAAGCCATATTATAATTACTTCGCTCCGTTATTCGGATGGCCACTGTTACTGATTACCTCGATCCTAAGGATCTATCCCGCCTCGCCAATCATCAGGTACTGGCAAGGCGTGTGGTTGAAGGGTTCTGTTCGGGCTTACACCGTTCGCCCCACAAGGGGTTCAGCGTAGAATTCAAGCAGCACCGAGCTTATACACCGGGGGATGAAATCCGCCGGCTCGACTGGAAAGTGTTTGCCAAAACCGACCGCTACTATGTTCGGGAATATGAAGAAGAGACCAATTTACGATGCCATCTCTTACTCGATGCCAGTGGATCAATGGCCTATTGTGGAGAGGAGGAAAATGGACTGAGCAAACTCGCATACGGGTCCAGATTAGCCGCCTGCTTTGCATACCTCACACTTCGACAAACCGACAGCGTTGGCCTGACCACCTTTGATTCAAAAGTCCGTTCTCTTGTCCCACCACGGGGGGGTGCATCACATACCAGGCAAATCATTGACTTACTTGGAGAAACCAAGGCTGGTGAAGACACGGATCTTGGAAAAGTATTCCATGAGATTGCCCCTCAACTAAAAAAACGCGGATTGGTGGTCATTGTATCGGATTGTTTTGGAGATATTCCCTCGATTCTAAAAGGCTTGGCCCACTTTAATCACGCCAAGCATGATGTTGTAATTTTTCAAATCTGGCACCGGGATGAACTGGAATTCCCATTCCAGTCTTGGACTCGTTTTGATTGCTTGGAACAGGAGGGAATCCGTCACACAATCGATCCGCAACACTTGAGGGAGGCATATTTGGAAAACTTGAGAGAATACCGAGAGGAATTGGTCAAAGGATGCCATAAACATCGGGTTCAACTTTTCCCCATGACCACGGATGAGCCCTATGCTGAAGGACTTGCCTCATTCCTTGCTGCCCGGGGCAAGGCTGGCATGCCAGTTCACCTGTGAGTTTTTTAAACGGAGCACTCGTACTGGGGACATTGGCAGCACTTGCCCCCTTGATCATTCACCTTTTTAACCGAAGTCGTTTCAAAGTTATTAAATGGGGGGCGACTCATTTGCTTGAATCCGTTCTTCGTAAAAATCGTAAGCAAATTCAGTTGGAACAATGGATCATTCTAATCATTCGTTGCTCCATCCCGATTATTCTTGCCCTCACACTTGCCCGGATGGTGGTTATGAATTGGAATTCATTTCTGTTCTTTTTAATCCTCCCCATCGCAGCCCTACTTTTTTTAATTTTTCTGGCGTTTTCTTCCACCACCCGTTGGCTATGGGGTATTTTGAGTGCAGCCTGTGTGATTGGAGTTATACTGGGAGCAATTGGATTCCTTCCCGAATGGGGAAAGGATAAAGAAATCTCTTCACTTTCCGGTGAAGTTCCTGCCAGTACGGTTATCCTACTGGACGATAGTTTATCAATGAATACCAATGATGGGTTTTCAAAAGCTCAGTCTTTTATTTCAGGCTTTTTGAAAAATATGAACCAACAATCGGAAACAACGATTATACAACTTGGCGGTATGCCCTCCCCCCTTTTTGAAAAACCCACCGCCGATCCATTTGCCCTCGATCTGGGCGTTGGCAATCTTAACGCACTTGGTGATCAAGCTTCCATTCTGGCTTCACTGGATCAGGCACTTTCCATTGTTTCAGAGGGTAAAAATCTCAAAAGAGAAATTATCCTGCTTTCTGACTTCCGTAACTCTGACTGGATGGAATGGGACAGAGCCGCAATTGATTCATTTCGTGAAAGGTTAAACGCCAGTCCAAATGCACCAGAATTAACCTGGGTAGATTTTGGACAAGAAGCGAAGAAAAATCTTTTGGTTGAAAAAATTGTACTCTCTTCTCAAACCGTTGGAGTGGGACATCCGGTAAGAGTCCGGGCCACCATTCGAAATTTGAGTGACGAATCATTCGAAGGTGATCTGCGAGTCATCCTGACCGCGGATCAAAATGAATCAACGATTGATGAAGCTGCTCTATCTATGGGCCCACAGGCAACTGCTCAGGTTGCATTCAGCCATCACTTCGATCAGGCCGGACCAAAAGTCCTGCATGTTGAACTGATGATTGCTGATGACCTACCTCAGGATAACCGAAGGAGTGTTGCAATCAGTGTTATTGAACAAATTGATGTGCTTATAATAGATGGTGATCCATCCAGGGAATGGCTGCGTGGAGAATCCGACTTTCTAAAATTAGCACTAACCCCCTTCATTGAAAACAAGCATAAGGAAGATAAGGACTTGGAAATGAAGGATCTTATAAAAGCCACCACAATTCCAATTGAGCAGTTTAAAAAAGCTGAACAATTCGGAGAAGCGAGATTGATTGTTCTGGCGAATGTAAAAGAACTTGAATCAACCATTACTGAAGAAATTGAATCTTTTATTGTAAATGGGGGCGGACTTTTAATCTGTTCCGGTAATCAAGTAAACTCCGGATGGTACAATGAAAATTTGGGGGTAACTGGTTCAGGTCTTTTACCCATGCCAATCCTCGGCGAAAAAGGAAATCTGCAAAATGAGCTGACTTATAAAAAATTTAACCGTTCTTACTTCGAGCACCCTGCACTTTCAATGTTTAACGATCCAAGAAACGGAAGTCTGTCTGAAGGCCTGATTAAAAAATGGCATGATTTGGATGAAGTAAAATCGAGGAGTGTACCAACGGTTACTGTCGTGGCCAGGCTTGAAAATGGAGATCCCATTCTGTCAGAAAAAAAGGTGGGAAAGGGAGTGGTCATGTTTTGGGCTAGCAGTATTGATACGGACTGGAATAATCTACCAACCCGGCCTAGCTTCCTTCCTTTCACACAACAAATCACAACCTATCTGTCTGAAAAAGTTCTACCTCCTCAAACTGTACGGGCTGGATACCCACTTACCTATTACCTTTCGGAAGATGGTGCCCAATTGGAATACGAGCTTACCATTCCCAACGATTCATTCAGAAAATTGATCCCCCGCAAACGAAAAGATAAATATCTGCTTGAATTCACTGATACCCGATTACCCGGTATATACGCTCTTTCAAATAATGAACAAGTTATTGCCAAATTTGTGGTTCTTGCTTCCCCCTCGGAATCAAATTTAGAAAAAGCAAAAGAGGATACAATAAATGAAATTTCAAAAGAACTTGCTGAAAATGTGAACCGGATTGATGGAAGAAATGGAGAAGGCTGGAATGCCTATCTCACCATGGACAGTCATCGAAAATTTGGCAGGGAAACCTGGAAAATTATGCTCGCGGTGGTACTCGGATTGATCCTTATGGAAATTATCCTGCTTCGAAAGTTTGGGAAGATCGTTCGATGAAAACTGACTTTGATAATTTCCGTCTTCTATGGGCTGGGGAATGGCCTCTCTGGCAGGCCGTAAGTGTCGCCCTGGTCGTAGCTTGTATCATTTGGTTTCTTTATCGAACTGAAATAAAAAAAGGAACTTCAGGTCGTCTGCGATGGTTCCTTCCCAGTCTTCGCTGCCTAGCTATTATTACCATTATCATGACCTTGGCCGGTCCCGTTCTCCGGTTTCAAAAAGAGGAGGGGAACCGTGGAAGAGTGACCGTGTTTTTGGATTCTTCTGGAAGCATGGGATTGAAAGACAGTACATTCAGTTCGGCTCGGAAAATCCTATTGGCAAATGAACATGGATTTCTTCCCAGGGAATCAAACCTTGTCGATTTCAGCCTTCATGAAGCCGGGCAGAATATGAAAAAGGTAGCCCGTTTATTGCGTGAGCAGGATTCTAGGGTTTCAAATCGAAAAAAAGTGGGCGATATTCGAAAACTGATCAATTCATCTCTCAAAACCCTGAAGGATATCGATGCAGAATTCCAGGCAGTTACAAAAGAAAATCATTTACTTGAAGAAGTATGGTTGAATTTGGATGGTGATCAAACTGAAGAACTTTTAAAAAGCAAGGTATTTAAAGATTCAAAACCAGACCGAAATTCCTACCTTACCAAAGCGGAAAGTAGTAGAAATACAGCGGATCGTTTTGGAAGGAGAATTCGAGCTTTTATTAAACCTCCCATTGATGGAGAGTATACATTTTCGATCTTTTCGGATGATTCATCGCTCCTACGAATAGCCGAACCCGGAAAGAAAAATTTCAAAAAGATTGTGGAAACAAAATCCCATACTTCATTTTCTTGGTCTGAAAACCTGCAAAGCAAACCACAGTTTTTAGAAGCAGGAAAATTATATCCTATCGAAATGATTCATAAGGAGGGAAGTGGGGATGATTTCTGTGCATTCGGATGGACACTTCCAAATGGAGAGAATGAAAAGCCAATTCCGGGAAAACGATTTTCGTCTCCCTTATCGCCAACAGACACAAAAAAGAATCTACCTTTTTCAGGCAAAATTCGTCAGAAATTTAATCAGTTAATTGATTCAAAAAGTGATTCAGTTGAAATAGATTTCGATCTTCTTTCAATTGAGGCATTTGAAATCGCCCTTTTACTTGAAGAGGAATTTGACCGGTATGCAAACTCTCTGCTCGGAGAAAATATAATTTCTTTAAATGAAGGTATTGCAAATTTTGAAAAATTTTCCCGAATCGAACGGGCCACCCGACTCCTGCACCACCCCAAGAATGGATTCCTGGAGGAACTTAAGGAAACCCACCTGTTGGAAATTCGTAATCTGTCAGAAAATGCAACCGAGGTCATATGGGACAACTTTTCTGAAAACACCCAGTTTGATTCGAAAGTAAACCCTGAATCACCCTATACCGACTTATCCAATGGTATTCTTGATGCGTTAAAGGTTGAAACTGATAAGGAAAATGCAAAATTTTTTTATCAATTACATCATCAATTACCAGAGGCTGCATCCGAGTATGATGCAAATGCAGAAGAAGCATTGTTACGTTTATATGCAGTAGATCGTGGATTAAAAAAACGAGGGATTTTACATGGGCCTGAAATTACTAGCAAGAAGATGTACATAGATGGTAAAGCAAGGGGTTGGTGGTGGAGAATGCCAAAGCCAGCTGGATTGCCACCATGGATAACACAAGGTGAATTTGATTATTATGTATCTGAATACAAAAGAGCCGGGTTTCATGGTGGATTGCAATGGTATATATCTACAACTCGCCGAGATTTAGATTGGGCATTAACGAAAGCACTTAGTGGGAAAAAAGTAAAAGGGCCTATT
>CAJWWH010000081.1 GCA_913048545.1 uncultured Opitutia bacterium | reverse complement strand
CACGACCCTCGGTTTAGAAGACCGATGCTCTATCCAGCTGAGCTACTCCCGCACATTCTCAATCATATTTGATGAGTAATTTGTATCATAGCCCATACTGCACTTGCTTCGCAAGATCAAAGGCATTGGGTTTGCGTGAGCACAAGAACAAAACTTTAAAATTGAGTCGCTTTTGCTTGGCAGATTTAAACACTATGATTTTATTGAAATCTTCATTGTTTATATTAATCAAACTACACTAATCATGAAAAATTTATACCTCTCTGTTCTGCTTATTGCCACTAGCTGTTTCTCTAGCAATCTTTTTGCTCATTGCCAGGTTCCGTGTGGGGTCTATGGAGATCAAAACAGGTTCGAGCAAATGCTTGAAGATCAAACAACTATCGAAAAAGCGGGTAAACTGATCAGTGAACTGAGCGGAAAAAATGACGCCCTTTCCCACAACCAACTGGCAAGATGGGTAGCGACTAAGGAATCCCATGCGACGGCAATCCAAAATACTATCGCGGATTATTTTATGGCTCAAAGGATCAAAGCTTCAGACAAGAAATACTCGGATAAACTAGCCAAGGCACACGCAGTCATGGTTGCCGCGATGAAATGCAAGCAGACAGTGGATGCAAAGACTGCGGCGGCTCTCAAGGAATCCATCCTTTCCTTTCACAAGGCATACGAGGGGAAAAAGTAAAATTTCTATTTTATGAATTCGCCTCTGAATTTATATGTAAGCTCAAAGGGGGTTGATCATGGACCCCTGACATTGGAAGAGGCGATTCAAAAGGTGGGGAGCGGCCAGTTTAAACCTGATGATCTTTCCTGGCATCAGGGGGTTTCCGGATGGGTAAAGTTAAAGGAATTACCCGAGTGGTCCCAGATCAACAAAGCCCCTCTCCCTTCCCTGACTCCGGAAAAAATACCTTCAGTTAAGGAGCAAAAGCAAACGAACCCGTCGGTCAAAAGCACATCCCCCAAAGCGGGTAAAATCAAACGTAAGGTTACAACCAGCCAAGCTGCAAATTCCGCAGTCACTTTTGAGGAATCATCCGCTCCCGTTCCTAAGACGGGAATGGGGGCCCTTGGAAAACTAATGGTGGCGTTGGCAATACTTGTTTTCTTGTGCACTTTCGCAGTGGTTGGTTTTTTGGTTTATAAAAATCTCGACAGATTCATACCCTCCGAAGTGGTGGCTCCTCCTAAATCCTCCGAAGTGAAGGCTCCTCCTCCTGTTACCGAACCGGTCACAGATGAACCCACTGAAAGTGATGAGCCTGATCCATTTGCTCCGCCTCAATAATATCAACTTAAGCTTTTTGCGTGAGAGCACATTTAACAATATGTTATAATTATGTTCGATCCATTATATATTCTCATTATTCTAAGTGGATTTGGATTAAGTTTTTATGCATCAAGGCTAACTAAATCCCGCTTTCAGAAATACAGTCAGTTCACCACCCGTTCACGACTCACAGGAGCGGACATCGCCCGAAATATTTTGTCAGACAATAACATTCATGATGTGAGAGTAGAAAGTATTGCCGGTGAATTAAGCGACCATTATGATCCGCGTACAAAAACGCTCTGCCTCAGTCAGTCCGTGCACGATTCCAACAGCATGGCTGCATTTGGAGTAGCCGCACATGAGGTGGGGCATGCAATCCAACATGCAAAGTCTTATCCCATGCTTACTTTTCGATCTTCGTGGGTACCAGTGGCCAACCGCGGAGGAGGACTGTCAACCATCGTACTTATGCTTGCATTCTTCATGGGCGGAGCACAAACAACCACCGGTACTTCCCTTGCCTTGCTTGGAGTGGTTCTGTTTGGATGCACCACGCTTTTTACATTGGTGACGCTTCCCGTCGAATTTGATGCCAGCAAGCGAGCTCTTGCCTGCTTACAAAAAGGCAATTATGTAAATGAAAAAGAATTAGACGGAGCAAGAAAGGTTCTTAATGCCGCGGCTCTGACTTATGTCGCCGCTTTTATCACATCTTTGATGACTCTTATCTACTGGGCTTTCCGCCTTGGTTTAATTGGCGGCAGGAGAGATTAAATTCTAAACTCGACCCGTTCAAAAGCTTCGGTACTCCCCTTCGAACGGTCTACTTTTACTAAGCATCCCTGCATCCCCACATCATTCTCGGCAACCGGACATTTCCTTGGCATACCGTCAATAAACCGACCAAGGCAGGCTTCAATTTCCCGGCCCAAAACCGAGTCCCGTGGACCAGTCATACCAAGATCTGTCTGGTAGGCGGTACCCCCTTTTAAGATTCGTCCATCAGCAGTCGGAACATGGGTATGTGTGCCAAAAACCACACTCACTTTTCCATCGAGGTGCCAGCCCATCGCTTCTTTTTCGGAAGTTGTTTCCGCATGAATCTCAACGATAATTGCATCCGTTTCGTCCTTCATTTCTTCGACTAACTGCGAAGCCGTGCGGAAAGGGCAGTTGACTTTGGGACCCATAAATGTCCTCCCCAAAACGGTAAATATCCCGATCCTGAATTCATTTATCGAAAGTATTAATCGATCCCGCCCCGGGTTAGAATCAGGTAAATTGGCCGGTCGGCAAACCCGTGCCAATGCATCAATTTCATTATTAAAATTCATTTGATCCCACACATGGTCTCCCAGTGTGATCGCATCCACCCCGGCGGAAAGAATTTCATTAGCGGTTTTGGCAGTAATACCCGCTCCACCCGCCGCATTTTCTCCATTGGCAATGATCAGATCAATTTGATTCGCTTTCTTATACTCTGCCAACTGATCATTTAAAAATTTCCTTCCGGGTCGGCCGACAATGTCACCTAAGATAAGAATTTTCAATTTTCAATTCCCCCTTCTTGATAGTAACACAGAAAACGATCGTGAACCAAGAGAACCAGGTCATCCTTTCCGTCGCCATTGAGGTCCGCAATCAGTCCGTCACGGGGTTCGTAGACTCCTCCCTTTTTTCCGCGGTAGTGAAGATCTTTTTCGAAGACCTGAAAGTGAAGCACGCTCTCCCAATTTTTTTCTTTTTCAGAAAACGATAAAAACTCCAGAACATTCTTTCGGCCATCCATACAAACCAAGTCAGGAGTTCCATCATTGTCAAAATCTCCCCAATCCACACCACCATGAATAATTTGTGGAAGGTCGGTAAGATAGCGGGAATGAACTTCCACCTGACATTCCTGATCCACGAGTGATTGTCCAATCACATCAATCCCACTGGAACTTAAAGACAAAAAACCTTTCTCATTTTTTGAAGCGGATGAATAGGCAACCAGAGGGAAACGCGCATCCTCCTCAACCCCTTCGGTCTTTTCGAAAACTCCGTCTGGAGATTTCATTAAAATCTCCCACTGTTCCCCCGAATAATAAGCTAATTCGCTTTCGCCATCACCATCCAGATCTAGCATGAGCGGGCAGGCGAGCTCGGCCTGCGGATCAACCGAATTAAATTGTTCGATTACTTGCAGACTCCCGTCCTTCCATTTAAGTGCCCGAACCATCCCCTCCCCCGCAACCAGCAATTCATCAGATCCGTCATTATCAATATCCCCCGTACCGAGGTGAGATCGGTTTTTTTCCATAAGCACACTCTTACGAATAGCCGAACCCATACCAACCAATTCAAGTTTTCCCATTCCATTGTTGAGCAAAAGTTGACCCGCTTCGCGATCCGATAACAATACCAGATCAATTTGTTCATCCTGATTTAAAAAACAGGGGAAAATCGCGGATGGTTCCCGCTTCCATTCATCCAACTCGATCTCCGACGAGACCTGATAATTCTTTCCTTTGCCCTTTGTCCAGACTTGTAGAATGAAATCCGATTTTCTCTCGACCACGATCAGAATTTCATCCAGTCCGTCACCGTCCAAATCACTGCAGTTCGAAAGTATTGCATCGCCTGCCACGGACAGGGGCACGGGAAATGAAAATCTTTTTCTCCCATTGAATTCTGATAAGCCAACAATTTTCTCTTCCGGACTTAGTATTACAAGACCCGGATTTTTTGACACTGAAAAGCGACATGAAGAAAGTGAGGTTATTCCTTTCAGGGAAGGATTTTTTTGAGGCAATCCAAATTCACTGTTTTTGGCAGCGGGTAAAAAAAGTAATTCACCCAGCTTGGGTGAAGCCGTGACTAGATCCTGTTTCCCATCGGAATTAAAATCATCCCTTGCCCAAGCGGCTTTCTTTTCGTCCTCGGGGAAAAAATCATGACTCACCATTCCGTATTCGGAACCGCCCTGCCCCCCCTTTACCGGGCCAATTGAAAAAACGATGACCTCGTTTGAAATCCGGTCAATGCCCACAAATTTAAATTCTTCACTCTCGGTCACGGGATTGAAGGAAGCAAGAGAAAGGTCAAAAGAATGCTCCGGGCCAAAGCCCACGGTCATTCCGTAGCGCAAGCGAATTGACCTTTCCTTGCCGGGATCAAGGTATAACCAGTCATCTTTCCCGTCCCCGTTGAAGTCTGCCAAGTGAAGCCCGCGGGCACTCTTACTTTCCTCCCGAAAAAGCCTGGATGGATATTGTGGCTCGCCTTGATTGAAAATGATTTCTTCCAAGCCCTGCTCGGTGAAAAGAAACAGTTTAGAAACCCCGGCTTTTTTTTCTTTTTTGACTTTGATCGAAAGCATACCGGGGCGAAGCCTTCGGGATTCAATCTCATAGGGTTCCCCCCACTTTAAGTCTTTGGTGCGAAAATTGACCTGCACCCCGTTTTCAGGACTGCCCTGAACCACATCAGGCAAACCATCCCCATTCAGATCCCCCACTGCCAATACGGTTATTTTTTCAGGAACAAAGATATACTCCTTCTTATAGGGAGCATCCTCAAGGTCGGGATTCCATCGATCCGCCTGAACGGGGCTTACCCGGGGAGGGATTTTTCCGTCCAGAGTACGATACAAAATTTCAATTCGCGAACGGTCCAGATTAAAAAAAAGGAAATCGTTCAGACCATCGGTATTCAAATCCTCACAAAGAAAAGTGCGGGCATTCCAACTCGCCTTAATGACCTCCGGCGGAGAAAGGCGAAAAGAAACCGCCCGGCTCTCTGCAAATGCACAAAAAAATGCCCAGTAAATCCCCCAAAATTGAAAAGAAAATAAATTCATCGGTCAGGCTTTGGATACAACTTGGCTTCTGCGATTATCCCCCGTCTGACATTTTTTGACCAGCCAATCAGGAAATAAGGGAAATCTGGAAAGTCACTCGCTTTCATTTCGATTTCTCCCTCTGATTCAAGGGCGATCACAGCCAACGAAGTCAAAAATTTAACCAATTTTTCGAAATCCGCGAATTCAAGCTGATTCGTATCTTCCGGTAAATCGGCCAGTGCCTGTTGGACTTCCTTTTTTCCCCATAGTGAACGGCCTTTCCCATTCATTCGGTTAATAATTTGATTGAGCTGATTATCTTGCCCCATCGCCAGTAGCAGCCATTTATCCGTTACCGCATAGCTAAGCGAAATTCCGCTCTCTTCCAACCCCCGAAGTTTCCTTATGGTGACCCCCCTGTGCACACGCTCGGTAAAAAGATCATTACCGGGAGCAACTGAATCGACCATCGTCCGCAAAGATCGGTCAAATAATTTTGAATCAGTCAGTGAAATACCAAAAAAGTCACTGCTCTTTTCGAAGTCCTCAATTGATTGAACTCTGGCGGGAAGGAGTGAAAAGCTGAACGCTTCATCTCCAAGCGTTCCCATAACATCACGGCGAAAAGCCACCCCAGATTTTTCCTCAAATGCCTGTATCTGTGAATTGACCAGGAGCATAAGTTGAGGGCTTAGTCCGGTGATCATTTTTTCCATTGTCGGCCAAATTTGGGCAAAGTCATATCTTACCGAGGTCGCAGTAAATGCCTGAGTGGGAATGAAACCATACTGGATCACTTCCGTGTTGGCTTCATTTTGAAGGAAGGAAAAAATACCCTCATATTTAGAAAAGAAAGCCGCACTTGAGAGAACCAAATTTTTTCCGGACGGATCAATTTGCAATCCGAGACATTCCATTGAATCCAGTCCCATCGCTGAAATCAGGCTGGTTGTGGTCACTCCGAAGGGATTTTCAGGAAATTGCATATCAGGAGAAGTTTCCGCCTGTTCGATCATAGCCTGAAGTGGTACAAAATCAATAAACATACGGGTGGCTCCGCGGTTGATCTCGTCAAACAAATCCAAATAATTATCATTTCCTTCCATCGATTCAGACTCGCCCTCCATCCTCAGAATAGTTTCCCTGACATGATCCTCTCCTCCGGCAAGGATTCCGAGAGTTTGATCAACAAGAAGCACGGCTACTCTCTGTTCTTTTTCTTTGGCATTGTCAGGGCCAATCCAATGAACCATTTCACCCGCAATTTTTTCTCTTTCCCAGGAAAAACCTCCCTCCGAGGATGTCCCTTCTTTTTTCATCCATCTCAGGGTTTCCTCCAACTTTGACTTAGTGGCATCCGTTTCCATAAGCAGAGTAAAATCAGGCATTTGCTTGGATAATAATTTCTCAAGATTACCCACGGCTAAAACCATACCCCCCGAAACTGACTCTCTCCACTCCTCCATGCGTTCGAACAGCAATTCAATCTTTTTCGAGTCATCCCCCAACTCGCTTTTCATTTTCTGTTCGGCCCATTCGGTCATTTCCCCCCATGCCTTTGATCCGGAAAACTCACCGAGTGGACCTGATTCAATTGACTGGCCTAATTCTTTCCAGTCGTCCACTTCCAAAAGAAAAACGGTATCCTCGGGAAGCATAGGCAAGAGAACTGATTCCGCTTTGGAATGCTGAGCGAAAAATACGCAATGGATGGAAAATAAAAGTAAACAAGTGGAGGTTTTCATAAAAGAATTATTGGGGTGGGGATACATAACGGTATCCCGCGTTGGGATTACGGGGATCGAATGCAAAGGCATCACGATTTTCCAGAAAGGTCTTTAACTGGCGAACCGGAATTGAAAAACCAAGTCCCTCCGCCCCACTGCTCACCACTTTCATATTATTTACCCCGACCACCTGTCCGCGGTAATTAAACAAAGGACCTCCTGAATTTCCCGGGCTGATTTCAGCAGTCGTCTGAACATGTAAACGCGATTGTATGATGCGATTCCTCAAACTTACAATTCCCTCCGAGACACTGCGTTCCAACCCCAGCGGACTGCCAATGGCAAACACTCTCTCTCCCTGCTTCAGATCATTCGAATTACCGAGCGGTACGGTCGGAAAAGTTTTTCGTCCGGACTGACCTTCGATTTTCAAGAGAGCAAGGTCAATATTGCCACCGGTAGCCACAATGCGCACATTGTCATAATTTTCTTTAATTAATTCATTCTCCCCTTTTCGAAACTGAGTGATTGAAATTATTCGCTCCCCGGCAACCACATGGTCATTGGTAACCACATATCCATCCTGATGAACAATAAAGCCGGAACCCAGCCCGACCGGGGTCCGAATCATGACCACCGCTTCCCCCAGCCTTTCAACCAAACCGCCAAGTGGTTGCACCGAAGCCCGCGGGTTTTCCCGGTAAAGATTATTCCCTTCTCCGGAAACCTGCTGGTTTTCCT
>CAJWWH010000080.1 GCA_913048545.1 uncultured Opitutia bacterium | reverse complement strand
TAATCGTTTCGACTCCCCAAATGAAGGCAAAGGGACGGAAGACCGATGCTTTGGTGGAACTGATTGATATATATCCCACATTATGCGAATTGGCCGGTTTGCCCAAGCCTGACCATTTGGGGGGGAGGAGCTTTGTTCCCCTTCTGGATGATCCAGATAAAAAATGGAAAAAAATGGCAATCAGCCAATTTCCGAACCCGGCGCTTCGAGAATGGGCAGCCAATCCATTATCGCCCGGCATGCGAAAGACCTTTTTTGGACCTTTGATTAAAGAGGTGGAGGAACGGATTAAGAATCAACAGGGCGAGCGGTGGAATCGTGAACTTTTCGAAAACAATCTAATGGGCTACACTTTGCGAACGGACCGGTACCGACTGGTTGCCTGGCTGGACTATCGTGATGTACGGGCAGATCCATTATATTTGGAATTATATGACCATGTAAAAGATCCAATGGAGAATAGAAATGTAGCTCAAGATTACCCGGAAAAAGCAGATGAATTATTACAGAAACTACGGAGAACCGGTATTGGGCGGAAATTATGAAATACGCAAAATTTAAATTTCTTTTCTTTTCTTTTTGCGGAATCCTTTCATCTCCTGCGGCTGACCGCCCGAATATTGTTCTCATTCTTGCCGATGATATGGGATATTCCGATCTCGGTTGTTACGGGGGGGAGATCAAAACCCCGCATCTTGACCGTCTGGCGGAGAATGGAATTCGATACACCCAGGCCTATAACACATCCAAGTGCTGGACTACGCGGATCAGTTTATTGACTGGTTTGTATCACCACCGCAGTAATCGTAATTTTGAAAACACATCCCTGATCGGAGAAATTCTCAAACCCGCCGGTTACAGGAGCTGGTGGTCAGGCAAGCACCATGCAAGCTTCAATCCGTATGATCGTGGTTTCGATCATTTTTCGGGTTTCCTCGGGGGTGCGATCAATTTTTGGAATCCCGGAGACAAGGCAAGAACCGGAGAAGATATCCCCGGTTGGGGGGCGGTGTATACCTGGGCGTTTGATGATAAATTGGAGAAGCCTTATGTTCCGGGGAAAGACTTCTTTGCCACAGATACCTTTACCGATTGGAGTCTTGCATGGCTGGATGAAAAGGAAAGAGCATCAGACCCCTTCTTTCTCTTCTTATCTTACAATGCACCCCATTGGCCTTTACATGCGCATCCTGAGGACATTGCCAGGTATGAGGGTGTTTATGAGGATGGATACGAGGTCATTCGAAAAGCACGGTATCAAAACCAGTTGAAGCAAGGATTATTCGAGGCGAAGACTGCTCCACTGAGCGATCAGGAAAATACCGATTGGTCTACTCTTTCAGAACCTGAAAAAAAAGAGGAAACCCTAAGGATGCAAATTCATGCCGCAATGGTCGACCGTATGGATCAGAATATTGGCCGGTTGGTTGAGAAGTTAAATATAATGGAAAAGCTGGAAAACACGTTAATTATCTTTCTGGTTGATAATGGATCAAGCCATGAAAAACCGAAAAGAGGGATGAAAAACGAGGCCGCCGAGTGGGGGAGTGTGGGATCCTTTGAAGCGATTGGTCAGTCATGGGCCAATGCAACCAACAGCCCCTTTAGAAAATGGAAAGTCCAGGGGTTGGAGGGAGGAATCTGTACGCCGATGATCGCTCACTGGCCCGAAGGTATACGGTTGCCCAGAAACTCGATTTCCAGGGAGCCCTGCCATTTGATTGATTTTGTTCCCACTTTTATGGAACTTGCCGGCGGGCAGGTGCAATACCCGAAAGAGATTCCCCGAGTGGATGGAATTTCAATTACCCCGACTTTTTCAGGAAAAAAATTGAAGCGTGGAAAGCCTTTGTTCTTTCAGTATGGGGGTTGGCAGGTAATACGCGAAGAGCAGTGGAAATTGGTGCAGCATAAAAAGGATCCCTGGCAGTTATACGACTTAAGTAAAGATCGAACGGAAACGAAAAACCTTGCATCTTCATTTCCTGACCGTGTTCAAAAAATGAAGAATTCTTGGGAGGATTGGGCCAGGGAATTGGGAGTTGTCAGAGGAAAAGGACAGTAACCCAGCAAAGGTAGTTGATCAGTCAGTCAAAAAACGAGTTAACGACAGATTTCCTTCCTTCAATTTTTCGAAAAACGATTGAATATCGAGAAGAATTTTGATCTGAGTGCATCATTTGATCATGCAAAAGAAAATTTTATTTATTTATTCAACCCTTTGTTTCTCGGCAATAAATAGTCTGGCGGAACTGAAAGAACCCACTCATCCCGATATTCGGTACAGTGTGGAGTATGACCGGAGCCAATTGGATTTATGGTTAGCCGAGTCCGATCAACCAACCCCCCTGGTGGTTAATTTTCACGGTGGTGGTTTTAGAAACGGAGATAAAAAATCTTTCCGGGGGAATTCCATGCTGAAAAATTTATCCGGAGGAGTCTCTTTTGCCAGTGTGAATTATCCATTTATTGATCAGGTGGAGGGGGATCACCGACGATTACTAAAGCATTGCGCAGAGTCGATTCGGTTCCTTAAAGCAAACGCCGCGGTTTACAATATTGATGTAAACCGGATTTCCGTTACGGGGAATTCTGCGGGAGCGTTAATCACTGGTTACCTCGGGCATGCGGAAAAACTGGGGATCCGTTCTCTTTTTCCCATTCAACAGGCCAAAGGAACCCCTCACTTGATTCCCTATATCCGTGCGGATGGACCCCCGATTATCGTCTATAACCGTTCCGGTCTGCATGATGAGGTGCATCATCCAAAGTATGCGGTTATGTTACGGACCCGATGCGAAGAATTGGGGGTAAAATGTATTGGCTACGGGGTTGAACATTCAGGTTTGAAAACTTTGCCGAAGGGTAAAGATATTAATGACCTGGCGATGAAATTTTTTAGAAAATCATGGAAAAATCAAAAAAAATGAAGAGACGGGGCTTTATGGGGGCTGGTTTTGTGGGGACGGGCCTTGCCGCGACCCCATCGGTAACCATGGGCAAACACGCGGCACCGATTTCAACTGGATCAGGCTCCCTGAATGTTGGATTGCCAAAGTTTGAAACCGGAGCCCGTCTCCTTTTTCAGGGTGATTCAATCACAGATATGAAGTGGGGAAGAAATCAAAAGGACCGCAATCATTATCTCGGACATAGCTATGTTTTTTTAATTGCCGCCCGTCTTGGAGTCGATGTACCCAATTTAAAACTGGAGTTTCTGAACCGGGGGGTGAGTGGGAACAAAGTGGGGGACTTGAGGAACCGCTGGCAGAAGGATGCAATTGAAATGAAACCGGATTGGTTGAGTATCTTAATTGGAGTGAATGATGTCAGTAGGAGTGGAAATAGTGCCGTGCCACTTCAAAAGTGGGAAGAGGACTATCGGTTTATTTTAGAGCAGAGTTGTAAGCAAAATCCGAAATTGAAGATTGTTTTAATGGATCCGTTTGTTTTGAGA
This sequence comes from uncultured Opitutia bacterium, assembly GCA_913048545.1. Next base: position 4,196 of record CAJWWH010000080.1, on the reverse strand, counting down.
ATGAATCGTTTATCTTCGGATGATGCATGGAAGTATTGGCGTGGGGAAATTGATAAACTTGGAGAAATAGTAAAGCGGATTTCTGCTGATCATAAAGCAGTTCATATTGAAACCCAAAAGATTTTTGATCAGGCCGCTCAGTTAGTAAGTCCGGAACATTGGATCTGGGACGGCGTTCATCCACTTCCTCAGGGGCATGAGTTGATTGCCCGTAATTGGTTGCAAGCAGTCAGGGAAGCGAGCAATAAGAGATTATGAATATAAGCATCTCAGTTAAACCGGTTGGTTCTCGTATTTCGAAGTGGGGGGAGGGTCCCATATTCTGGAAGGATAAACTTCTTTATGTAGATATTGAAGGCCATGCATTGATTCAATTAAATCCAGATACTGGAGAAGAAAGAGTTTGGGAAATGGGTGAGCGGATTGGCACCGTGGTGCCCACTGAAAACGATCAATTTATCTGTGCGGGTGATTCGGGAATTTATTCCTTCGATCCTAAAACCGGGCAGAAAGAAAATCTGGCCGACCCGGAAGCCAATAAAAGACCGGATAACCGGTTCAATGACGGGAAGTGTGACCCATCCGGACGTTTGTGGGCGGGTACGATAAGCACGGTAAAAAAGACCGGAGATGCGAACCTTTACATGTTAGACACTTTGCAGAATTTGAGCTTGAAAATAAGCGGAGTGACCAATTCGAATGGAATTTGCTGGAATGAGAATGCCAGTACGATGTATTACATTGATACGCCGACCAAGGAAATTTGGTGTTATCCTTTCGATAACGAAACGGGGGAGATCGGAGAAAAGCAGGTCGTTATTCACACAGAAGAGGCTGGCTTGTCGGGGTCTCCGGATGGAATGACGATCGATGCAGATGGGATGCTGTGGGTGGCAATGTGCCATGGCGGTTTAGTTGCAGGAGTCAATCCCGATACTGGGAATGTAGTTCAGCAAATAGAGTTCCCCTGTGTCGAAACTACTGCCTGTGCTTTTGGTGGTCCAGACTTGGAACGGTTATTTGTGACAACGGGTCTTCACAAATCCTTGGAAGAAGAAAATGCCGGTTGTGTTTTTGTGGTCGATGGACTTGGAATTCGAGGGAAAGCGGCTTTTGCTTTCAAAGGGTAGTACCTTTAAAATATTGAGTTATTCAAGGGCCTTGCTTTGGTGAGAAAATCAAGCAGGCATAAAACTTATTTGAACGATGGGGTTCCTCGCCGGGGAATGGCGGTAATTTTATCCCTGAATATGAAAGAAAGGCGAAGCCGAATGATTTGGTGAAATGGTATAATTCGAACCGTGGATATGTAAGCTGTGAACTGACCAAGGATCACTGGAAAAGTTATTTTCGTGCAACCCCTTTCGTTACCAAGAAGGGGTCGCCTATTGAAACCAAAGCCGTCTTTATAATCGAGGTAGGAAATCCGGGTGACGAATTAGTTTCGGGGGCTTACTCTTTTTCCATGCACCAGTTGATTGCACCGATTAGTAGTTGATTGAAGGCGGGATTGTTAAAGTCTTCAATATGCCCCAGAGAGGTGTAGAATACTTTTCCCTTGAATGTGGTTTGATTAATCCAAGCAACGGGTTCAGAGGGAAAGCCCTTCACAGAACCAAGTAACAAAGGTGTTGAAGAATGAGGCAGAGGGGTGTTCCGGTAGAGCGAGGCAGGGGTGGTAAAAGGCAGTTTTACATTATGCAAAATAGGGTGACTGTCCGAGGGAACGGCATTCTTAATTTTGCAGGCTAATCCTTTGCCATGATGCCCCTTGTAGTTCCCTCCGATCACTTCGCGGTCCCATTGTGGCCATTCCTGATGTCCATCCAATAATCTCTCTTTGCGTAATTGGAAAGCGTGCGATGAAGTGCGGATTCCAATGATTGGTTTACCCTTAGTAAAATGCGAATGGATAAGTTTCATCGTTTGCTCCCGAAAGGACCTGCGACGAACACTAACAAATAATAAATCCGCTTTGCCAATCTCTGAAGGTTGGGAGAGTATATTCCGTTTATCTCCCTCATCGGGTGCTTTACAAAATTGAACGGAGAATTTTTTGGCCAAGTGTTCCTTGGCAAACCTGGGAAGAGTCTCAATGGTTTTATATTCACGCTCTGCGACAAGAAAGGTTATCTTTTTTTGAGGCTTTGCAGAAACAGGAACATAGAGTGATAAAAGTAGGATACTTAATTTATGGATGATATTCATTGGAGAACAATCGAGATTGAGTTGAAAAAAAAGTCGAGCACGAACCACAAAATGTAAAATCGGAAAGTACAGAAGGTTTTAATTTGAAATATCAACTTGTGTTGAAATATAAAAAATGATTCATTGAGAGCATAAATGTGTTTAAATATTTTTACATGCTGAGTAGTGTTGGGACATGACCTTTTCTTTATCTCAAAAAGTTGCTTTGGTAACAGGCAGTAGTCGAGGGTTGGGGTTTGGTGTGGCTCGAGCGCTGGGCAAATCCGGAGCAAGGATTGTCCTCAATTATTTGAATGATCGCGAGACTGCAGAGAAAGCGGTACAATTATTAAAAGAAGATCGGATTCATGCCATGCTGGTTCGTGCGGATGCTTCGGATCCTGAGCAAATTGCTTCTATGGTGGAATCAGTAGAAGAAAAATTTGGTTCTCTTGATATTTTGGTTCCCAATGCAACCCCGGACCAGCCTCAACAACCCATCGAGGAGTATGATGCTGATTTTTACCGTCAGATGTATGATTATTTTGTGATGAGCCCTTTTCATTTAACCCGGGCAGTTTTACCGGGAATGAAAAAACGGGGTCATGGTCGAATAATAAACATCACAAGTGAAGTCTTTCATTGTTCCGTGCCCGAATTCAGTGCGTATGTTGCCGCAAAAGGCGGGCAGATTGGCTGGAGTCGAAGCATGGCAAATGAGTTGGCACCCCATGGAATCACGGTAAACACGGTGGCCCCAGGTTGGATTCCCACAGAGCGGCACGAAAATGATCCGCAGGATGCAAAAGACGAATATTTAAAAACGATCCCGCTCGGTCGTTGGGGAAAACCCGAGGATGTGGGCAATGCAGTTTCCTACTTTGCTTCCGATGAGGCTTCCTTTATCACCGGACAGACTTTGTGTGTGAATGGTGGCCGTACTCCCTGGTAAGAAAAATTTAATCCTAAATAAAAACTCAATATGAAGATCTATTCCAAAATACTCTCTCTTTTATTTGTTCCAATCCTTGGTTCTTTTTTCGGTTGTGCTGAAAAGCCGGGCGGAGAAGGAGGTGATTCGGAAACTTCCTTTGCCTATGTGACTAATGGAGTGGATCCATTTTGGGATTTGTGTGCCGCCGGAGTAAGGATTGCAGAAAAAGAATTCGGGGTCAGTTGCGAGGTCCTGATGCCTCCCAAAGGAGTGGTGGATCAAAAGAGAATGATGGAAACCTTACTCGCCAAGGGTATCTCCGGTATTGCGGTTAGCCCGGTGGATGCCGAGAATCAAACTCCTTTTTTAAACGAGGTGTCCGAAAATACTATTCTTATCACCAACGACTCGGACGCCCCCAAGAGTAAGCGCCTGGTCTTCATCGGTACGAATAACTATAAGGCTGGTCGTGCCTTGGGAGGGTTGGTGAAAAAGGCTCTGCCAGACGGCGGTGAGGTAATGCTTTTCGTTGGTCGTCTTGAACAATTGAACGCGCGTCAGAGAAGGCAGGGTGTAATCGATGAGTTATTGGGTCGTCCGGTGCAAAGCTTGGAGCAACTTGAATACGATCCAGTTGATGCAACCAATTTAACTTCAGCAGATGAAAAGTACACCGTACTTGACACTCGTACGGATAATTTTGACAAGGCCAGAGCCAAGAGTAATGCCGAGGATTCGATTGCAAAATACAAGGATTTGAAATGCATGGTGGGATTGTTTGCATACAATTCCCCTTCCTGTATTGATGCGATAAAGGAGGCAGGTAAGCTGGGTACCATTAAAATATGCGGTTTTGATGAACAAGACGCTCTTCTTCAGGCGATCACCGAAGGACATGCTTACGGTACGATTAGCCAGCAGCCCTGGGAGTATGGATATGAATCCATTAAAATGCTCAAGAATATATCGGCTGGCATCATGCCCACGACTCCATATCAGGAAGTTTCTTTTCTTGAGGTAACCAAAGATAATATCGATGAGTTTTGGGCCAAGAAGAAAGAAATGGCAGAACTTG
>CAJWWH010000079.1 GCA_913048545.1 uncultured Opitutia bacterium | reverse complement strand
TCGTTGCGAAACATACCCATTTTTTCCATATTCCTTTTGGGCACAAAGAGGAGAGAGTTTATTTCCAGGGGTGCATCCGCACTGAAGTGCATCCGCATGAGGGGACCTTCATAATCGTTGGACTGAAATTTGTAAAATTCTTCGTATTCCTCGTCTTTTATTTCATTTTTGGATCTAAGCCAGATTGCGTCCACCGTATTTACTTTTTCACCATTTACTGAAACAGGAAATTGTACAAAAGCAGAATATTTCTTAATAATATCTTTTACTCGGTCTTCTTTGGAGAATTCAGAAAACTCTTCCTTAAGTTTAATTACCAGTTTTGTGCCTCTTTGTTGGTCACTTGATTCTTCAATTGAATAAGATCCACTACCATCACTCTCCCAGCACTGACCTTGTCCATCTTTTTTCCAGGTTCTGGTGTATGCCTGAACACTATCTGAAACCATAAACACACTGTAAAAACCGACTCCAAATCTACCGATAAGAGAATCATTTTTTTCTCCATCTGCTTTTAATGCCTCGAGGAATGCTTTGGAGCCCGAATGGGCTATGGTTCCCAAGTTTTCTATCAATTCATCTTTGTCCATGCCTAAACCGAAATCTTGAATGGTCAATGTGTTAGCAGAATCATCCGTTGTCACTTTGATTTCATGGTCAAGTTCGTCTTCGAAAATCTCTTTCTCGGTCAATTGAAGCCTTCTTAGCTTTTCGAGTGCGTCTGAGGCATTCGAAATTAATTCACGGATGAAAATCTCTTTGTCTTTGTAGAGGGAGTTAACCACTATATCGAGTACCTGCTTGGTCTCGGCTTGAAATTCATGTTTGGTAGATTTATCAGTCATAATTTAAAAAAAAAATATCAAAATATAGAGTTTTTTGTTGTCTTCAAGCGAGAAGTTTTCTGAAGCAAGATCCCCCCACAATAAATGAAGATTAGGACAGGTTTAAACTCTTTCTTAAATGCTCGTATGCTTCGTTAATTTCTTTTGCTTTTTTTTCGGCAACTTCTTGAATCTCAGGACCCATTGCAATTACTCTATCGGGGTGGTACTGGGCTATGATCTTTCGGTAGGTTGTTTTGATGTCCTTGGATTCAAAAGGTTGCTCCAAACCTAAGACTTTTGCGTACTTTATGTCATCGTTGGAAAATATTGTATTCTGAGGGGTTTCTTCAGGCTCAATTATGGGTTGGGAGTCATCTTTTTCTTCACCAAGTTCACTTGATTGAGTTTCTTCAGGTTTTGGATTCTTTTTTATTTTTTCGCGTTCTTCTTGAGGGGGGTCTTGGGATTCTGTATCTCCCGTTTCTTTTGTATTAATTTGGAGAAGGTTGAAAAAAGAATCCAATTTCCAAATCATAAACCAAGAGGATAGGAAAAGAACTGCCCAGGAAGTTTTTTGAATAATTGAGGTTAGAAAATTTGGATCGGATCCCGTAATCGAACGCCAACCAGACCAACTTTGATAATGAGCGTATAAATACTGACTCGTATATTCCGCAAAAAAAACCGATAGGCAAAAACCAAGGAGTCCTCCATATGCAACCTTCTTTCCCCATTTTAAAGCTTTTTTCATTAAGGGAGTTGCCCGGTACAAGTCTTATAATAATACAGCAAAACTCCTCCAATTATAATAAATACCCATTTTAATCCCTTTCTCATCAAGTACCTTTGCCAAAATGAATATTTTGTGTCAAATTTTGAATTCCAAAACCCTTATTCATTTTAAAATTAAATTTCCATAATCTATGAAGAATGGAATGAATGTTAGTATAAGGAATGTCGGGATGGTGGTAGGGGTCGGATTCGAACCGACGAACGCCGAAGCGGGCGGATTTACAGTCCGCATCCTTTAGCCACTTGGATACCCTACCGAAACAAAATCTAAGAAATCTACAGAAACACCAATTTGAGGCAAGCCGATTATGGTGCGAAAAATTTAATTTCGGGGCTTGCCTGTAAGATGCAATTAATAAAAATGAATTAAATGTTTCCATTACCTGATAAATTGGTCGTGGGAATCACAGGAGGAATCGCCTGCGGAAAGTCCACAGTGTGCAAAAAATTTGAGGAACTTGACTGGCAGGTTATTTCCACTGATTCTCTCGCCCATGAAATTTTGCAATTTGATCAAGAAGTAATTGATCAAATTGTGAATCGTTTTGGCGTGGAAATTAAAGACAAACGGGGAAATATTGACAAAACCCAACTTGCTGATGTAATCTTTTCTAATCCTTCGAAACGTCTATGGTTAGAGCAATTGCTACATCCAAAAGTTCGAGAGAAGTGGATTTCCTCGATTAATATTTCTTCTCAATCAAATTTTGTCGTGGAAGTACCGCTTCTTTTTGAAAATGATTTATATTCTCTGTTTACCAAAACGATTTCGGTTCATGCATCCACAAATCATCAATTTTTACGCCTTCAACAAAGAAGCCTTTCCGACCCAGAAATTATTGCACGCCTGAACTCACAAATGTCTGTCGATGAAAAATCAAATCGGGCTGATTTTGTTATTTTAGGCGAGGGAGACCCGCAATTTATTGTCCGACAGATAAAATTGTTCCTTTCTCTTTTGTAAATCTTATCACCTCACTATTTGTTATGCCTACTAAAAAAACTGCAAAAACAACCACTAAAAAAGTCAAGAAACCAGAAGAAGAAAGCTCGCCCAAAAAGTCTAATGGCAAAGCGGGCAAGGAGGATTCACAGGTTGATAGTCCACCCGAAGTGAAAGTCATCGTTGCCGAGAAGAAGCCCTCTTCTCCCAATCCATCAGAGGACGGACAACTTTTTTTTAGCACAGACGGGAGTGAACCGGAAAAGCCGGAGGTGAATCCATTTAAAGACCAAGGGGTAGAAAGTCCACAGCCTTCCAGTCAATCTACGGGAAAAAATATAAATTCCAATGAGACGCCTGGCCCGCCCAAAAATCAGCCACAGCAACCGAGGCATAATCATCCTCACCAAAAGGGACCGAATCCGGGGAATAAAAACTTCAAAAAACAAAATTGGCAGGATAAAAAAAGACAAAACAATAAACCTCGCCCAAAATTTAAGAAACCGAGGAAACTCCCTTACGAGGACACGGAATCAAAGCCACTCGAGCTAGGGAACCTGCTTGATTTAGAGGGACTTAAAACAGTCGAGGGGATTTCCTCACTTGCGGAAGTTTTCGCTGGCTCGGACGATCCCGCAATTCATTTCAACGAATTGTATCTTCTTTCCCTTCCGGAATTAAAGGAAAGAGTTGGTTCTCTTTCCCTGGAAATTGAGCTTCCTCCCGCTCCGATTCGGGAAGAAATCTTTGATCTTTTATTTGATGCCTGTCTGGCAAAGCCCGTTCCCGTTCAGGTTTCTGCAATCATCGAGGTGACTGAAGATGGTCACGGGTTTCTTTTACATGAAAAGGACAACTACCGTTTGAAGGCACAAAGCCCGTTTGTGCCGGCTCCTCTGATCAAGAGATTTGGACTTAAGACCGGTCACATGGTGCAGGGCTTTATCCGTCCAAAGACAGAGGGTTCCACCTGTCCGGTTTTAATACAGATAGATAAAGTAATGAACGGGGATCCTGAGGAGGCTTCGAAGATTCTTCCTTTTACGGAATTGGTACCTTACTATCCCTTGGAGCGGATGTTTTTGGAAACCAGTGCGGATGTGGAATGGGACAATGTGTCCATGCGCGTGGTCGATCTTGTGTCTCCGGTTGGTTTTGGACAGAGGGGATTAATTGTTGCTCCCCCCAGAACCGGGAAAACGGTCCTGCAGCAAGCAATTGCCCGTTCTCTTCGTGTAAATAATCCACAGGCACATTTGATTGTTCTTCTGGTCGACGAGCGGCCGGAGGAGGTCACTGATTTCCGCCGTCAGGTGCCTGATTCTGAAGTCATTGCCTCGACTTTCGATGAAAGTGCGGAAAGTCATGTCCATGCCGCAGAAATTGTCATTGAGAAAGCCCGCAGAATGGTTGAATGCAATCAGGATGTGGTTATTCTACTGGATTCAATCACCAGGTTGGCCCGGGCCTACAACACGACTATGCCTAACAGCGGAAAGATTCTGAGTGGTGGAGTTGAAGCCACCGCCTTGCAGCGCCCGAAGCGGTTTTTCGGATCGGCCCGCAATATCGAGGGGGGAGGAAGTTTAACTATTTTAGGCACCGCATTGGTTGAGACAGGCAGTAAGATGGACGAAGTGATTTTTGAAGAATTTAAAGGAACCGGGAATATGGAACTTCATTTGGATCGTGAGCTTTCCAATAAAAGAATATTCCCTGCCCTGGACTTCGAAAAGAGTGGCACCCGTAAGGAAGAGCTTTTGTACCATCCCGATGAATTAAATAAAATCTATTCCTTGAGGCGTTCTTTAAAGGGAGTGCCCCCGGTGGAGGCGATGGAAATGTTTATCCAACGCGTGCGGAAAACGAAGAATAATCCGGAATTTTTGGTCGGTCTGGGTAGATGAGCTTGTAAAGACCGGGGAAACTTTACTATATTTTAACCCTTATTTATCGAACTTTTTCTTGCCTCTTACCATTCTATGAATCCCACTGACGAATACATCCTCGATGCTTTTAAGCAGCAGGGGTTACTTTCCGGGGATATGGTAGCCGAGATCACCGCGGAAGTTGAAGCGGAAGGAGAAAGCCTGGTGGGGGATAAGGAACTCGCAGTTATGAACGGAGTCCTCGCCAAGACAGGTATGCCTGAAACCGAGGTGGTCAACTTTTTAGCTTCGGAGCTTAACATGGATGCGGTTGATCTGGCACAAGTCAACCCGACCGAAGATATTATTTCTCTTCTTACCCCCGAATGGGCCCGAAAATATGAAGCTTTTCCCATCGGGGCAACGGGAGCCGAAATTGAAATTGTTTTCGGGAACCCACTTGATCAGGATGGTTATGACAACCTTACGCATCTATTAGGAAAAACCATCAACCCCAAAGTTGCCTACCGTGGTTCCGTTTTAGCCGCAATTGACGAGGCTTATGGTGCCGCGGAAGACCGTAAAATGAAGGACTTCTTTGGTGGGATGGGGGATGATGAGATTGAAATTGGAGACGGAGTCAAGCCCGAGGATGTGAGCGAGGAAGATGCTCCGATCATCAAATATGTTCATTCCGTGATTAAAGATGCCCTGGAAATGAGAGCTTCTGATATTCACATGGAACCTCTTGAAAAGAAGTTTCGTATCCGTTTCCGGGTTGATGGGAAGTTGCGGGAGCAACAGGACCCTCCCAAACGATTGCAACCTTCCATTATTTCACGAACCAAGTTAATGGCCAATGTCAGCCTTGCGGAAAAGCGTGTTCCCTTGGACGGAAGAATCAATGTGAAGGTGGGCGAGAAAGTGATTGACCTGCGGGTCTCCACCTTGCCCACGGTTCATGGAGAAAGCATAGTCATGCGGATATTGGACAAAGAAAGCCTAAGCCTGGGGCTTCCCCAGCTTGGATTCTTTTCAGATGATCAGTCCACCTTTGAAAAAGTGATTGCATTACCGGACGGAATTTTTCTGGTCACCGGACCCACCGGTTCCGGGAAATCGACCACCCTTTATTCGGCGTTAAATGTGATCAACAAACCGGACCGTAAAATTATAACCGTGGAAGATCCGGTCGAATATGAAGTGGCGGGTATCAATCAGGTTCAGGTTCGGACTGAGGTCGGAATGACCTTTTCCGCGGCTTTGCGTTCGATGCTTCGTCAAGCCCCCAATATTGTTATGGTGGGAGAGATCCGCGACCTGGAAACTGCAGAAATTGCCATCAATGCTTCGCTCACCGGTCACATGGTTTTTAGTACGCTTCACACCAATGATGCCCCGAGTTCAGTATCCCGGCTGATTGATATGGGAGTCAAGCCGTTCCTGGTTTCCGCTTCATTGCGTGCGGCTCTTGCTCAGAGGCTGGTCCGTTCAATTTGTCAAGGATGTAAGGAGCCGCATCAACCCGGCGACAACGAACTCAATATTTTGGGTGTGACTGCAGAACAGGCATCAACCGCAAGTTTTATGCATGGTGCGGGCTGTGCAAAATGTGGAGAAAGCGGATTCCGGGGAAGAAAGGGAGTGTTTGAAATCTTTGTGGTTAATCAGGAGATCGAGGAAATGATTTATCATAATGTAAGTATTGTTGATTTGCGCAAAAAGGCTCGCGAAATGGGAATGCGCTCGATGCGGGAAGATGGATTTCGCAAGGTGTTAGCCGGTGTAACGACTTTGGATGAAGTGCTCATGGTGACCACGGCCGAGGAATAGAATGATATTATGCTGTTCATAGATTATAATTCAAGTATTCGGGATATCTTTAAACAGGTAGAGGGGGTTTCACAGCACGGATTAGAGGAACTTTTTGATGAGGAAGTCGTGGCGGGAAGACGTTCCTACTCGGAATCAATTATTGCTGCCGGTCTGGCTTCCAAAGATGACATTTTAAGCTTGGTTGCGGAGTTTCTGGGATACGAATTACAGGTGGGAGAGGTATCGGAAATTGAGCCGGAGGTCATTTCATCGATTGAATCGGATATGGCCCGTCAGTACGGAATTGTGCCCCTTTATCTTTCGGAAGGGGGAATACATTTTCTCGCCGGCGATCCCTTTAATTCTGCCATTATCGACGACTTAACTTTCGCTTTAAATCTGGAAATACAATTGATTGTATGCGATCCCGATTATGTCACCCAACTTTTGGATACTTACTATCCTCAGGAAGAAAGCTCTCTTAACGATCTGTTGGGCGATGTGGGACTGGAGAATTTTGAGGGTCTCGATGAAACGAAGGAAAATGAATTAAGTGATGCCGCCAATGAAACGCCGATCATTCGCTTTGTAAACTTGGTCATGCAGCAAGCGATCCGGGCCCAGGCATCGGATATTCATTTTGAGCCCTTTGAGAATGAATTCCGGATTCGTTACCGTGTGGATGGGGCACTTTATGAAATGTCACCCCCGCCAAAGAGTTTGGCACTACCGGTAATTTCCAGAATTAAAGTCATTGCTGACCTGAACATTGCCGAACACCGTATTCCTCAGGATGGAAGAATTAAGATGACTATTGAGGGCCGGGCAGTGGACCTGCGAGTTTCCACTTTACCCACTCAATTTGGCGAGAGCGTGGTTCTTCGTGTCCTGGATAAGTCTGCGGTTAATTTGGATCTGGATAATCTCGGGCTTCCGGAAAATGTTAAAACCAATATTCGCGATGCCGTCCGCCGGCCCAATGGTATATTTATTGTTACCGGTCCCACTGGATCAGGGAAAACAACCACTTTATACAGTGCCCTTCGGGAAGTGAACAATATGGATACCAAGCTTCTGACCGCGGAAGATCCCGTTGAGTATGAGATTGAGGGAATCATGCAAGTCCCGGTCAATCATCAGGTAGGATTGGATTTCTCGCGGGCCTTGCGTGCGTTTCTTCGGCAGGACCCCGATAAAATTATGGTCGGGGAAATTCGTGATATTGAAACGGCAAGAATTGCGGTGCAGGCTTCTCTCACGGGACATGTCGTCTTGAGTACCTTGCACACAAATGACGCTCCCGGTGCGGTGACGCGATTAATTGATATGGGTTTGGAGCCATTTCTTCTTTCCGCCTCCCTCGAGTTTGTTCTTGCCCAGCGACTGGTCCGGAAAATTTGCTCTGGATGCAAGCAGGCATACGAACCTAAAAAGGAGGTTTTCAAGAATCT
>CAJWWH010000078.1 GCA_913048545.1 uncultured Opitutia bacterium | reverse complement strand
TGATTTTTTCGCGCACTCCAGTCAGTCCGTTTCTTCGGTTGGGGGAGAGGTGTTGGGTGATGCCCACATCGGCCAAAAAATCAGGTTCCAGACGGACGATATCCTCGGGTGTTTCATCGCTGTACAATTCGCAAAGTAGTCCGGCGGTGCCCTTGGTGATAGTCGCGTCGGAATCGGCTTTGAACTGACATTTACCTTCTTTGAACTGGGGGAAAATCCAGAGCTGTGAGACGCAGCCTTTAATCAGGAAGGTTTCAATTTTATATTCCTCGTCAAGGGAATCGAGTGACTTGGCCCGGTCGATAATGTAAGTGAAGCGTTCGAGGTGATCCTCGAAGGGCATCAGTTCCTCCACAATTTGGTCGCGTTTTTCTTCAATGCTCATCACTGGATTTCTCAGGCATTCCGGAGAAGTTAATCTCGATATTTTCGTAAGTAAATTCCATCACTTCAATCTTCTTTATCATTCCCTGAAGGGGAAGGAGATCGCGGATGCGTTCGGTGGAGGTGAATAGGGAGGTGCTCCCGATGGTTTCCCCGGTAACGGGATCAGCGACCGGTTCGCAAATAATGGTGCGCCCGGTTTCGTCGGCACCGGGAATTTCGATATCAATTGAGTTGGCGGAGATGCGTACAAAATTTTCCACATGAGCATCAAGCACATAGACCAGAAGAAAGCCGTCTTCATGGAGAACAAGTTCGAGGTTGAATCCGGAGCCGTGTTCACCGAGTTCCAACAGCTGACCACCATGAGGCGCGTGGTGAACATGATGCCCGGAATGCCCGCCTTCCTCCCCGCTTGGACCACAGGAAAAGAGGAAAAGCAGGGTAGCGAGGGAGAATAATTTAATAAACATATTCATGGTTTCTTTGTAGCGGAGAATAGATTGTTGGGCAAGCCCAAGCACCCGAATTTAAAATTTCCCATTCCCCGTCTTTATTGGGTGGTCAAAAAAGAAAAAATTAGATAGCACATAGTTTTAGCCCCGCAAAATTAATTCCCCAATTATGAAAACCTTCCTCATTCTTCTCTCTCTTTTCACCTCTGTTTTTGGATTATTGGCTAAATCGCCCAATATCGTCATCGTGATCACGGACGACCAGGGCTACGGTGATTTGGGATGCACCGGAAATCCGGTGATTAAGACGCCCCATACGGACAAGCTTGCCAACGAATCGGTTTGGCTGACGGACTACCATGTGGCTCCGACCTGTTCCCCCACCCGGGCGGCCCTGATGTCCGGTCACTGGACCAATCGGACGGGTGTGTGGCACACCATTATGGGCCGTTCCATGTTGCGGGCCAGGGAAGGGACACTCGGTCAGTTCTTTAAGGAAAATGGATACGAGACGGGAATGTTTGGGAAATGGCACCTTGGGGACAACTATCCCTACCGGCCGGAGGATCGTGGATTTACTGAGGTGTACCGCCATGGAGGGGGCGGGGTGGGGCAGACTCCGGATGTCTGGGACAACGCTTATTTTGACGGGGGCTATTTTCATAATGGAAAAATTGTTCAGGCCAAGGGTTTTTGCACCGATGTGTTTTTTGAATTCGGGAATCAATTCATTCGGAAGTGTGTAAAGCAGAACAAACCATTTCTGGCTTACATATCCACCAATGCACCGCATGGGCCTTTTCATTGTCCGCAAAAGTATCTGGATATGTATAAGGACCAGTCGGAAAAGATCGCCTCATTCTTTGGGATGATCACCAATGTGGATGACAATGTGGGTAAAACCCGGGCACTGCTTAAAAAATTGGGGGTTTATGAGGACACCATTTTTATTTTTACCACCGACAACGGCACCGCGAGTGGCCGGCAAATTTTTAACGCTGGAATGCGTGGACAGAAGAACAGCGAGTATGACGGCGGGCACCGGGTACCTTTCTTTATGCACTGGCCAAACGGTGGAATGAACAAGCTGAAAAAAGTGAACACGCTTTGCCATGCGGTGGATATTGCTCCGACCCTGCTCGATCTGTGTGGTGGAAAAAAACCCAAGGGATATGAATTTGACGGAACATCGATTCGGAAAGTATTGGAGGCCAAAGGTAAAGTCGACTGGCCGGACCGGATGTTGATTACCGATTCGCAAAGAGTAAAGGATCCAATCAAGTGGAGAAAGTCCTCGGTGATGAGCCAGGGCTGGAGACTGGTGAATCAAAAGGAACTTTACGATATCAACGCGGATCCGGGACAGGAGAAAAATGTTGCCGCTCAGCATCCTGACCGGGTGGCTAAAATGCAGGCATTTTATGATGATTGGTGGGCGGAACTGGAACCGACTTTTGCGGAGACCACGGAATTGCATATCGGACATAAGGAGCATCCGGTGGTGAGCCTGACCAGTCATGACTGGATAGGAGGGCCCACACCGTGGAATCAGGGCCATAACCGGAGTAAGTATCCCCTGCGGAAGGGAAAGGAAGCCAAGCATGAAGGGCACTGGGCATTGAAGGTGTTGAAGACTGGGAAGTATCAGATTGAAGTGATGCGCTGGCCGGTGGAGTCGGGAAAAGCAATCAATGAGGAACTGGTGGCCGGTGCAGATGTGCCCGGGGCAAGCAAGGCATTCCGGGCACAGGTCGGTCAGTCCATAGGAGCAAAATCGGTCACCCTGCGCTTGAACGGTAAAACCTTGCAGACCAAACCGGTGACTAAGGGTGCAAAGTCCGTGGTTTTTCAAGCCGAGCTGACCAAGGGAAAGCATGAACTGGCACCTTTCTTCAGCGTACCCGAGGGCGAGCTGGGATGTTACTATGCGGTGATTACGACCAAGTGATTCAATGATCCGCTTATTCTGTTTATTCGCATTCTCCTTCGTCTTAAGTGCCGGACTGTTCTCCAGGTCCAATGTGGTGGTCTTTCTGACTGATGATCAGGGATGGGGAGACCTGAGCATGAATGGAAACACAAATTTATCCACTCCCCATATTGATTCTTTGGGAAAGGACGGGGCTTCCTTTGACCGTTTTTATGTCTGCCCGGTCTGCTCGCCCACCCGGGCGGAATTCCTGACCGGTCGCCATCATGTCCGCAGCGGGGTGTACAGCACCTCGGCGGGGGGCGAACGCATGGATCTCGATGAAACCACCATTGCGGATTTATTTCAAAAAGCCGGCTATGCCACCGGGGCATTCGGGAAGTGGCATAATGGCATGCAGTATCCTTACCATCCGCTCGGTCGGGGGTTTGATTATTTTTACGGATTCTGTTCCGGGCATTGGGGGCATTACTATGATGCCCTGATGGAAAGGAATGGAAAACTGGAGCAGGGGAAGGGGTTCTGTGTCGACGACTTCACCACCGAGGCGATGAGCTTTATCGAACGATCAGTGGAAAAGGAGAAACCCTTTTTTGTTTATATTCCCTATAACACGCCCCACAGTCCGATGCAGGTGCCGGATCAATGGTGGAATAAATTTAAGGACAAAAAATTGGAGGAGATGATGAGAAACCGGAATCCGAAGAAGGAGGATCGGTTGCATCTTTTAGCCGCCCTTGCAATGTGTGAAAATATTGACTGGAATGTCGGTCGTTTGCTGAAGAAACTGGATCAGTTGGAAGCTTCGGATGACACCATCGTTGCTTTTTTTCACGACAATGGACCCAATGGAAATCGCTGGAACGGGGACATGGAGGGAAGAAAAGGATCGACCGAAGAGGGCGGGACCCGTTCGCCGCTCCTGATTAAATGGCCCAAAGGAATCAAGGCAGGTACAAAAGTGATGCAAATTGCCTCGGTTCGGGATTTATTGCCCACTCTCTGCGAACTGGCCGGCGTGGAGGATAAACCCGACAAACCACTCGATGGAAAAAGCCTGAAGCCGCTGCTTTTGGGAGATGAAAAAGGATGGAAACCAAGAACGCTGGTATCCACCTGGAAAGGAAAGGTCGGGGTGCGGGAACCGCGTTTCCGTTTGGGATACAAGGGCAGGCTTTTTGACATGGAGCAGGATCCCGGGCAACGGGTGGATGTGAGCAAGAAATTTCCCAAGGTTGTGGAGCGGTTAAACAAGCGAAAGGATTTCTTTCAGAGTAAGGTTTTGGATAAAGTGGGGGAGGATAACCGACCCTTTGTGATCGGCCATCCCGGGGTCTCCTGGACGCAGATCCCGGCACGGGACGGAATTGCTCACGGAGAAATTAAGAGGTCGAACAAGTTTCCCAATTGCAGTCACTTTTTAAACTGGAAGAACAAGGAGGATTACATTTCCTGGAATGTGGAGGTGGGCAAGTCCGGAAATTATGAGGTCGAATTATGGTATACCTGTCGGAAAAAAGACCTGGGGACTGAGATTGAGTTATCGATGAACGGGAAGTCTGTGTTCACCACCATCACCAAACCCAATGATCCCCCTTTGGTGGGAATGAAGGAAGACCGTTCCCCTAGGAATGAATCGTATTACAAGGATTTCCGCCCTATGAAAATGGGCACCATTGAACTGGTCAAGGGGCAGGGTGAACTAAAATTAAGGGCCACAAAAATTCCCGGGGAGCAGGCGATTGAATTTCGTCTCTTGATGCTCCAACGGAAAGGATAAATAACTGGTCAGTCGGTCAGGCTGCTTCCTGATTGTTCGGCCAGTTCATAGCCTGTAATTGCTTTTTAAGCTGACGGAATCCGATCATCTTGTTGGAATCCTCATCGAAAAGCCGGTAATTTATGCTTTTCAAACTGGTGAGAATTCCCATTGGGGGCACACTTTCGAAAAACGGATCGGAACAGTGACATCTTTCCAGATTGTAATTCGGAATCATCGGATTGAGGTGATGCACATGATGAAAGCCAATGTTACCGGAGAACCACTGTAGCACTTTGGGTAATTTATAGAATGAACTGCCTTCCATGGCTGCAGTAGTGAAATCCCACTCATCCCCCTGTACCCAGTAGGCATCTTCGAATTGGTGCTGCACATAAAAGAGCCATACCCCGCAGGTGCTTGCCACCGTCATCATAATCGATTGAACGACGAACCATTCCCAAAATCCGAAAATTGATATCAGCCCGGCGGACATAAGCACGATGGACAGATTCATTAAGTGAACCGATTTTTTCTCCTTAGGTTTTGCTTTTCCGGCAGGAAATCTTTGGATCACCAAAAAAAGAAAGAGGGGGGCGAACACAAAAAGAACGAAAGGATTGCGGACTAATCGATAAGTAAACTTTTTCCAACGCGAACTTTCAAGGTATTCTTTGACGGTTAATGTCCAAATGTCTCCCATTCCACGGCGGGAGAGATCTCCGGTAGTGGCATGATGAACCGAGTGTTCCCATTTCCAGTGATGAAACGGGGTAAAAGTCAGCAATCCGGTAATGAATCCCATTCTCTGGTTGGCTTTTCTCGATTTGAAGAAAGATCCGTGCCCACAGTCATGAAAGATGATGAATGCCCTGACCAAAATCAAACCTGCAAGTATTGCAAGGAAGACAGTAAGCAACCATGAAATGGGTATGGTGAAATAGATCGCCACCCATAGCAAAACGACTGAACCAATCGTATTGGTGACTTGCCACCACGCTCGGCCGTGATGGGGCTTTTGAAACTGAGCAACGAGAGTTTTCCATTCCCTCGCAGATTTTTTCTTTTTTGTATTTTCCATCCTTATGCTATTGAATCAGTAAAATATATGAGAGGCAAGTCAAGAGATAGAAGTCATGTAAAAGGGAATAAAAATGAAGAGAAACATCATTTTATGAGTCATCCATGAAACATCCTTCAGATAAATAAAATCTGACCTGATTTTGAACTTTTCTTCGGGACATAAAGAAGGAGTGAGAGCATGGAAAAACCCGAAAGTCATTCATTCCTTCGATCTTGGTCCGTTCCACCGCCACTTTTCCGTCATCCTCACCGGGAATGAGCAAGGATAGAATTGGATTGATGCTTTTATTGCCGGCGATGACCCCGAGATTAAATTCCACTTTTCCCAATTGATCAATAAATCCGTTTTTTTCGGTGCCGAGTTGCAGGCATGCGGGCCCATTAACCTGCTTGAGCAGTTTAAAATGACGAAGTCTGTCGACGACCTCGCTTCCCTGATTGGGCGGTCCGAGCATGACAACCCGGACGAGATTGGGAAGCGGACGGGATTTCATAATTTGACGAAGAATAATGCCTCCCATTGAATGGGTGACAAAGTCCCACTGCTCGTCGGGTTTTTTTGCTAATTCCTCCTCCAGTTTATCCCCCACCCAGTCACTCAATTCTTCAATTGGTTTTTTACGGGATGGATAATTGAGGTTCAGTACGGGAAACCCGTTCTTTTTGAGATTTTTTTCCAAGGGTCTCATGGACCGGGAAGTCCGGGATAATCCGTGCAGAAGAATGACCCGTCTTTTTTCTTCGTTTGCGGAGGGCATGAAAAAATTGAAGGGTCTTGGACTCAGTTCACGAACGCAGCCTTTGGGGTGCTTCCTCCTCCAGATCGAGAGCAAGGGCGATATTCAAAAAGGTTATATCTCCCATGGTTTCACATTTTAAAAAGCGGGAGTCTTTATGAAAATTACCCAATTCATTGCTGAGCCGTCTGACTTTTTCATCGCTGGAAATCCGGTCCTCACACATGCAGGAACGAAGTTTTTTGATACGGGTGGGGGAAAAATTGAATCTTCTCTTAATCAGTGTTCGCTCTTCCCGTTGATACTGACTGCTTGTTTCCGGATTAATCAGGCGGGTGCAGAGATTGACCACCGGCAGATTGTTCTTGAAGAACTGGGGCAGGTAAAATGACCGGCGACCCTCATAGGATTGCTGATCAAAGTCAATCGCCCGCACCCGGTACTGGTTTTGTTCAAAATCCGGAGTCATTTCCACCACATAATTATAGGCCCGCATATCACCGAGTAATCGGACAAAGCACCGTTCGTTGAATTTGATGAACTCCTTGGCCAGTCGAACCTCATTCAGATCAGTGTGGTCGAGGAAATTTTCAATAAAGTCATCTCCGGGCACCCCAATAATATGTTCCTCAATCAGGGTATCTCCATCGATTTGAAAGTTTATTTCGTTGGGGGAGAGGAGTTGTTCGAGTTCAAGACCATAAAGCCGGGACGCGTCGGCTTTTTTAACATAAAAGTAGTCGTGATTATCATTGTACTGATTCACAATCCGTATGCGGAAGGGTCGGGTATTCCCAAAGGTGCAGTAATCCACCCGGTCGACATAAAGGTTGGGTAAAATATTCACATCCCCTCCGGAGCGAATAAGGACATAAATCTGCTTCAGACCCTCGAATATCTCCCTTCCGTAATGCTGATCGTAGACCATTGTCTGCCATAATGTATCCTCATTTTTTGCATTCATCAGTGGATAGGAGTCCACACTTTGAAGAAGATTCTCGTAATGCACGGGCAGTTCGGCACTGCGTTTATAATTGGTCAAATATTCGCGAAATTGATCCGATAACGGATAAAATGTTTTTTTTTGCTGAACGCTGCCTTTTTTCACAAAACCACCCTAATGGAAATAAGGCTGGAAGGGAAACGAAATTAACCTGATTACTAAGTTTCAGAATATGAAATTTAGGATTGGTCGGGGTAATGAGTCATTCCACTTAACTCCAGTCTACCCGATTCCTTCGGTCCTGGATTGGTAGACGAGAAAGAATCCCTCACGATTTTACAAATCAAATTTAAATTTCAACGAAATGGATCAACCAAAAAGGCTTTTAAAATAAATTGAGATTGAGTCTCATTATCATTACACATATAGGTCGTTTTTTAATTATGAATAATACAATCAATCAAATTTTTTTTAATTGGAGGCTGGCTTTGACTTTGCTGTTTTCCCTGAACGCAGTGGAGGCTTCGAGTACTGTACTTTATAACACGAGTACGCACGCGACCGTTACCCCGGCGGAGATTGTGGCGGGTGGAACCTCCTGGATGGTACTGGATGCGAACAATTCTAGGTATTCGAGTTACACCCATCCGGCGTATTACAACACATCTGTGCATC
>CAJWWH010000077.1 GCA_913048545.1 uncultured Opitutia bacterium | reverse complement strand
GAGGAAAATTCGGCTCGAACCATTGAATGCCTGGTCGAAAGCAGTGTGACTAATGCCCCGGATTTTTGGGCAGCCTCCATTTGGGGTTTAGAAGGAGCTTTCAAGCGTTTAGCCAATTGATCCACAATGGAAATTTCTTTCTGATCGCTATTCGCTTCCAAAGAAACGGTAAGCTCTTCCTTTGGCTGTTCAAAAGTGTCAGTTGGGTTTTCCTTAGCACCTTCAATAATCCATTGCTTGAACATGTTGATTTCTTCTTCAGTCAGAGGGTCGCCTTTCGGAGGCATAATTTCCGGATCATCCGAATCGAGCGTGATCACCGCGTACAAAGTGCTTTCATCCGCATTCCCTTTTTCGACAATTGTGCCGTCGAGATTGCCCTCTATGATCGATTCATAGGTGTCAAGCCGAAGACCGGCTTTCGGGTGAATGGTTCGACCATTTTTGACATAGGGTTCACTGTGGCAATCCAAGCAGCGTTCCTCGATCAATGGGAAGATATGATCGTGAAAACTGATACCTTTACTCATATCAGTGGACGCAACTTCTCCACCAACTGCAGATTCTTTTGCCCCTTCTTCGATCCACCGCTTGATCACATCAATTTGTTCAGCACTCAATGGACCGCCCTTGGGGGGCATGAACATGTCGTCTTCTTCATCCAGGGTAACAACTTCGTGTAAATAGCTATCGACAACATTCCCCGCTTCCACAACGGTATTGTCCAGGTTCCCTTTCATTACCCATTCGTATGTGTCCAAACGCAGTCCCGCCTTGGGGTGAATAGTTCGTCCATTTTTATCATAGGGTGCATTGTGGCAACTGAAACAACGTTCCTCCATGATTGGCAGGACATGTTGCTTGAAATCTATCGCCTCACCAGGAGCTGGCAGTACCGAGACTTTTTCAGCTGAAAGGGTAATGGATGGATCCTGTCCTAAGTTTACCGGTTTGTATGCGAAAAAAGAGCCGGAACGAAAGCTAGGCTTGGGCTTCTCAACCGGTTCTGCTCTTGTTTCCACTTCCTTCGCATCGGAAACTGCAGGTTCTTTCGCGGGGGAGTCATCCAGTTTGAGTGTCCTTGGATCACCTTTTGGTATTTTGCCCGCTTGGGCAATCTCAATCAAATATTTTTGATCCGGTGCTGAAAGTTGCTTAAAGGGAACGGGATAGAGCTTTTTATCTTTTCCTTCGATGTAAAAAGTCTGACCTTCATAACTAAGCACTCTCCCGGTAAATGCCTGACCGGAGGCAGCGGTAAAAGCTCGAAACTCTTCCTGTCCCGATGAAAGATTCAGAAATCCGAATAATCCGAATAATACGAAAAAGATTCCGCCCCAATGTCCCACCATTATGATTACTTCGATCTACGCCAAAACATCAAACAATGGAGTCCCATCATGTGCCACTGTGAAAGGTCGACCAGAAGGTGAATATTGCACATCGTTCAAGGGGAGTCCCATTGCGTGTGCAATGGTTGCGTTCAAAGAGGCTGGATCAATAAATTTACCCTCTGCTGGATTTCTTCCCACTTTGTCCATTTTTCCGTAGGATGTTCCTCCTTTGACACCACCTCCGGCAAGAAAAGTGGTGAATCCATAGGGCCAGTGATCTCTACCATCCCTGGGGTTAATGGTTGGAGTCCGACCAAATTCAGATGTCAGGACGACCATCGTTTCCTTGAGTAATCCGCGCATTTCCAAGTCTAAGAGCAAAGCACTCAATGCTTTGTCAAGATCTACACAGTTTTCAGCAACCGCTTCGAAATTGTTATCGTGTGTGTCCCAACCACCGCGGCTGACTTCTACATAACGGACCTGATTTTCAATCAACCTGCGAGCCAACAGGCAACCTTGGCCAAAATTCGAATCGCCATATAGATCATGCATTTGCTTGGGTTCTTGGGTAATATCGAAGGCTTTCAAATCCTCGCTTCTCATGAGTTTGATCGCGTCTTTGTAAAGATCCGAGTAGGCTCGGACCTGCTTCTGGTCGTATTGATCAAGATAGGAGGCATTCATCTTTTGTGCGAGTGCCAATCTTCCACCAAAACGAGATTCGTCAAGGTAATCAGCTATTTTACTATTCGCTAATCCGGCAGAAGGATTGCCGATAGGGAGAGGGCCGAATTTTGACTCCAGAAATCCGGCACCGGCAGGATTTTGTCCAATTTGAACATTGGAGGGAATGGTGGAATTAATACTACCTGAAAGTTTGGATACCCAGCTTCCGAAAGTGGGATGAGCGATGGTTCCCCGTTTGAGATAACTGGTATGCATCAAATAACTGGCCTGCTCATGGGCACCCTGACTGGTCACCATGGTTTTAATCAGGGCACCGTTGTGCATGTGTTTGGCTGTTTCGGGAAGGTTTTCGGAAATAAGAATACCATCAGCAGTTGTAGGAATGGATTTGGTGGGTCCTTGGATATCCGGTGCGTCCGGGTTTGTACCAAATGTATCCAAATGAGACATTGCACCACCCATGTTCAGATAAATAACATATCTTGCGGTGGCTGGACGGGCACCGGGTTCAAGAGCACTGACACTGTTGTGTATATAAGATCCAGCCATAGGTAAAAGACCGACTCCCAGGCACGCTTTCGCAGCACTGGTGATAAATTCTCTTCTATTTAGTTCGTTTAATTTTAAGATGTCTGATTTCATTATGATATTCTCCGTTATATACAGTTAAGTGTTATTGAACAAACATGAATTCATGACTGTTTAGAAGAGCCCAAACTATGTCTTTATGATAATCATCCACATTTAATTTTTTGATCATGTCCTTGAAATCGGTTAATTCACGAGTGTTGGGCTTTCGCTGAAGGATTGCGAGGAAGGCGGTATTGATCTTATCTTCCATGGAAGATTCCTCGGCAATTTTATTCATAGTCACTGACTTTTTGTTGTTCACCAAGTATGTTTCGGCATATCCGTTAATCATTGCCAGCACTTGATTAACGGCTGCTTCTTTGTGAGAGACTTGAATTTGATCACGGGGCGAACCTCCGAACTGAAGTATGATGTGCCCACGGGGAGCGGGGTCGCCAACTTCCGCAGCTCTCAGTGACTTTGCATCCCGTGTAGGTGTACCTTTTCGATTATATGATTCGTTGTTATTCGCGGATTCTGAGTTCATTCCCATACCCGCCATCATCATATTGCTGCCTGAGGCTTCGGGAGATGCGGCAAACTTGTTCTTACACCCATTACAGCAAAACGCTATTGTTTCACCTTTGGAGTTTTTAGCAGTGATGTCAGGATCGGCTCTTCGATCAGTTTTAATCGGACACATTTCATTCAACGGGGCCATTTGTTTACTCGCAATCTGTGCATTCTTAACAGAAGCGGGGAGGGAGGCCATGAATTTGTTTTTACATCCATTGCAACAAAATGCCACTGTTTCACCCTTGGAATTTTTAGCAGTGATGTTGGGGTTTACGTCTCGGGTGGTTTTGATTGGACACTTTTCGTTGATCGGGGGCGATTTAGTCGCCATGTTCATTTCAGGTTTTTTGTTCGATTTTAAACGGGTCATTACTTCGTCGAAAATATCCTCGGCACTCATTTCGGAATACTTCACATATCGGTCAAATCGGTCATCCGGTGTTCGACTGTTAATTCTTGTGTCTAAATCAGGGTAATTCAAAGTCACTAAAGAGTCCCAAATTTGCTCACCGGACATTCTTTCCATAACTGGTCCCTGGTAAAAGTAAGGAGCAGCACCGCGTCTGGGATAGTTTGGGTTGGGGCCGGAAATAACCCATTTGACCTCTGGAGGCATCGTCTCATCTTTTGTATCTCTTGCAGCGATTTCCCGAGAAGGTGCTTCCCTTTGGAAAGACTTGGTGTTGTAAATGATACGGAGGAATTCTTTCATATCGTAATCGAGTGCAACCATTAACTTTTCTAAATGAAGCATTAACTTTGGATGGGTTGGAAGGGTGTCGTCATACATGTTGTCGACTGGTTCGATTAGACCGTAGCCGAAGGCAGTTTTCCAAAGACGATTTGCGATCACAGTGGAAAACCGAGGGTTGTCGGGCGATGCCAACCAACTGGCATACGAGGAACGAGAACCTTTTTCCTCCAAATTCTCATCCAATTCCACCACAAGACCGAAGATAGTTTTTGCCTCTAATTTTTCACCCGGTTTGGCATTGTCATACTGATAATCATAGGGCAGGGATATTGATCCTTTTCCCGGGTCGTCTAATCCGGGATTAAGAATATCAGTGACATATTCAAATGCCCGACGAATGTTATTTCCATTCTCCGCATTTTCCCTGCGGGCGGAGCGAACCAATTTGTTGAGTTTGCTCAATTCGTCGTCTTTTCTACGCACATTGCCCACACCATGGGTAAAAGCGGCCATCTCATAAAATTGTTTCTGAGTCCAGCGATCAAATGGATGATCATGGCATTGGGCACACTCAAGACTGGTTCCAAGGAAAACCCGTACTGTGTTGGCCATGTTGTCCAATCCCATGCCTTGGTCTCGGTAGTAATATCCTACTGCACCATTTCCTCTTTCCCACATCGGACCGGTGGAGGAAAGCATTTCATTTACCCATTTGTCATAGGGTTTGTTGACCGCAATTGATTCTTTGATGAATCGAACAAAGGGATAACCGTCTGAATCCTGATTGTTCGCTCTCGTTTTTGCCCTCAGTATATCAGCCCAATAAATGTACCAGTTCTGGTTGTACCCTTCCGATGCAAGTAATTTGTCGATTAGTTTTGTTCGTGCCGTTCGATCCCTTTCGGCCAAAAACTCTTGGGATTCATCCAAAGTGGGAATACGTCCGATTATTTTGAGGTAAGCCCGACGAAGAAAAGTTTCGTTGGAGATTTCCTTGTTGGGTCGTTGGTTGTAAGAACGCAATTTTGCTTCCACAATCCGGTCGATAAACTGGGCATTGATCGCAAGATCCCTATCAGAAAGGGGGCGACTAAAGGTGGGCAGAGCATCGTGGTTAGGCGGGAAATTGTTTTTGACAAACGCCTGATCGTCCTCAGTAAAAATGTCCAGACTGATACGAAAAAGTTGCATGTCCTTAGACCGTTTGAGAAGGACATCCCCATCTTCGAAATATTTGACCACATTCCCGTTTATTTTTTGGCCATTTTTAGAGTGGAAATCACGGTTCACCCCATAGGAACTCGTGCACCATAATAGGGTTAATATTGAAGAGATAAAATATGCCAATTTCATAATAAACTAATTTGTAGCGAACTAATGCCTTCTGCAAGGAAAAATTATTATTTCCTCCCGGTTAAAATATAATGTGTCTGAATGTAATCGAGCATAGTTCTTTAAGAAAGATCTGCTTATATTGTACTTTTTTGGACAAAGAAAATCGATTCACAAAAGATTAAATAATATTACCTCGAGCAATGTAATAATTTCAAAACTGAGCGTCCTCAGAATTTATTTAGTTTTCTTGCTGATACTTCAATTAAACCGGAATCGGTATAAATAATTTAGGCAATTTTCTAATCAGTCCGTTTTTTGCACTGAATATAAGCGAAATAAAGTGCGAGGTGAGCCACCGGAATTGTAATGAGTAACCCAATTCCGAGGCACAAAGCACCGAGGACTTGAAGAAATCCGAGCAAAATGAAAAGCAGTAACATGTTCAACCAGTTCCCCTTGGCCGCAATTCTCGATTCCTTCATCGAATCAGTAAAGGAAAGAGTAGGCTGGTCCGCCTGCACACAGGGGGTAAATGCCCACCAGAGTGAAAAGATTGCTCCCGGTACAATCAGAAATACGAAACCTACTACAATCATAAATCCGATAACAATCGGGCCCAATATTTTTTCAACTGCTCCAGAAAAATCAAATAACTCACCCAATTCCATTTTTTTTTGGGTCATTTGATAGTTTTTTGCACAGGCGAGTAAGTTAATGCCAGTGAGCGGAACGAGGAAAAAACCAATCCCAGTCGGGCTTAGAATAAAGGAAATAATTGGATAGGCCATCGAGCCGACTGGGTTGGCCATAAAAAAAGCAAAAGCGTCTCCAATTGCTTTCATGACCGAGAACCTCCTCAGATCTTGGGCAACACCTGAATTGAACTGTTGTTCGATACTTCCCAAATTGTTTGTTTCAGGGGGCGAAAGGATGATTCCTATCTGAGCAAACACGGGTGTGGAAAGAGGTTGCCAATTCGGCATTCCCTCCGTCCAGGCAGGGGATTCAGGAGAGATTTGACCGTTTTGAAGCTTTTTATTGATCTGGTCCGGTGAGTACGGACCCTCCTGCTGCTGGTTGATATTGATATAAATGCTCATAGGAAATCAGGATTGAGGATCAAATAAAGGTGAAAAAATGAAAGTAGCTTGTCAAGGGACGAAACCTTGGTTGGCGTTGCCAGATTTTGAAAGATGTGCATGATATTTATTTCTGTCCCATGTCGAAGTTCACCAAGAGAAAGATTCTGATAGGCTCGGCGAGTGCTTACCTGTCCTTATGTTTTTTCCTTTTTTCCTGCGGAAACGAGGAAGACGGGGTGAACAATGAGAGTAGAAGTAAGGAGCTGGGAGACAACCGGTTGGATGAATATGTGGGGGCTGCGACCTGCGCTGAATGCCATGCCGAGGCTCACGCCAAGTGGGAGGAATCCCACCATTATCATGCCATGGAAATTCCCGGTCCCGGGACCGTGCGGGCAGATTTCAATAACACTGAATTTGTCCATTACGGGATCACCACAAAATTCTTCATGGACGGGGAGAAATACATGGTGGAAACGAATAATCAGGAGGGAGAGATGGAAACCTTCGAAATTTCATACACCTTTGGTTGGGAACCACTTCAGCAATTTTTAGTCAAGTTCCCGGATGGCCGGATGCAGGTTTTACCCACCTGCTGGGATGTGGAGAAAAAAGAATGGTACCACCTTTATCCCGATGAAAAAATTGCCCATGATGACCCGCTTTTTTGGACCCGTTCCATGCAGAATTGGGATCACATGTGCGCGGATTGTCATTCGACTAATTTACGTAAGGAATTTGACGATGCCCGCCAGGTTTTTTCCACTGCCTATTCAGAAATTAATGTGGCCTGTGAATCCTGTCACGGTCCCGGAAAGAATCATGTTGAATTTGCCCGTGCCGGAACGGGGTGGGGCAAAGACTCTTATTTCGGTTTGGCTGATTTGAACAGCACTAATGTTGCCCAGATTGAGTCCTGTGCCAAGTGTCATGCCCGTCGCGGTTTTGTTCATCCGGGCCATCATGCGGGAAGTCAATTCCTTGATCATTTTCTGCCCGAAGTGACCCAACCCTGGTCCCCCGACATGAGTGTGCCCACCTATCATGTGGACGGACAAATTGACGACGAAGTCTATGTTTACGGGTCTTATATCCAGAGTAAAATGTTTCATCAGGGGGTCAAATGTGTCGACTGCCACGATCCGCACACCGTGAAATTGCACACTTACACCAATCAACTCTGCACCCGTTGCCATGTGCCCAATGAGAAAAACCCCACCGGTTTTGACACCCCCGCCCACCATTTTCATCAATCCGGAACCAAGGGGGCACAGTGTGTGGAGTGCCATATGCCGGAAAAGACTTATATGGGCATTGACGATCGCCGGGACCACAGTATACGAATCCCCCGTCCCGATCTTTCCGTGAAACACGGATCCCCCAATGCCTGCAACCTCTGTCATACAGATCAGGACGCCCAGTGGGCTGCCGATGCAGTGGACCGTTTCAAGGGGCCCGACCGGCCCAAAGAGGTCCGTCACCCGGAGGCTTTTCATGCGTTTCGTACCGGAAAACCGGAAGCGGAAAAACTTCTCCTGGCAACCTGTCGTGATTCGGAATCCCCCGCTTTTACCCGGGCCGGAGCCATGCTCGCCCTACGGCGGTTTCTCAGTGACGCCTCCTTTGATGAAGCACGCCGCAATCTGGACTCCAATGAGTCCGTGGTACGCACCGCCGCGGTGTCCAAGCTTGAGGACCTGCCTCCTGAGCGCAGCCATGCTTCGCTTGTTCGCATGTTGGG